>NZ_JBFIGP010000001.1:0-44032 GCF_041602235.1 Paraconexibacter sp.
CTTCTGCTCCGGCGTGCCCGCCAGCGCGAGGATCTCGCTGTTCCCGGAGTCGGGCGCCTGACATCCGAAGGCGTTCGGCGCGAGCATCGACGAGCCGAGGATCTCGTGCAGCAGGCCGAGCTTGACCTGCCCGTAGCCCTGCCCCCCGAGCTCGGGATCGAGGTGGGCCGCCCAGAGGCCCTGCTCGCGGACCTGCGCCTGCAGCGGCGCGTAGATGCGGTCGAGCTGCTCCTGGTCGAGCTCGTTGAAGATCGTCTCGAGGGGCCAGATCTCCTCGCGCACGAACGTGCGGGCCCAGTCGAGCTTCGCCTGGTAGTCGGCGTCCGTCGAGAAATCCCATCCCATCAGCGCATCATCCCACCAACGTCCCAGAAGGCCAGTTCGAGCCGGGAGGATTCCAGGAACGCGGCCACCATCCGTTCGCGTGCCGCGGGACCCGCGTCCTGGGCCAGTCGGTCGACGAGATCCCGACACCATGCGCCCAGCTCGGCGAATCCGGGATCGGCGTACGTGGCGATCCATCGGTCCAGATGGGCCCGGCCCGTCCCGTCGGCGCCCACCGACGCGGCGAGCCGCCGGCCGATCTCGGCGTACCCCCACATGCACGGCAGGAGCGCGGCCGCGAGCTCGGCGACATCGCCGAGCGTCGCGGTTCGCAGCAGGAAGTCGGTGTAGGCCCGCGTGAGCGGGTCGGGACGCTCGGCGGCGAGCTCCTCGGCGCTGACGCCGATCTCGGCGGCGAACGCCCGGTGCAGCTCCATCTCCTCGCCGAGGATCGCCTGCGTCAGGTCCGCGAACCGCCGCATGGTCGTCACGTCCGGCGCCCGCGCCGCGCCGAGCGCCAGGAGCCGCGCGTAGTCGACCAGGAACAGGTAGTCCTGCCGCACGTAGCGCGCGAACGCCTGCGGGTCGACCGTCCCGTCGCCGATGCCGCGCACGAAGGGATGGGCGTGCTGCTGCGCCCAGATCGCGTCGGCCTCGGACCTCAACGAGGCCGAGAACGTCTCGTGGGCGCTCATCTCCTCTTCCGCGGGACGCGCACGCGCGCATCCGGCTTCTTCGGCGCGGCCTCGCGGTTGCCGGCCTTGTCCACCGCGATCGTCCAGAAGTCGTAGCGGCTGCCCGCCTTGACCTTCAGCGTGAGCTTCCTCTTGGTCGAGCTCCTGAGCTTGCGCGGCTTGCGACCGTTGGCGGCTCGCCAGATCTCGACCCGGCGCAGACCGCTGGCCTTGAGCGGCTTGGTGGCCTTGTCCGACGCCGTCCAGCGCAGCGTGATCCGGCCCTTCTTCGGCTTGGCCGGGCGCCGGAGCTTGGATCTCGGGGGCCGGAGGTCGACCCGCTGAGCCTGCTTGACCGCCTCCCCCGCGTTCAGGATGCCCCAGCCGAGATCGGCGGTCCATCCCGTCCCGGACGGACGGCTGGCGGTCGCCTTGAGCAGGCGGACCACCCCGAGCCCGGGGATGTCCGGGTTGACGTCGCGCACCAGCGCCGCCGTGGCGGCCACGATCGGCGCGGCCATCGACGTGCCCTGCAGGTAGGCGTAGCGGGCATCACCGGCGAGCGCGGCGCGACACCCGCACGCCGGCTGGAACAGACCTCCGCGCTCCAGCGACGTGGTCTGCCCCGGGAACGCGCCGAACAGACCGGGTGGCCCTCCGCTGACGTTGTAGGCCCCGTACGCCGCCAGGGAGATCTGGCTCCCGAGGCCCGCGAAGTTGGCACGGCGGTCGGCGAAGTTCGCCGCGGTCACGGACAGGCCACGTCCGGCGGTGATGTCGGGTCCGGTCCCGGTCGGCTGCAGCACGTTGCTGGGATCGCCCTGCTCCTGCACCGGCTCGTCCGCCGCCGCCGCCACGAGCACGACGTCACGCTCGACCGCGTAGTCGATCGCGTCGACGAGCGTCCGCGGCGCCGCCTGGCTCCCGTCGGTGCCGAAGCTCATGTTGATCGCCTGGGCGCCCGCGTCGGTGGCGGCGATGATGCTGCGGGCGACGCTGCTGTCGGACAGGTCGGTCTTGTACACGAGGAGCTTGCAGCCGAACCCCGCGCCGACCAGCCCGACGCCGTTGTCGCCGGCGCCACAGGCGAGGGACGCGACGTGCGTCCCGTGGCCGATCTCGTCCGTCGTCGCCGTCCCGCCACCCGAGGCGTCGTCGTCGACGGCGACCGTGATCCGGCCGGTGAGGTCCGGGTGGTTGCCGTCGATCCCCGTGTCGATGATCGCGACGCGAGCGTCGACCCCGCGGGTCACGTCCCACGCGGAGAACAGCCCGGTCCGCGCCGCCCACCACTGCAGCGACGTGTCCGGGGCGGTAGCCCGCGGCTCCGGCGTGCTCAGCGTGGGGTCGTTGGGCACGTAGCGCAGCTCGTGCCGTCGCTCGGCCTCGACGCGCTCGACGCCTGGCTGGGACCGCAGCTCGGCGGCGAACGTGCTCAACCGGACGCCCGGCGGCGGCGCGAGCACCTCGGTGTCGAGCTGGGGGATCGCGGGCCGCGCGCGGCGCCCGCCCGTCCGTCGGAGCAGCGACCTCGCTGCCGAGGCCTGCGCCTTCGGCGTCCCCGCGACGTCGGACTCGAGCGTGACCAGCAGGCGGCCCGTGGTCGCCGTCGCCCCGTGCGCCGGCGAGGGGATCGGGCCCGCGACGGCGCACGCACATGCGACGACCAGAGCGGAAGAGACCCGGCCGATCCCGAGCGTGCGCGACGTGGCCCTCATGTCACTCCGGAAACCGCGAAGAGAGGCGGGGTTGCGGCCTGCCGTCGCAGAAGCGGCCGCGGGACACGGGACCGCTCTAGTACCCGAGCGCGAACTTCGCGTCTTCGCTCATGCGATCCGGCGTCCACGGCGGCGCGAAGGTCATCTCCGACTCCACCGACGTCACGCCGTCGAGCTCGCTGACGAACTCGTCGATCTGCTCCATCACCTGCGGGCCGATCGGACATCCCGGCGACGTGAGCGTGAACGTGACGTGCACGTGGCCGTCGTCGATCGACACGCCGTAGATGAGCCCCAGCTCCATGAAGTCGAGCCCCAGCTCGGGATCGATCACGTTCGCCAGGGCGGCCTCGACGTCGTCAACGGTGACCATCGGGCCAGTCTAGCGACCCGGGCCAGGCGCTCCTTCGACGCACGCACGTCTCGGCGCCGGTTGAGACCGGGGCCCTTCAGGAGTACGGTCGCCGTCCGTGGTGCTCTTCCGCGACCACCCCCCATGCCTGATGTGCTCGGGCGACGAGGACCGCTCGACCCAGAGCCGTCGTCGGCGCGCCCTCTCCCGCGCGTTGCGGGCCAAGGACTCCGTCACCGTGGACCTCACGCAGCTCACCTGGGCGGACGCGTCGCTGATGCTGGACCTCGCGATGGTCGCCCGACGGCTGCGGTCCTGCGGGGCCGGCCTGGTCCTCCGCGGGGCGCAGCCGCAGATCCAGCGGCTGATCGAACTCGTCGGCCTGCACCGCCTGCCGGGTGTGCAGGTCGTGCCGGCCGTGGCCTGACCGCAGCTCGGTCCGCGCGGCCGCTCGCGTAGCCTTGCGGTCTCCTGATGCCCCTGCTCATCCTCCTGTTCCTGATCGTCCCGATCGCCGAGCTGTACGTGATCATCCAGGTCGGCCAGGCGATCGGCGCGCTGAACACCGTCGGCATCCTGATCCTCGACTCGATCGTCGGCTCGCTGCTCCTGCGGTCCCAGGGCCGCGCCGTGTGGCGCCGGTTCAACGATGCCCTGGCGGCCGGCCGGGCCCCCGCCCGCGAGGTCCTGGACGGCGTGCTCGTGATCTTCGGCGGCGCGTTGCTGATCACGCCGGGGTTCCTCTCGGACGTGTTCGGCATCCTGATGCTCGCCCCGCCCTCACGGGTGGTGATCCGGCGCATCCTGACCCGGCGCCTCACCTCCCGGGCGGCCTTCGTCGTCGCGGGGCCGGCGGGCGCGGCCGGCGCGGACGCCGCGATGCGGGCGCGCCGACGGCGACGGCCGGGCCGAGGTGACGACGTGGTGGACGGCACCGCAACCGAGATCGACGATTCCCCGAGGGAGCTTCCTTGACCGTCACCGCCGAGTCCGAGCAACCACGTCCGGCCCAGGGCGTCGCCTTCAGCGATGCCGTGACCTTCGCGTTCGGGGACCCGGCCGCCGACGTCTACGGGATCGCCCGCGTCGGCCTGTCCCCCGGCGAGGACGGGGACCCGCAGGGCAGCGGGCTCGCGATGCTCTTCAGCGGCCGCGAACCCGTCGCCGTGCGAGCGGCCGGGGGCATCCCGGTCGGTACGGCCGACTGGGCCGCCGTGGACGCGGCAGGGGTGCGCACGACGACGGTCGAGCCGCTGAGCACCTGGACGATCGCCTTCCAGAGCGAGGACGGCACCACCTCGTTCGATCTGCGCTTCGAGGCGCTCAGCGATCCGGCGGTCATCGACGCGGATGGCGAGGCAGCCCGCGTCGGCGGCATGGAGGGCTACGAGCAGCTCTGCCACGTCACGGGGTCCGCACAGGTCCGGGGCGGCCGCCGACGGGTGGACTGCTTCGGGCAGCGCGGCCACTCGTGGGGCGCGCCGGATTGGGACCGGGTGGCGCTGGCCCGCACCATCGGCGTCTGGATCGACCCCGAGCACGCGGTGACGTTGACCGCGATCCGTCCGTCGGGCTCCAAGCGCACGCACGCCGACGAGGCCATCGCCGCGAGCGTGTTCTCCGCTCCCCCGGAGGGGGCGGAACGGAGCGTCCCGGTGACCGTGGAGGACCCGCGGGTCACGACGACGATGGACGAGGAGGAGCGCCAGCGCCGCGCCGGCCTGGAGCTGTGGATCGATCCCGACGGGTACCCGTTGCGGGTCGCCGGCGAGGTCCTGTGCGGCACCTCGCTGGACCTCGGCCGGCTACGGCTCGACTGCGCGTTCTTCCACTGGACGATGGACGGCCGCCACGGCGTGGGGCGCTACGACATCCTGCGACGGGTCGCCCCGTGATCCGCGCGGTCGTCTGCGACTTCGGCGGAGTGCTGACGACGTCGCTCCACGACGCGTTCAAGGCCTGGGAACGGGAGTCCGGCATCGCGCTGGAGCACCTCGGCCAGGCGATGGTCACGCTGCACGACCGGGAGGGCGCCCACCCGCTCTACGAGCTCGAGTGCGGTCGCATCACCGAGGCCTCGTTCCACGAGCGGCTCGGCGCGCAGATGAGCGCCGACCTCGGGCGCCCGGTGGACATGTCGGGCTTCACGGAGACGTACTTCCGTCACCTCCATCCCAACGAGGAGCTGCTCGCGCACCTGGGCGGCCTGCGGGCGCGCGGGGTCCCGATGGCGCTGTTGACGAACAACGTCCGCGAGTGGGAGCCGCGCTGGCGGGCCATGCTGCCGGTCGACGAGCTGTTCGACGTCGTCGTGGACAGCGCCTACGTCGGGATGCGCAAGCCGGACGAGGAGATCTACCGGCTGACGTGCGAGCGGTTCGGCCACGACCCGCAGGCGTGCCTGTTCGTCGACGACTTCGCGCACAACTGCGACGCCGCGAAGGCGGTGGGGCTCACGCCGGTCTGGCACCGCGGCGACACCGCCGCGACGATCGCGACGATCGACGCCCTGCTGCTCCCGGACGCCTGAGCGCGCTGCGTCAGTTGTCGCTGCCGAGCCGGTCCCAGAGGTAGAGCTCGAGGCATTCGCCCGCGAGCTCCGTCGCCCGCTCGGGCGAGAGCCGAGGGAGGACGGTCTCCAGCGCCTGCTCCTCGGCCACCCCGGCGTCGAACGCCTCCTCGCCCCGGAACCCGGCGGCGATCTTCAGCGCTTCGCGCCGGTTCTCCCCGAGGTTCGGGAACACGCCGGTCAGGAACTCGCGGTTGGCGATCGGCTGCCCGACCTCCAGCGAGGCGTGCCAGGCGGCCAGCATCGACAGGTCGTGCTCGTCGAGGTCCGCCACGGCCTTGGCGTAGTGGGAATCGAGGTCCTGCTCCGGGATCTCGTCGACCCACGCGCGGACCAGCTCTCCGAGGAGCTGGCGCCGAGCCTCACGGCCGACGGACTCTGCGATGACGCGAATCGCGTCCTGGGGTTCGATGAAGCAGAGGGGCATTCCAGCTCCCTGACGCTCGGGGGACGACTGACGCTGTGGAAGGTAGGTCGCACGTCGGACGGCATTTCGGTACGGACCCGTACGTTCCGGACAGGTTTCCCGCTAGGTGCGGGAAACGCCTGCGGGGCGCGCCGACAGGCCTTTCCCGCAAGGAGCGGGGTGTTCGGCGCGGCCGAACGAGCGCTACGGCAACTCGCCGCTCCCGGCGCCGCGGTGCGCGGTCCCGCCGTGCCCGGTCCCGCCGACCGCGGTCCCGGTCCCGCCGACCCCCGGGCCGCCGGTCGCCCGCCCGTTCGCCTCGATGCGCCCGGGCTCGAACTCCCCGGCGGGAGCGGGCGCTGCGACCGAGGCGGGCGTGCGCCGGGCGGGGGCCGGGTCGCCGCCCGCTGCCCGGGCCCGCGCCCGGACCGGACGCGCAGTCACGGAGTGGCCGCGGGTGCCGCCCGCCGCCGACGAGCGCCCGGCGACGCGGAGCACCGCGGAGGCTGCGGACCGCGATCCCGGGAGCCCGGCGCTCGACGAACGCGTCCCGACCGTCCGCGAGCGTGCTCCGGGGCCGGATCGCGCGGCCGCCCGTTCCTCGACGGTCCGCGCGGCCGGACCCTGCGCGGCAGGACGCGCGCTGTGCACCGGCGCCGCGGTGGCCCGGGACGGCGGCTCGACCAGGCGGTCGACGGCCGCGACGCCACCGCTGGTCAACGCCGCGGCAGAGGCCGCGACGGCCATGCCCTTGGCCGACATCAGGGTCTCGGCCACCATCTGGACCCGCACGGTCGCCGACACCGCGCGCTCCTGCCACCACGCCACGAACCCCACGAGTCCCAGCGGCGCGATGCCCGCCATCGGCGCCTCGCGGTCGTGCATCGCGCGGACCGTGGCGCGGCAGGCCGGGCAGATCCGCAGATGGCGGCGGGCGCCCGCCAGATCCGGCGCGGCGGCGCCGCCCTCACGCAGGCGCTCGAGCGTCGGCGCCCAGCGCTCGCACCCCCGGCCGCTCTCCAGCAGCGCGAAGCGCGTCCGGGCGCGTGCCCGGCCCTCGGTCAGCGAGCGGTTGACCTTGGTCCGCGTCCACCCCAGCTCGCCCGCGATCTCGGTGTAGCTGAGCCCGTCGGCGCGCAGTCGCAGCGCCTGCTCCTCGCCGGGCCGGAGATCCTCGAGGGCCTCGGCCATCCAGCCCGCACGCTCCCGGTCCAGTGCACGGTCGTCGGGCGAGGCCTCGTGGCCCACCTGGGCGTCGAAGTCGTAGGCCGTCCGCGGAACCACCCGTTGCCGGTCGGCGCGCAGCGAGATCGCCTCGTGCTTGACGACGGTGTGGAGCCAGCGGTGGGCGCGCTCCGGATCCAGCCTGCCCGCGTTGCGGAGGAAGGTCTCCATGGCGCGCTGGTACGCGTCATGGGCATCGTCCTCGCAGAGCGAGTGCCGGCGAGCGGTCGCCAGGAGCGACGTCGCATGGCGCGCCAGCGTCGCCGCCACCAGGTCCTCCCCCTCCGTCCACCGTGCGGTCCTTGCAGGCGTCGCTGCCACGTCGGTCTCCTTCGCCATCCGCGGCCGCACCCTGTGGCGGCCGTCCGACAACTCAGAGTCCGAGGCGGCGCCTGCTGTCGGAAACCGCTACCCGGGGTCGGCGCTCTCGCCCGCCTCGGGCTCGTCCGGCCCGGGAGGGAGTGCGCCGAGCACGCCCGCGACACGGGCGCGGACCTCCTCGTCCACCCCGACCGTGGCCGCCGCGCGGACGCGCGGCGTCATCGGAGGCGCCCCGAAGTTCCGCAGGGCGAGGTCGAGCGCGCCGACGGGGACCGCGGCGGCCGCGCACAGCTCCGAGGCCCGGCGCGAGAGGTTGATCGCGTCACCGATGCCGAACACGCGCTTGGCCGCCAACACCGTCGGGTCGGTGGCGTCCGCGCCGAACCCGAGCGTCCAGGGCTCCAGGTCCGCGAGGTCCAGGCAGGACACGAGGAGCAGCAGCTCGAACCGGGGCGCACGGGCGAGGCCCGGCAGGGCCAGACGCTCGAACGCGCGGTCGAAGCGCCGCTGGCGCGACCACGCGGCGTCGCCCGCGAACGCCGCCGCCTGCGAGCCTGCGCGCTCCGCCCAGGCCCGGTACGCCGTGAACGTCGCCGCGGCACCGCGGCGCGGGTCCACTCCGGGGCGAGGCCCGAGCGGCATCTCCCCCGGGTCGGGCGTCTCCCCGCCGGCCCAGGTCGTGCGCACGGCGTCGATCGTCGCCCACGGCCCGTCGTCCCCGTCCTCCAGCGGCGAGAGCACGGCGATCTGGAACGCCAGCCACAGCGCCTCCTCACGGTCCTCCTGGGCCGCAGCGGTTCCGTAGCGACCGGGCGGGGTGACGGACAGCTCCTCGATGCGCGCCACGGAGAACGCGATCTCCTCGGAGAGCCGTACCGCGTCCGCCGTGGCGCGCAGCCCCGGGACCAGCTCGTTCGCGTACCCGTCCTCGACCGCGCGCGCCTCCTTGCGGACCGTCACTCCGGGGCGCGTCCTCGCGGAGCCGGACCGCGTGCGTGGTGCACGCGACGGTCGGGGCCCCGACGACCCACGGCGCTGCGGGACCCCGTCGGCCGCCTCCTTCCTCGCCTTGGCGACGCAGACGGGGCAGCGGTCCTCGAGTCGACCGTGACGGCAGAACGTAGGCATCGCCGAGCAGTCTAGGCGGACGCCGCGCCCGGACCGCCCGTCACCCTGGACCGTGATGACGGGCGGGTCCGGCGCGTCGGCTGGGCCCCGGCGTGGGACGGCGCCGGGACACAGGACCCGGACGTGCATCGGCCCCGGGACCAGGCGGTGAGAGCGGCCCGTCGTTCCCTGGCCGCAACGACGAGCGGCCCTCCCCACTGCCGGGGAGGGCCGCCGCGGACTTCCGGGCCCCGCGTCAGGCGGGGGCTGCGCTCACCGGCGCTTGCGCACGACCTCCCAGGCCGGGCGGGGCTGACCGTCGGGTCCGACCAGGCCGGCGTCGAAGGGACGGCCCTTGCCGTTGGCCTTCGGCATGTCGGCGTTGGTGCTGCCGGTCCAGTTGTAGAGGTAGACCTTCTTGATCGCGCTGTTCTGCCGGGCGATCTTGAACATCTGCTTGAACGACTTCGCCTGACGGGCGAGGTCGTACTTGAACGAGCCGAACTGGGCGACGCCGCCGGTCTCCGTCAGCCACATCTGGCCGCCCTTCGGCAGGCCCTTCTTGATGATGTAGCGGGTGCGCGTCGAGGAGTTGCGGTTCGTGTCGGAGTAGTTGTGCAGGCCGTAGATCCTCGGCTTGCCCTTCTTCGCGTACTTGGTGAAGGCCTTCATGTACTTCGCCGCACCGCGGAAGTCCGTGTCGAGGACGTCGAGGGCGACGATCGTGCGCTTCTTGGCCCGCTTCTTCAGCTCGAGGAAGTAGTCCGCGGCCCGCTTGGCCCCGGCGTTGCCCTTGCAGAGCTTGTCGGGCTGGGACGGGCAGTGGTTGATCTCGTTCCACGGCTGGTAGTACTTGACGTGCTTGCCGTAGCGCTTGATGAACTTCGCCACGGCCTTCCCGTAGGCGGCCTTCGACGGCGCGACCTCCTTGCGGTTGTTCTGGCGGGAGACGTTGAACGCCACGAGGATCCGCGACTTGCTGGCCACGGCCGCCGCGAACCAGGCGTCGGTCTCGGCGACCTGCTGCGGGAACGACATGCCGTCCCACGGGAAGATGTAGCGGACGTCCTTGAGCTTCAACGGCTTGAAGAACGGGCTGGAGAACATCGTCGGCTGCTGATCGCCGATGCCGGTGGTGAACGCGGCCTGGCCCG
Organism: Paraconexibacter sp.; assembly: GCF_041602235.1. Lineage (GTDB taxonomy): Bacteria > Actinomycetota > Thermoleophilia > Solirubrobacterales > Solirubrobacteraceae > Paraconexibacter. The sequence continues at coordinate 9,850 of NZ_JBFIGP010000001.1, forward strand.
AGGCCGGCGCGGCGAGCAGCGCCACGGCGGCGAGGCTCGCGAGGAGGGCGGTACGACGCATGGTCAGGGCATTCCTTGGGTCGGGTCGGTCGGTCCGTCGAGCGACGGCAGGCGGTGGAACACCCTAGCGGGACCGAAGTCGCGCTTCAGAGATGTTCCAGCGTCCTAGTCGGCGCGCCGGCCCAGTTCCTGAAGCCCGCCGATGAAGAGCGCCGAGATGAACTCCACCGCGGCGTCCACGTCCGGTGGGTCTCCCTGCAGCATCCGGACGCCGACCTCGAACCCGGCGCCCATCATGGCGACGGCCAGCGCGTCGGCATCGACCTCGGGCAGATGCCCGGCCGCGATGCCGGTGCGGATGTCCTCGGCGAGATCGTCGGTCCCGGCCCCTAGGACGGGCTCGTCGAACATCGCGCGGATCGTGCCCGCGTTGCGCTGCAGCACCGAGAAGAGCCGACGGTCCTCCGCCAGGAACTCGTAGTAGGCGCGGAAGCCGTTGGCGATGAACTCCTCCGCGCTCTCCCCCCGCAGGCGCGCCGCCCGCACGCGCACGCGCACCTCCCCGGTCACCTCGTCGAGCAGCGCGCGGAGCACCGACTCCTTGTCCGGGAAGTAGTTGTAGAACGTCCCGGTCGCGAGATCGGTGCGGCGGACGATGTCGCGCACCGTCGCCGCGCCGTATCCGAGCTCGGCGAACACGTCGGTCGCGGCATCGAGGATCGCCTGGCGGTTGGCCGCCTTGGTGCGCTCCCGCTTGCCCGCCGAGGTGTTCGGGACGGTGCTCACGCGGGCACCGCCCCCGCCCGGGCCCGGGCCGGGATCGGCAGCGGACGACCGGTGGCGGCGGCGCGGGCGGCGCCCGCCGCGCGCTCCCGCGCCAGATCCACGAGGTAGTCGTCGAAGTCGACCTGGATCGTGTGCCGCTTGGACGTGACGTAGCGCTTGGCCATGGCCGCGTGATCCTCGCGGATGTCGGCGAGCAGCGCGTCGGGGCGCGGCAGCGCGTACTCGCCGCGGAGGTGATCGGCGATCCATGCCCCCTGCGCCTCGGCGAGCGGCATGACCGCCCCCAGCGGCTGCAGCAGGCCGGCGAAGAAGACGTCGCGGTGCTCGGGGTGGAACACGCGGCGGAACAGCTCGATGTGGTTGTCCGGCGCGGAGATGAGGTCCTCGTCGAAGAAGGGGAAGGTGATCTTGTACCCGGTGCAGTAGACGACCACGTCGCAGGGCACGCGCGAGCCGTCGGTGAACTCGATCTCGCGGTCGTGCAGCCGGGCGATGTTCGGCTTCGGCGTGATGGTGCCGTGTCCGATGCGGTCCAGGATGCGCCCGGAGACCGTGGGGTGCGCCTGGCCGAACCCGTGGTCGGGCTTGGGCAGGCCGTACTTCTCCAGCGGCCCCGTCGCGGCGAGGACGAGCTTCTCGACGACGCGCCGCCGGATGCCGAACGGGATGCGGGTGTCGTTGCGCAGCTGATCGAAGGGCCGGCCGAAGAGGTACTTCGGCACGATCCATGCGCCGCGCCGGGCGGCCAGCCACGTGTGCCGGGCGACGTAGGAGCTCTCGACCGCGAGGTCCATGGCGCTGTTGCCCATCCCGAGGATGACGACGTTCTTGTCGCGGAACGTCTCGTCCTCGCAGTAGCTGTGGGCGTGCATCTGCTCGATGCTCGTGGTGTCGTGCCCGGGGAAGGCGGGCTCCGGCCAGCGCGGGTCCCAGTGGTGGCCGTTGGCGACGATGAGGGCGTCGAACCGCTCGACCGCGCCGTCGTCGAGGGTGAGCTCCCAGACGCCCGCGGCGTCCTTCTGCGCCCGAGCGACCTTCGTCGAGAACCGGATGGCGTCGCGGAAGCCGAAGTGGTCGACGTACTCCTCGAAGTACGCCGCGATCTGCGTGTGGTGCGGGTAGTCGGGGTAGGACTTCGGCATCGGGAAGTCCGAGTACTCCATGCGCTCCCGCGAGGTGTTGATGTGCAGGCCGCGGTAGGCGGCGGACATGCCGTTGGTGTTCCCGAACACCCAGTTGCCGCCGATCCTGTCGGACGCCTCGAAGCACGTGAAGGGGATGCCGCGCGTGTGCAGGGCCTTGGCGGCGGCGATGCCGGACGACCCGGCACCGATGATCGCGACGGACGGAAGCTCGGTCATGCGGACCACCGTAGCAAAAGATGACGCATGCGTCACTTTCGTTGTCCCGGCCCCGTCCCCGGCCGTCCGGGACGTCCTCCCGGTGCGCGCGCTCCCCGCGTCGCGTAGCCTGAGCAGTGCGCGAGGCGCCTTCCCGTCCCCACGGAGCGCCCATGTTCGCAGTACCTCGCCGCATCCTCGCCGCCACGACCGCAGCGCTCGGGCTGCTCGCCCCCGCGGCCCTCGCCGCCGACTACAGCGGCACCGCGCGGAACATCATCCCCTCCGGCCAGCCCGGCGGCGTGCCGATCCCGCCAGGAGCCTCCACCCAGGCCGCGATGTACGACGGCCTGACGCCGCTCTTCGACCAGGTCACCCCGGGCGACCTCACCACCTACTTCAAGTCGGCGAAGTTCGGCGTCGCCGCGGACGAAGGCCCGGCCGTCCCCGAGACCGTGCCCCGCAAGGGCGTGACGCTGGTGCGGGACCGCTACGGCGTGCCGCACATCACCGGCAGGACCCACGACGACGTGACCTGGGCGATGGGCTGGATGGCGCAGGCCGACCGGGGCCTGCTGCTGGCCCAGGGCCGGTACGCCGGGCGCGTCGCCGCCCTCGACGTCCCCGGTCTGAGCGCGTTCAGCCTGATCACCGGCCTCAAGACGTTCACCCCCACGAAGGCCGCCGACCGGCAGATCGACCGCGAGCAGACCGCGGCGCTGCGGCGAGCCGGCCTGGACGGGCGCCGGATCCTGCACGACATCGACGTGTACGTCCGCGGGATCAACGCGCGGCTCAGGGCCGAGAAGAGCACCGAGAAGCCCTGGACCCGCGTGGACGTCTACGGCGTCAACGCGCTCCTCGGGCAGATCTTCGGCGAGGGCGGTGGCGACGAGGCCCGCCGCTCGACCCTGCTCGCCGCCCTGCGCAAGCGCCTGGGCCGGACGGCGGGCACGAGGGTCTGGGACGACCTCACCCAGCACGCGGACGACAGCACCCCGGCCACCATCACGAAGCGGTTCCCGTACCTCCGCGTCCCGAAGCGGACCGCGGGCAACGTCGTGCTCGACGCCGGGAGCCTGAACGCCACCGCCTCGCGCGCGGCGACGGCCCAGGCCGCCGCTCGCCGGTACGCGAGCAACTTCCTCCTCGTCTCCGGCAAGCGCGCGACCGGCGGCCACCCGCTCTTCGTCGCCGGCCCGCAGATCGGCTACTTCTACCCCGGCCTCACGTTCGAGGTCGACGTGAAGGGCCCCGGCTTCCAGGCCCGTGGCGCCACCGCCCCGGGGTTCCCGGGCAACGTCCTCATCGGGCGCGGTCCGGACTTCGCGTGGTCGTTGACCTCGGCGGGGAACGACCTCGTCGACCACTACGTCGAGACGCTCTGCGGTGGCTCGCGGTTGCGCTACCGCTACAAGGGCACGTGCCGCAGGATGCAGCGGCTGACCGTCGGGAGGATCGCGGGACGCAAGCGCAGCGTCACGATCCGCTCGACCGTGCACGGCCCCGTCCTCGGCTACGCGAAGGTCGCCGGCAGGACGGTGGCGATCTCGCGCAAGCGCTCGAGCCGCGGCAAGGACATCCTGTTCCAGCGGATGTTCCGCGACCTGACGCTCAACAAGGTCCGGTCGGCGAGGACGTTCATCGCCGCGGCCGCCAAGTCCCCCTTCACGTTCAACGCGGCCTACGCGGACGACCGCGACATCGCGATGTACTCGGCGGGGCTCCTGCCCAGGCGCCATCCCCGGGTCGATCCCCGCCTGCCGACGAAGGGCACCGGCGGGTACGAGTGGCGCGGCTACCTCCCGGCCTCCGCGCATCCGCAGCAGATCAACCCGGCGAGCGGCGCCCTGGTGAACTGGAACAACAAGCCGGCGCGGGGCTGGGGCAGCTCCGACAGCGAGTGGAGCTACGGTCCGGTCCAGCGCGTCGACCTGCTGAACGCCGGGATCGCGGCAAGACCGACGCACGACCTCGCCTCGGTCACCGCCGCGATGAACGCGGCCGCGACGCAGGACCTGCGGGCGATCGCCGTCGTGCCGCTGCTGGGCCGCCTCCTGGCCGGGACGCAGGCCCCCACCGCACGCGCCCAGGCATCGCTGGACGCGATGCTCGCCTGGAGCGCAGCGGGCGCGAGCCGCCTGGACCGCGACCTCGACGGCACGATCGACGCCGGCCCCGGCCCCGCGATCGTCGACGAGGCGTACCCCCGGCTGGCGGACGCGATCATGCAGCCGGTGCTCGGCTCGCAGGCCAAGCTGTTCAGAGACCTCGAGGGCGCCGACAACTGGACCGGGAGCGGGTTCACCGGCGGCCGGATCAACCACGTCGTCAAGGATCTGCGCAGGGTCCTCGGCGACCGGGATCCGTCCCCGTTCGCCACCCGCTTCTGCGGCCGCGGTCGGCTCGCAGCGTGCCGCGAGGACCTCTGGGCTGCGATCGACGCCGCGGCAGGGACGCTCGCCGGCTCCCAGGGCCCGGACGTGAGCGCCTGGCGGGCCGACGCCACCGAGGAGCGGATCTCCTTCGCTCCCGGGCTGCTGCCGACGACGATCCGCTACACGAACCGCCCGTCAGGCATCCAGCAGGTGATCGAGTTCACTGGCCACCGCCGGCGCTGAGGGGAACCTGCGGCGGGCCGGGCGTCGGCAGCGGTCCCGTGCCCGGGCCGCCCCCGGGCGGATCCCCGTCGTGCGGCGGCCGCAGCAGCGACGCGAGCGTCGCGATCACGAGCGTCGCGATGATCACGCCGAGCGACAGGCCGATCGGGATGTGCCAGAGGTCCTCGATCAGCATCTTGAACCCGATGAACACCAGCAGGAACGCGAGCCCGTAGCGGAGCAGGTGGAACTTCGCCTGCGCCCCGTCGAGCAGGCGGTAGAGCGCGCGCAGCCCGAGCAGGGCGAACGCGTTGGCGGCGAACACGATGAAGGTGTCCGTGGTGATGCCGAAGATCGCGGGGATCGAGTCGACGGCGAAGATGACGTCGGCGGCCGCGACCGCCACCACGACGACCAGCAGGGGCGTCGCGACGCGGCGACCGCCCTCGTGCACGAACAGCCGATCCTCGCGGTACCCGTTGGTGACCGGGAAGAGCCGGCGCACGAGCTTGGTCCCCGGGATCTTGTCCGGGTCGACCTCCTCCTGCTCCTCGGTCAGCGCCATCCGGACGCCGGTGAACAGCAGGATGGCGCCGAACACGTACAGCACCCAGTGGAACGACTCGACCAGCGCAGCGCCGGCCACGATGAAGATCGCGCGCAGCACGAGGGCGCCGACGATGCCCCAGAGCAGGACGGTCGAACGCACGACCGTCGGGACGGCCATCGCCCCGAAGATCAGGGCGAAGACGAACACGTTGTCGAGCGACAGCGAGCGCTCCAGCACGTAGCCGGTGAGGAACTCCGCTCCCGCGTCGGACTCCCCGGCCACGAAGAGGCCCACGCCGAACAGCAGCGCCACCGCGATCCACGCGATGCTGAAGATGACCGAGCGCCGCATGGACGCGATCTCGTCGCGCTTCTCGAACAGCAGCATGTCGACGGCGAGGCTGATGATCACGAAGATGATCAGGCCTGCCCAGAGGGTGATACCTGCGTCCATGACGGCTTCCTGGTTCTGCGGCGGGAAAGATGGGGGGCGGGCCGTCAGACCCGCAGGAACTCACGGTACGGGACCGCGGGGAGTTGCGGCGATCCGGCGCCGACGGCGTCGTTCAACCGCTCGGCCAGCGCGACGGCCACGTCCTCCCGCCGTCGACTGCCCGGTCGCAAAAGGATACGGGTCAACGCGGTGAGACCGACGGCTCCCGGCGCGCTCGCAACCGTCACGACCACGGCGTCGCCCGTCGCGATGTCGGCGATCGCACGGGTCAGCGCGGTCCGCCGCGCGGCCGGACCGGTCCGCAGCAGGCGCGGCGAGACGACGACCGTCGCGGCACGACGGGTGCGCGCGACCGCGCTCGCGCCCCGGTCGCACACCTCGCCGATGCGCACCTCGGGCGCCGGGACGCCGGCGGCAGCCGCGATGGCCCGGAGCGTGTCCCGCACCTCGTCGAGCGCTCCTTCCTCGTCGGAGGCCGGGCGACGGACAGCGTGGGCGCGCAGCACGAGGCGCGCCGCGCTGCGCACGTGGACGAGCGCCAGGACGGCGACCGCGGCGCCGGCCGCGACCGGTGGCACGCCGAGGACGACGAGCACGCAGGCGACCAGGGCATCGCCTCCGGCGAGCAGCAGCAGCGGCAGCGGCACGGAGGCCGGTACGGGGGGCGGCGAGGTCACGCCGGCGTCGGCTCCTTCCGGGGTCAGCGAGGGTCACGCACGCACGTCGGGCGCACAACCCCGCCCCGGCACGACGGCGTCGCACCGGGGCGGAGGTCGGGTCAGCGCACGGATCCAGGGTGAACGTCGAGGCCGTGACGTGCCACCGGACGGCCGGGGGAATCGCCGGTGCGACCGGGAGGTCCGATCGGAGGGGAGCCGATCGGCGCCGGTCCGGCGGGCCGACGTCGTGCGTAGTCTTGCCGCATGCCGTCCGCGCGCACCCGGATCGTGATCGCCGAGGATCACCCGCTGTTCCGCGAGGCGTTGAGCGCGACGATCCGCGAGCGGCCCGACTTCGAGCTCGTGGGTGAGGCGGCGACCGGACGGGCGGCGCTCGACCGCATCCGCGAGCTCGCTCCCGACGTGGTGGTGCTCGATCTCAAGCTGCCGGACCTCGACGGCCTGCAGGTGCTCGCCGCGCTGCGACGCGCGCAGTCGCCGGTCAGGGTCGTCCTGCTGAGCGCGTTCCTCGACGGCGCCATCGCCTACGAGGCGGTCGCGGCGGGCGCCGAGGCGTACCTCTCCAAGGACGCCGACCGCGAGCGGGTCTGCGACACGATCGCGGCCGTGGCCCGCGGGGAGACCGTGCTCGCTCCCGAGATCCAGGCTGGGATCGCGCAGGAGATCCGCACCCGCGGCGCGGTCAGCCGCACGGCGCTCTCGCCGCGCGAGCAGGAGGTCCTCGCGCTCGTGGCGGAGGGCCACAGCGCCCCGGACATCGGGAAGCGGCTCTACCTCTCCCCCGCCACCGTCAAAGGACACCTGCAGAGCCTCTACGAGAAGCTCGGGGTCTCCGACCGGGCCGCAGCGGTGGCCGAGGCGATGCGGCGCGGCCTGCTCGAATGACCCTGACGGCCCTGCTCGACCACCCGACGCGGGTGATCGCACTGGTCCGGCTGGCCGCGCTCCCGGTGTTCCTCGCGGGCGAGCGGCTCATCGAGCACCCGGACGCCCGCAGCGGGGCGTTCCGGGTGATCCTCGTCCTCGCGGTGGTCTACGCGGTCCTCGCGGCCGCCGCGGCGTTCTCGGCGCCACGGCGACGACCTCCGGGTCGCGTCACCGCGAGCGTCGACCTGCTGCTCCTGGGGCTGCTGACGTACACCTCCGGCGGGCCGTTCTCCCAGTTGCGCTACGGGTTCTTCATGGTGCCGGTCGCGGCCGCCTTCCTGCAGGGTCCCCGCGGGACGGCCATCGCCTCGGCGGCGGCCCTGAGCTGCTACCTCGTGGCGACCACCACCTACCCCGATGCGCGCTCCGACGCGATCGAGGTCGAGATCACCCAGACCGTGTACTTCGCCTGGCTCGCGCTGGCCTCCATGCTCCTGAGCGCTGTCCTGGCACGCCGGCAGGAGCAGATCCTGGCGCTCTCCGACGAGCGGGGGCAACTCGTCGCCCGGGCCCTGGAGGCCGAGGAGCGCGAGCGCCGGCGCCTGGCGGAATCCCTGCACGACGACGCCATCCAGAACCTGCTGGCCGCCCGGCAGGCGCTCGGAGGGGCCGACGGTGGCGCGGAGCCCGACCTGGCGCTCGTGCGGACGGGACTCGACCGCACCGTGTCCCAGCTCCGCGACGCGATCTTCGACCTGCACCCGCAACTGCTGCGCCACGCGGGCCTGACCGCAGCACTGCAGGCCGTCGCCGAGCGGTTCGGCACGCAGGCCCCCGAGGTCGCCTGGGAGATCGCGGTCGACGACGACGCGGCGGCGTCGCGGGACGAGACGGTCTTCGCGATCACCCGTGAGCTCATGACCAACGCGGTGCGGCACGCCGACCCCACGACGATCGGGGTGAGCATCTTCCCGCGGGACGACGGCGTGGTCATCCGCGTGCACGACGACGGCGTCGGCATCGACCCGGACAGGGCCCGCGACGCGACCGTGCAGGGCCACATCGGGCTGGCGTCCTGCGCCGAGCGCGCGGAGGCGCTCGGCGGACGACTGGAGGTCGCCAGCGCCGCCGGCGCGGGCACGCGCGTCGACGTGTGGCTGCCCGCTCCGGACTGAGGCGCTAGCCGTTCTTCGCGGACCCGAGGCCCGGGCCCGCGTGCAACGGCGGCTCGGCGCCGCTGTCGCCCTGGACCTCACCGGCGTCCGCCTGATCGTGCTGTCCCGCGTAGGGCTCGTCGCTCGGATGCCCCGCGTCGATGCCCAGGCCGTGCAGGTACCGGTCCGCCATGCGCGCGGCCTGGCGGCCCTCGTTGATCGCCCAGACGATCAGCGACTGCCCGCGACGAGCATCGCCCGCGACGAAGATGCCCTGCTCGGACGTCTCGTAGGTCGGGGCCTTCACGTTGCCACGCGGGTCCTTCGCCAGGCCGAGGGCGTCGACGACCTCGGGCTCGGGGTGCAGGAAGCCCATGGCCAGCAGGACCAGGTCCGCCTTGAGCTCGCGCTCGGTACCCGGGACGGGACCGAACGGCGGCGCGGGCTGCGCGTCGGCGATCCGCAGGGCGGCGACCTTGCCGTCCTCACCGGTGAACTCGGTCGTGACGACCGAGAAGTCCTGCTCGCCCTTGTCGACCGCCTGGGCCTCCTCCATCGCGTAGGAGAGCCGGAACTTCTGCGGCCACAGCGGCCACGGCGTGCGGTCGTCCGGGCGCTTGACCGGGGGCTCCGGCAGCAGCTCGAGCTGCGTGACCGACAGGGCGCCTTCCCGGAGCGAGTTGCCGACGCAGTCCGCGCCGGTGTCCCCGCCGCCGATCACGACGACGTGCTTGCCCTTCGCGGTGATCGCCGCCGGCTCGGGAGCCTGGGCGCGCGGCGCGGGCTGGTCCGGCTGCGTCGCGGCGACCCAGCGGTTGCGGACGTAGAGGTAGTCCATCGCGGAGTGGATGCCGTCCAGCTCGCGACCGGGCACCGGGAGATCGCGAGGGACCCGGGAGCCGATCGTCAGGACGACCGCGTCGTGGTCCGCGCGCAGCTGCTCGACCGACACGTCCTTGCCGACCTCGACGCCACAGCGGAGATCCACGCCCTCGGCGAGGAGCTGCTCGACGCGACGCTCGATGACGGACTTCTCGATCTTGAAGTCCGGCACGCCGAACCGCATGAGCCCACCGGGCGACTCGTCGCGCTCGAACAGGGTGACGGTGTGACCCGCGCGTCGGAGCTGCTGCGCGGCCGCCAACCCGGCGGGCCCGGCACCGACGACGGCGACGGTGCGTCCGGTCTCGACCTCGGGCGGCTCCGGCACGACCCAGCCGTTGTCCCAGGCCGTGTTGATGATCGTGTTCTCGACCTGCTTGATCGTGACCGCGTCACCCTCACGGATCTCGAGCACGCAGGCGGCCTCGCACGGCGCCGGACACAGCCGTCCGGTGAACTCGGGGAAGTTGTTGGTCGCGTGCAGCTGGCGGATGGCGTCCTGCATCCGCCCGCGGTAGACGAGGTCGTTCCAGTCCGGAATCAGGTTCCCGAGCGGACAGCCGTTGTGGCAGAACGGCACGCCGCACTCCATGCAGCGCGCGCCCTGCTGCGCGACCTCCTCGACGGGCCGGGGGGTCAGGAACTCCTTGTAGTCCCCGAGCCGCTGGGCAGGATCGTCGTAGCTGACGTTCGAGCGCTCGATCTTGAGGAAGGCTCCGAGCTCACCCATGGCTACTCCCCCTCCCCGGCGCGGAGGTCCGGTGAGCCGATGACCTCGGCCGCCTCGGCGTCGAACTCGTCGGCGTCGGGCGACGCATTGGCATCCTCCTGCTCGGCGAGCTCGGCGAGCACGCGCTTGTAGTCCGTCGGGAAGACCTTCACGAACTTCTGCGACAGCGTCGCCCAGTCGTTCAGGATCCGCTCCGCGACGGTCGATCCCGTGCGCTGCATGTGCTCCTCGACGAGCTCACGCACCTCGATGAGGTCGGCCTCGTCGAGCGCCTCGATCTGATCGACCATCGACGGGTTGATCCGGTGCCTGAACCCGCCGAACTCGTCGAAGACGAACGCGAGGCCGCCCGACATGCCGGCGGCGAAGTTCCGGCCCGTGGGGCCCAGCACGACGGCCCGACCACCGGTCATGTACTCGCAGCCGTGATCGCCGACGCCCTCGACGACGGCGGACGCGCCGGAGTTGCGCACGCAGAAGCGCTCGCCGGCGAGCCCACGGAAGAACGCCTTGCCCGCGGTCGCCCCGTAGAGGACCGTGTTGCCGACGATCACGTTGTCCTTCGGGTCGAACGTCACCCCGTGGACGGGGCGGACGGCGAGGGTGCCACCGCTGAGGCCCTTGCCGGTGTAGTCGTTGGCGTCCCCGTGCAGCGTGAACACGACGCCGGGCGCGAGCCAGCCGCCGAAGCTCTGCCCCGCGGAGCCCGTGAAGTCGACGCAGATGCTCCCGTCCGGGAGCCCCTGGGCGCCGTGGGTCTCCGCGACCTTCGAGGACAGCATGCCGCCGACGCAGCGGTTGACGTTGCGCACGTCGACCGCGATCTGGACCGCCTCACCGCGCTCGATGGCGGGAGCCGCCTGCGCGATGAGCTCATGGTCCAGAGCGTCGTCGAGCACCGACGGCGGAGCCTCGATCCGGCGCAGGGGCGCGCCCTCGGGCATCTGCGGGCGATGCAGGATGTGCGTCAGGTCGACGCCCCGTGCCTTCCAGTGCTCGATCGCGTCGTCGGCGACGAGCAGGTCGCTGCGGCCGATCATCTCCTCGAACGTCCGCACGCCCAGCGACGCCATGATCTCCCGCAGCTCCTCGGCGACGAAGAAGAAGAAGTTCACGACGTGCTCCGGCTGGCCCTCGAAGCGCTTGCGCAGCTCCGGGTCCTGCGTGGCGATGCCCACCGGGCAGGTGTTGAGGTGGCAGGCGCGCATCATGATGCAGCCCGTGGCGATCAGCGGAGCGGTCGAGAAGCCCATCTCGTCCGCACCGAGCAGCGCGGCGATCGCGACATCGCGACCGGTCTTGAGCTGCCCGTCCGTCTGGACGGTGATCCGGCTGCGCAGGTCGTTGAGCAGCAGCGTCTGCTGGGTCTCGGCGAGGCCGATCTCCCACGGGACGCCGGCGGACACGATCGAGCTCAGGGGCGATGCGCCGGTGCCGCCGTCGTGACCCGCGATGACGACGTGGTCGGCGTTCGCCTTGGCCACGCCGGCAGCGACCGTGCCGACCCCGACCTCGGACACGAGCTTCACGCTCACCGAGGCCTTCGGGTTGGCGCAACGCAGGTCGTAGATGAGCTGCTTGAGGTCCTCGATCGAGTAGATGTCGTGGTGCGGCGGCGGGGAGATCAGTCCGACCCCCGGAGTCGTGTGCCGCACCGAGCCGATGTACTTGTCGACCTTGTGGCCGGGCAGCTGCCCGCCCTCGCCGGGCTTGGCGCCCTGGGCCATCTTGATCTGGAGCTGATCGGCGTTGACCAGGTAGTGGGCGGTGACACCGAAGCGGCCTGAGGCGACCTGCTTGATCGCCGAGCGGCGCAGGTCGCCGTTCTCGTCGCGGTTGAAGCGGCGCGGGTCCTCGCCGCCCTCACCGGTGTTCGACTTGCCGCCGAGGCGGTTCATGGCGATCGCCAGCGTCTCGTGCGACTCCGTGGAGATCGACCCGAGCGACATCGCGCCGGTCGCGAAGCGCTTCACGATCTCCACCGCAGGCTCGACCTCGTCCAGTGGCACCGGCTCGACGTCGGAGCGGAACGTCAGCAGGCCGCGCAGCGTGGCCTTGCGGGTCGCGTCGTCGTTGACCGCCTCCGCGTACTCCTGGTACTTCTCGCGGGCGTCCTTCTCGTCGCCCGTGCGGACGGCGTGCTGCAGCAACGCGATGGTCTGCGGGTTCCACATGTGGTGCTCGCCGTCGCGGCGCCACGCGTAGACGCCACCCACGGGAAGCAGCTCGTCGTCGTCCGACGTGCCGTCCCAGCGGTACCCGCGGTCGTGACGGTCCAGGGCCTCCTGCGCGAGCACGTCGAGGCCGACGCCGCCGATGCGCGACGCGGTCCCGGTGAAGTGGCGCTCCACCAGCTGCTTCTCGAGCCCGACGGCCTCGAAGATCTGCGCGCCGCAGTACGACTGGATGGTCGAGATGCCCATCTTCGAGATCGTCTTGAGCAGCCCCTTGCCGATCGCCTTGACGACCTGCTTCTCGGCCTCCTCGACGCTCTCGGTGCCGAGCTTGCCCTCGTCCTGCAGCTCGGCGAGCGACTCGAACATGAGGTAGGGGTTGATCGCACTCGCACCGAAGCCGATCAGGGTCGCGAAGTGGTGGACCTCGCGCGGCTCGCCGGACTCGACGACGAGACCGGCCCGCAGACGCGTGCCCTCCCGCACCAGGTGGTGATGGACGGCCGCGGTGGCCAGCAGCGCCGGGATCGCGGCCCGGTCGCGACCGAGGTTGCGGTCGGTCAGGATGATGACGTTGTAGCCGGCCTCGATGAGGTCGTGCGCCTCGTCGCAGGCGTTCGTCAGGCGGGCCTGCATCCCCTCGGGGCCCTCTGCGATCGGCCACGTGATGTCGATCGTGCCCGAGCGGAAGGCCGGATGCTCGATCTGCTTGAGCGTCTCGAGCTCGTGGTTGCGCAGGATCGGCTGGTCCATCGCGAGCTGCCGGGCGTGCGCCGGAGCCTCGGTGAGCAGGTTGCCCTCGGCGCCGACCCCGGTCCCCAGGGACATGACGATCGCCTCGCGGATCGGGTCGATCGGCGGGTTCGTGACCTGCGCGAACAGCTGCTTGAAGTACGAGTACAGGGGCGGGCGCTGATCGGAGAGCACGGCCAGCGCGTTGTCGTTGCCCATCGATCCGATCGGCTCCTCGCCCTTCGCCGCCATCGGCGAGAGCAGCACGCGGAGATCCTCCTGGCTGAAGCCGAACGCGAGCTGACGGGCGCGCAGCGGCTCCGTGCGCTCGACGGCCGGCTCCTTCACCGGGAGGTCGTCGAAGTGCACGATGTTGTCCTGGAACCACTGCGCGTAGGGACGCTGCGTGGCGACCTCCTTCTTGACCTCCTCGTCGGCCACGATGCGGCCGCGCTCGAGGTCGACGAGGAAGAGCTTGCCCGGCTGCAGGCGGCCCAGGCGCTTCACGTCCTGCGGGGCGATGTCGAGCATGCCCGTCTCGGACCCGAGGATCACGTGCCCGTCGGTGGTCTCGACCCAGCGTCCCGGCCGCAGTCCGTTGCGGTCGAGCGTCGCCCCGACGACCCGCCCGTCGGTGAAGGCCACGGCCGCGGGCCCGTCCCACGGCTCCATGAAGCAGGAGTGGAACGCGTAGAAGCCCTTGAGGTCCTCGGGCAGGTCGTCCCGGTCGGCGTAGGCCTCCGGGATCATCATCATCGCGGCGTGGGGCAGCGACCGCCCCGCGAGCATCAGCAGCTCGAGGACGTTGTCGAACGTCGCCGAGTCCGAGCCGCCGAGCCGCACGATCGGCAGCACCTTCTGGAGGTCGCCGCCGAACAGCTCGCTGGCGAGCTGCGACTCGCGGGCGCGCATCCAGTTGATGTTGCCCATCAGCGTGTTGATCTCACCGTTGTGGGCGATCACGCGGAACGGGTGGGCCAGCTCCCAGGACGGGAAGGTGTTGGTGGAGAACCGCGAGTGGACCAGCGCGAGCGCGCTCTTGAAGCGCTCGTCCTGCAGGTCCGGGAAGAACTTGCGGACCTGGTCGGAGATCAGCATCCCCTTGTACACGCAGGTGCGCGAGGAGAACGACGGGGCGTAGAAGTCCGGCCCCGCGGCGATCTCGACGATCCGGCGGATCACGTACAGCTTGCGCTCGAACGCCATCTGGTCGTGGGTGAACCCGGGTCCGGCCGCGACGAACAGCTGCGCGATGTGCGGACGCGACTGGTTGGCGGTCGTGCCGACGAAGTCCTCGTCGATCGGGACCTCGCGCCAGCCGAGGACGATCTGGCCCTCGACGCGCACGTTCAGCTCCAGCAGGCCCTCGACCTTGGCCCGCAGGCCCTCGTCCCGGGGCAGGAAGCAGGTGGCGACCCCGTACTGGCCGAGATCGGGGAGCTCGAACTCGCAGACCCCGCGGAAGAACGCGTCGGGCATCTGCACGAGGATCCCGGCGCCGTCGCCGGTCTTGGCGTCGGCGCCCGCGGCGCCGCGGTGCTCGAGGTTCTCGAGGGCCGTCAGCGCGCGGTCGACGACCTCGTGGGTCGGCGTGTTGTCCAGGCGGGCGACCATCGCGACGCCGCAGGCGTCGTGCTCGTTCGCAGGGTCGTACAGGCCTTGGGCCGCTGGGCGCTTGTGGTGCATCGTCATGAAAGGCTCCCGGAAGGACGCGGGGGTGCCCGGAGGCGGAGCCGCGAAGGGTAGCAATCAAGGGCCGATAAACCGCCGCTCAGAAGCGTCCGGCATGGGGGCCGCGACGGACGGTCGCCACCGGCGCGTCCGGGCGGGATCCGGCGAAGTCCCTGCTCAGGCGGACTTCTTCGCCGCTGCCTTGCGCGCGGCGGGCTTCTTGGTGCGCGACTTGGAACCGGCAGGGGCCTTGGCCGGTCCGCGGGAGCCGCCCGGGGTCTTCCCGGGCGCCGCCTTGCTCGTCTTCGCGCGTTCGGGGGCCGACCTGGACGGCGTCCCGTCCCCGCGCACGGCGTCCAGGGACGCCTTGAGCGCGGCCATGAGGTCCGGCACCTCCTCGGTCGGCTCCTCGGACGCGGGTGCGACCGAGATCTCCTCACCCGAGGCCTTCGCCTCGATGAGCGAGAGGACCTCCTCGCGGTAGCTGTCCTTGTAGCGACCGGGCTCCCAATCCGCCTCGAGCGACCCGATGAGCTGCTTGGCGACGTCGAGCTCGCGTTTCGTGGTGCTGATCTCCTCGGCGGCCGGGACCTCCTCGAGCCCGTCGGCGTCGACGATCTCGTCCGCGAAGACCATGGTCGAGCACCCGAGGACCTCGCCGCCGGCCATCGGTCGGATCGCCACCAGCGCCTCCTTGGTACGCAGCACCACACGGGCGATAGCGACCTTCCCCGTGTCGTTCATGGCGTCGAGCAGCAGCCGGTAGGGCTTCGCCCCGCCCGTCGCCGGGGCGAGGTAGTAGGGCGTGTCGAAGTGGACCGGGTCGATCTCCGCGAGATCGACGAAGTCCTCGATCTCGATCGTGCGCGTCTTCTTGGGCTGGATCGCCTCGAGCTCGGCGGGCTCGATCACGACGTAGCGGTCGGGCGAGATCTCGTACCCCTTGACGATGCGGTCGTAGGGGACCTCCTCGCCCGTGCTGTCGTTGACGCGCTTCTGCTTGATGCGCGCGTTGTCGGCGCCGTCGAGCTGGTTGAAGCGGACCGACTTCGGGCGGACGGCCGGGTACATCTTCACGGGGACGGTGACCAGGCCGAAGCTGATCGCGCCGCTCCAGATCGCGCGGGGCATCGTCCGAGGTCTACCCGGAAAGCGCCCCGACGACAACCTCCGCAAGTGCCGATGCGCGATTTCCTGCCCGCGGCCCCCGCCGCAGGTTCGGATGCCCGTCGTGGCGGGTACTCGAACGGTGTAGCGCTGAACTCGACCTGGAGGGACCCCAACCATGGCCACCCGAAACGCATCGCACGGCATCCTGTCCGAGGACCAGAGCGAGGCCCGTGAGCGCATCGTCGAGATGCTGACCCGGGCCTACTGGATGGAGATCGAGACCGTGATGAGCTACATCGCGAACTCGGTGAACCCCGACGGGATCCGCGCGCAGGAGATCATCGAGAGCCTCAACGCCGACATCCAGGAGGAGCTCGGCCACGCGCAGCAGTTCGCGAACCGCATCAAGGAGCTCTACGGCGTCGTGCCCGGCTCGCTGGAGTTCAAGGCCGAGCAGACCTACCTCCAGCCTCCGGAGACCCAGACCGACATCACCCACGTGATCAAGGGCGTCATCGAGGCCGAGACCGGCGCGATCGAGTTCTACAACGAGATCATCCAGGAGGCGTCCGAGGTCGACCCGGTGACCGAGGACATGGTCATCGCCATCCTCCGTGACGAGGAGGGGCACCGGCGGCTGTTCGAGGGCTTCCTCCGCGAGTTCGAGGCCGACGGACTGGCCTAGGGCCGGCGGCCCGGCGGATCCCCTCCCCCGCCGGGCCCGCCACCCCCACCGACCGTCTCCCGGCGCAGCAGCGCGACGCCGAACCACAGCGCGACGAACAGCCCGGCGCTGGCAGCAGTGAGCACCCACGGGGCGGGGCCGTCCAGGACGAGGCTGGCCACGACGAAGACCGCGCTGTTCATCGACAGCAGGAGCATCGACAGCGCCCCGATCAGCAGGCGGTTGCCGATCCTCACGGTGAACGCCTTGTCGCGGTGCCGGAAGCGCAGACGGTGGACCGCCGTGGGCGTGATGAACAGCGCCGTCGCCGCCGCCGCCGACAGCAGCGCGACGATGTACATGCCGCGTTCGAGATCCGACAGCGACGTGAACCGCTGCTGGAACGGGACGGCGAGCAGGAAGCCGAACAGCACCTGCACCCCAGGCATCGCCACGCGGGTCTCCTCGAGCAACTCGCCGAGCCTTCGCGTGTCGCGCTCGTGGACCGTCTCGTCCGGCGCCGTGTCCCCCGGGGCGGTGTCCATGCACCGCGGGTACCCGGACGATCGTCCAGCGATGCACGTTCCGGGGGCACACTGGGTACGTTCGACGTGTGAGCGCCTCCGAGGACGACACCGCCGGTGAAGCGGGCCCGGCCGACCCCGGGACCCACGACCACCCCGAGGGCGACCTCGCGCTGCGGCCCCTCCTGCTGCGCACGGTCAAGAGCTACCAGTCGCACAGCATGACCGACCACGCGGCCTCGCTGACGTACTTCGCGATGATGTCCCTGTTCCCGTCGCTGCTGGCGGGGATCGCGATCCTGTCGCTCGTGGGCGAGGCGTCACTCGCCCAGCGCGCCGCCACGTACCTGATCGAGAACGGGGCTGATCCCTCGACGGCCACGGTCGTCCGCGACACGCTCTCCAACATGATCGAGACGAGCAGCGGCGCCGCCGGGTTCGCGCTGCTGCTGTCGTTCGCGCTGGCGCTGAACGGGGCATCCGGCGCGTTCGGTGCCGCCGGCCGCGCCCTGAACGTGGCCTTCGCGGCCGACGAGGACCGGGGCTTCGTGCGCCGCAAGCTCCAGGACATCACGATGGCGCTCGTCGTGATCACGCTGTTCGCCGTCGTGGTCATCGCGATCTTCCTCGGCGGCCAGATCGCCGACGACCTGTTCGGCACGATCGGGCTCGGGGAGACCGCCGCGGGGGTATGGGGCATCGCGCGGTTCCCGGTCGCGCTCGCCGCCGCGATGCTCGCCTACTCGGTGATCTACCGTTTCGCGCCCTCGACCCAGCACCGGCGGTGGCGGTGGATCACGGCGGGGTCGGCCACCGGCGTCGGCATCTGGATCGCGGCCTCGATCGGCTTCGCGATCTACATCCGCAACTTCTCGAGCTTCGGCGCGGCGTACGGGGCGTTCGGCGCCGCGATCGTCCTGCTGCTCTGGCTCTACCTGTCGGCCAACGCCTTCTTGTTCGGCGCGGAGCTCAACGCGACGATCGAGCGGGCGCGGGCGGCCGGGCACGGTGGACCGCCCCCGCCCATGGCGGGGGCGCCGCTGGAGAGCGCGCCCGAACGACAGGACGCCTGAGCGGACTCAGAAGAGCGAGGTCTGGCCGTCCGGGTCATGCCGGGGTGGCGCGTCCGGATCCGCCCGGGTCTGCTCGACAGGCACCGGGCACAGCCCTCCCCGCCCCGGACAGCCCGCGCAGACCCGGCGGTTCGGCTCGGCCGTGGGCCGGAAGTCGCGGGCGAGGATCCCTGCCGCCCGCCCGCGTAGCTGTGTCCGCAGGCGCTCCGCATCGTCCACCGTGAACGTCGCCACCGCAGGTTCCTCGGGGCGATCCAGATACAGATGTGCGACGTCCACGCGCTGGGCCCCGGCCGACAACGCGGCGAGCGCGTAGATCGTGCGCTGGATGCCGTAGCCGGCGGCGACCACCGGTTCCAGCTCCGTCTCGGGCGCGAGGCGGTCGGTCTTGTAGTCGACGACGAGCACGGTGTCCCCCGCCTCCTCGGCCACGAGGTCGACGACGCCCAGGAGCACGGGGACCGACGCGTCGTCGCGCTCGAGCGGGATCGTGAACGTCGCCTCGGTGCGAACGCGGCGGGCCGCGCGGACCCGGTCCATCAGCGGCGTCCGGAGCGCGCGCGCCACGTACTGCGTCAACGTCCTGGCCTCGTCGTCGGTGACCCGGACCTCGAACTCGCGCGCCGCGTCGAGGACCTCCTGAGCGGCCGGTCCGGGACCGGTGAGGTCGTGGAGCTCCAGCACGCGGTGCACGATCGCCCCGCGTGCCCGGGCGTCGAGCCCTTCCGCGGCACGCCCCTGGACCGGGCGGTCGCGCTCGCGCAGCCCGCCGATCTTCTCCAGGTGGAAGCGCAGCCCGCAGCGTTCGTAGCGCGAGAGGGACGAGTAGGAGAGGTGCTCGACCGCGGGCGCGGGCGACGGGGTCTCGGAGACCGCGACCGTGTCGAGCACCGGCCGCAGGGCCGCGAACGGGTCCGCGTCGGGGTCCAGGTCGTGGTCGGAGCCGTCGACGGGACGCTGGCCGACCGACGGCAGCACCCCCGCCACGTCGCGCTCGTCCAGCCAGCGGACCTCGACGCGGACCGGGGCGTCGGCGGCGGCGCCGACGATCATGCGACCGTCGGCCCGAAGCACCGCGGGCGGCTGCGACACGCCCAGCACGCCCTCCGCGACCCACGTCGACGGCCGCCCTTTCTCGAAGGTGCCGTCCTTCTGGGCCAGCTTGACCACGGCGGACATCACGAGCCGGTTCTCCGCCCGGGTAAGCGCGACGTGCAGGATGCGACGCTCCTCCGCCTCGGCCGCCGCGACGCGCTCGGCGTCGAGCTCGGCGAACGCGAAGGCCTTCACGCTGTGGAGACCGTGGCGGGGGACCCGCAGCCCGACCCGGTCACCGTCGGAGAGGACGTCCGGGCCCGAGGCCGGAGGAACGCGCTCGAGGTCGCAGGCGACGACGACGGGGAACTGCAGGCCCTTGGCGGCGTGGACGGTCATCAGCCGGACCGCCGGGACACCCGGGAGCTCGACCGGGGCCTCCGGCTCCCGTGCCTTGGCCTCCGCCTCCTCACGCGCACGGTCGATGAACGACCGCAGGTCACGCCCGACCAGCGTCTCGTGCTCGGCCGCCAGCCGCATCAGCTTGTGCACGTTGGCCAGCCGGCGCGGCCCTCCCGGGAGGGCGAGGACGTGCCGGTCGTACCCGGTCCGCGCGACCACGCGCTCGATGAGCTCGTCGAGGGCCAGCCACGGCAGCCGGTCGCGGGTCTCCGCGAAGTGGGCCACGAACGCCGTCAGCACCCCGAGGGCCTCCGCGGAGAGCCGTTCCCGGAGCTCGGCGACCAGCGGCCCCTCCGCGCCGTCGGCGCAAGCGTCCTGGAGCAGCCGCCACACGTCACCCCCGGTCCGACGGCGGGCGACGGAGGAGATGATCGCGAGCCCGTCCGCATCGACGCCGACCAGCGGCGAGGCGAGCGCCGAGAGCATCGCGTGGCCGTCCCGCGGGTTGGCGAGCGCCGCCAGCCACGCCGTCAGGTCCTGCACCTGCTGGCGCAGCCAGAAGCCGCGGCCGCCGGACGCCAGCGTGGAGAGACCTTCGAGCTCGAGCGCCCGCTCGTAGACCGGCATGTCGGTCGCGGCGCGCATGAGCAGCACCACGTCCTGTGGCCGGTGCTGACCGGCATCGACCCCCTCGCGGACCCAGCGGGCGATGGCTCGCGCCTCGAGCGCCGTGGCCGCGGTGGTCCCCGCCGGCAGGCCGGCGGTCAGGGCCTCGACCTGCCGGGCGGTCTCCTCGTCCGGGTCCTTCCCTGTCGTCGCGTCCACCAGCAGCAGGGTGGTGGCGGGAGGCCCCTCGACGGGCGGAGCACCGCGGCCGGCGACCAGGGGCGTGTAGCCCTCGTGCCCGGTCCCGAGTGCGTGGTTGAGCGTGCTGAGGATCTCGGGCACGGTCCGCCAGTTCGTGCGCAGGAGCGCCTCGGTGCCGGCCGTCCGGTGCCTTGCCTGCGCACGCCGGAACACGCGGACGTCGGCGTGCCGGAACCCGTAGATCGACTGCAGGGCGTCGCCGACGACGAACAGGTCCTCGTGACCGAGCAGCTCCAGCAGCTCGAGCTGGCGCGGGTTCGTGTCCTGGAACTCGTCGACCATCACGCGCCGGAAGCGCCGGGCCAGATCCGCCGCGATCGCCGGGTGGTCCCGCAGGAGGTCACGCGCGAGCAGTTCGAGGTCGTCGTAGTCCACGCCCGAGCGCGCTGCCTTCGCGTCCTCGTACCGGCTGACGTACCCCCGCAGCAGCGTGTCGAGCAGGGCGTGGTGGGCGACGGCCTCCTCGTCGACCATCGCCTCCTCGAGCGCGCAGAGCGCGTCGAGATAGCCGAGCGCCGACTCGGTCTTGAGCGCGTTGCCACGCTTGGAGAACCGCAGCGCGGCGAGGTCCTCGGCGGTCGGAGCCCCGCCACCCGCCAGCAGCTCGGCACACCGCGCGAGCGCGTCACGGGCCGCCTGGACGGAGACGCCGTCCCCGGCGCCGGCGAGCTCGGCTAGCAGCTCCGCGCGCGTACGGTCCAGCTCCGCGCAGGCCGCGGGGATCGTGCCACGGGCGACGGGCGCGGCCAGCGTCGGGAAGCGCTCGCCACGGCTGCGCAGCGCGTCGTGGATCCCGAGGACGGCGCCGGTCAGGCGATCCGCTCCCCAGGTCGCGACCACGGTCAGGGTCTCGGGGTCGGCGGTGTCGAGCACGGCCGCCAGCGCAGCGTCGAAGGCATCCGCCCGCAGGCCGCGGGCGACCGTCTCGTCGAGCACCTCGAACGCCGGATCGACGCCCGCCGCCGCGGCGTGGGCGCGCAGCACGCGCATGCAGAAGCCGTGGATCGTCGAGATCCACGCCTGATCGGTCCCGCGAGCGGCCTCCCGTGCCCCGAGCTCCGACAGCCGGGCGCGGATGCGGTGGCGCAGCTCCCCGGCGGCCTTCTCGGTGAACGTGATCGCCAGGAGCTCCCCGGGCTCCACACCGTCCTCGACGACGGCTCGCGCGAAGCGCTCGGCCAGCACCGCGGTCTTCCCGGAGCCCGCGTTGGCGGCCAGGAGCATCGGTCCGGTCCGGCGGGTGACCGCGACGGCCTGCTCCTCGGTGAAGAGCAGGCCTTCTCGCCCGAGCGGTCGCCCGTCCGCCTCCCGGTAGAGGGCGGTCATCCCTCGCACCGGCAGATCGACGGGTAGGCGCATCCGTCCCCGCGGAACCCGCACGTGCCGGGCCGTGCTTCCAGACGCCCGGCGCGGATCTCGTCCACGGCTCGGACCGCCAGGGCGGTGGCGTCCGCGAGCAGGGTCTCGAACTCCTCCGCCGCAAGGACGTCGGCGGGCCGGGCGACCCCCGTCGCCGCGTCGTCGCGTTCGGCGCCGCGGGCTTGCAGATCGCGCGGCTTGGAGGTCGGCTGGTAGAAGGCCCCGGCCGGTTCGACGTCGAGCAGGGCCGGCAGTGCCCGTGCGTACAGCGCCACCTGGATGCGCGCGTCGCGCAGCCACTCCTGCGCCCCGTAGGCCGTCGTCCCCTTGTAGTCGACGACGACCGCCCGCGCGCCCTCGGGCTCGACGTCCACGCGGTCGATCCGGCCGCTGAGCCGGAGCCCGGGGGCGATCTCGACCGCCGGGTGCTCGTCCTTCGCCCCGCCGAAGGCCAGCTCGAAGGCGGTAGGGACGTAGCGCCACTCCTCGTCCGCGAGATGGTCGACCAGCGCCAGCAGGTCGGCCTCGGCGCGGCGGCGGGCGATGCGGTCGCGTCGAGGGTCGGGCGACAGGCGGTGCTCCGGACCGACGATGTCCAGTGCCTCGTGCACGAGGCGGCGCGCCTCCGCCCGCCGCGAGGGGACCAGGGGTCCCGGGCGCGCCTGCTGCAACGCCCGGAACACGTGCTCGAGCACGGCGTGCATCAGGCGCCCCCGGCCCAGCGGCTCGGGCTCCGGCAGCAGGTCGTCGGGCCGCAGCAGCCGGTCGACGAACCACCGCACCGGGCACGCCAGCCAGGTCTCCAGGCTCGACGCCGACCAGACCTCGCGGGCCGTGAGCTCGGCCAGCACGCCCGGATCGGAAAGCGGCGTGAGGGGCGCGGGGTGCGTGCTCGGCCCCGCGCCGATCGCCGCCAGCGCCCGCTCGCGGTCGGTCGCCGCCAGCGCACCGGTGAACCCGGCGGCCCCCAGCGGCCGCGTGACCGCACGCTCCAGCGCCCCCTGCGGGAGCAGGTCGAGGACCTCGTCCAGGAACGGGGAGGGCACCGAGGGGTCACCGCGCTCGTCGGCCGCGTGCCACGACAGCGCCAGCAGGCCCTCCGGGCGCGATACCGCCGCGTAGAACAGATGGCGCTCCCGGCCCGCGGCATCGTCCGGGCCGGCGATGCGCAGGCCGAGACCGCTCGCCGCGTTGATCGCCCGCCGCTCCGGGTCGCCGAGCAGCGCGTCGGGCCGGGCGGCGGCCGGGAACGATCCCTCCTGCAGGTCGCAGAGGAACAGGGCACGCACGCGGCGCGCGCGCAGCGCCAGCGGGTCGGCGACCACGACGCGATCGGCCCCGGGAGGCTCGCCGACGACGACGCGCACATCGGCGAGGGTCCGGGCCAGACCGGTCGGCGCGGGGACGAGGTCCGGGTCCTCGCCGGCCAGCACCGCGAGCTCCTCCAGGGCGGCGGCGAGCTGGCCGGTCACCCGCGCATCGATGGTGTCCGACGGCGAGGGCGCGGTCCCGGGTGCGCGCGGCGGCCCGGCGGCCCGCTGACGCTCGAGGACGCGGACCAGGCGCCGGCACAGGGCCGCGCCGCTCTCCTGTGCCGCGTCGGCGACCTCGTCGAGCTCACGGAGCGCGAACCCGCGCGGTCCGCTCTCCCAGTGGGCGCGGGCCGCGGCGACGTCACGGATCCCGTGCTGCAGCAGATGGGCCTCCAGCGCGTCGATGGCATCCGTGGCGCGGACGAACCCTGGCGTGCGCAGCCAGGCGACGAGATCGGCCGCGACGGCGTCCGGCGCGGTCGCCGCCCGCAGGAGCCCGATCAGCCCCCGGCCGGGTGGCGTGTGGCCGACCGGCACCTCGCGTTCCAGCGACACGGGGACGCCCGCCGCCTCCATGACGCGCTCCAGGGCGGCAGCGACCGTCTCGGGCCGCCGTACGCCGATCGCGATGTCCGCCGCCGGAAGGCCCTGCCGGAGCAGCGCGCGAACGTGCGCCGCGACGAGCTCGAGCTCCTCGCGCGCGCCCCCACCGCGGAGGAGCAGCACACCGTCCTGCGACGCGGCCCGCTCCGTGCCGGGCTCGAACAACCCGCGCTCGAGGTGATGGAGCACGGTTCGGGCCCCCGGCGCGTAGTGGCCTGCGTTCGCCGGCAGCTCGGTCACCCGGCCCCCGGCGAGCTCGCGCAGGCGCGCGATCGTGCCGTGACGCCCGTCGAAGGCGGCCCGCGCGCTGCCCGGCTCGGATGGCAGCGAGACGGTCACCTCGACGCCGCAGCGCACGGCGAGCGCGTCGGCCGCGTCGAGCTGCAGCGGCGTCAGGTCGTCGAACCCGTACAGCGCCACCGAGCGGCCCCCCCAACGGTCGGGGTCCGCCCGGACGGCGTCCAGCGCTGCCGCCGCGCGGCCGGCGGCGTCGTGGCGGTCCAGGCGCGCCAGCAGACGGCGGTAGGAGGCATAGCCCGTCGCCAGCGCCGTCGCGTACCCGGCCCGGCCCGGCTCCGCGCGTGCCCACTGCGCCATCGCGACTTGGACGCGCTGGGGCGTCAGGGCACGCTCCCCGAGCTCGTCGCAGAGGCCCAGGAACGCGCGGATGAAGCCGGGCGCGGAGGCGAGCGGCGCCAGCGGCCCGAGATCCGCGCGGCGCAGCGCCACCGCCGCCAGCCGTTCGCGGGCGAGGCCGCGTACGGGCTCCCCGCGCAGTCCGGCGCACTCCGCCAGCATCGCCATGAGCGCCTCGAACCGCACGACCGTGGCGTCGAACACCAGGCCCCGCTCGGCGAGCTCGCGGCGGTACCGCGCGACGTCGGCGTAGGTCGGGACGACGAGGACCGGCGCCTCACCGCGCCGTGCCGCGGCCTCGAACGCGTCGAGGACGACGGCGGCCTTGCCGGCGTTCGCGGGTCCGGTGACGAGGTGGAGCGGCACGACCACCCAGGGTCGCACGCGCCCCCGACGACACCGGCGGCGTGGGCCGCGGTGCGCCGTCCGCGGTCAGGCGGCCGCGTCGTCGGCGGCCGCGCGAGCGATCGCCGCGCCGGCGGCGTCGGCGGCGGTCGCCGGGGCCGCCTCGGCGGCCTCCTCGGCCTCGGGAGGCTTGGCGCCCTCCTTGGCCCAGGCCTCGTCGAACTCGACGCGCCAGCGCCCTTCCTCGTTCTGCATCAGCGCGAGCTTGGCGCGGAACGAGCGGCCGGAGCGTCCCTTGAACCCGGTGACCTGCTTGGCGGTGCGCCCGGTCGCGATCAGCTCGCGCGCGACGGCGGCGGGCAGTTGCTTGCCGGCCTTGCCCTTCCAGATCACGAAGCCACAGCCAGGATCCTCACGCGACCAGCACGAGTAGCCCTTGCGGTTCTCGATGATGTCCTGGCCGCACACCGGGCAGGGACCGAGGTTGGCCCGGGGGATCCGCACGTCCTTGAGCTTGGCGTCGAGCTCCCCGACGGTCGCTCCGGCGAACTTGGCGATGTCGGCCATGAAGGCCTTGCGAGTCTCTTCGCCCGACTCGATCCGGTCCAGCCGGTGCTCCCAGTCGCCGGTCAGCGACGGCGAGGTCAGCTGGTGGTCGCCGAGCAGGCGGATGACGTTCAGGCCCTTCTCGGTGGCGACCAGCGAGCGGCCGTCCCGCTCGACGTAGCCGACGTCGATCAGCCGCTCGATGATCGCAGCGCGGGTGGCCGGCGTGCCGATCCCCGACTCCTTCATCGCCTCACGGGCCTCCTCGTCGTCGACGAGCTTGCCCGCCGTCTCCATGGCGCCGAGCAGCGATGCGTCGCTGTAGCGCCTGGGCGGCTTGGTCTCCTTCTCCAGCGACTCGACGTCGCGGACCGCCGCCTCCTCGCCCTTCTCGAGCTTGGGCAGCGTCTGGTCGCGGCCCTCGTCCTCCTGGTCGGGACTCCCCTCGCCCTCCGGCAACTCGCCGTAGACGCCGCGCCACCCGGGCACGATCAGGACCTTGCCGCGGGTCCGGAAGACGTGCTCGGCCACGGTCGTCTCCACCCGCGTGTTCTCGAACACGGCCTCCGGGTGGAAGACCGCGAGGAACCGCCGCACGACCATGTCGTAGATCTTCAGGTCGTCACCGTCGAGCTTGCCGACGTCGTGCGTGGAGTTCGTCGGGATGATCGCGTGGTGGTCGCCGACCTTCTCGTCGTTGACGACGCGGGCCAGCGGCAGCACGTCCAGGCCGGTCACGTAGGCCGCGGCCTTGGCGTACTCGTCGCGCGCACCGACCTTCCCGGCGATCTCGCCCAGCTCGGGCACCATGTCGCTGGTCAGGTAGCGAGAGCTCGTCCTCGGGTACGTGAGCACCTTGTGCTCCTCGTAGCACCGCTGCGCGGCGCCGAGCGTCCGCCGGGCGCTGAAGCCGTACCGGGTGTTGGCGTCGCGCTGCAGCGAGGTCAGGTCGTACAGGAGCGGGGCGCGCTCGGTCCGCTTGGTCTTCTCGAGCTTGGTGATCGTGCCGCGCCCGTCGCGGACCGCATCCGCGATCGCCTTCGCCTCGTCCGGGGTCGCGATCCGCGGCTTGGCGCCGGCGTGGTACCGGCCCTCGTAGCGGCGCTCGTCGTCGGTGGCGAACCTGGCGTCGACCAGCCAGTACTTCTCCGGGACGAAGGCGCGGATCTCCTCCTCGCGCCGCGCGATGATCGCGAGCGTCGGCGTCTGGACGCGTCCCAGGGACACCGCTCCGTCGAACGACGAGCGCAACCGGATCGTCGCGGCCCGGGTCGCGTTCATGCCGACGATCCAGTCCGCCTCCGAGCGGGAGCGGGCGGCGTCCTCCAGGGACTTGTAGTCGGCGTCGTCCCGCAGGTTCGCGAGCGCGTCGGTCATCGCCTGCTTGGTCATCGAGGACAGCCACAGACGCTTCACGGGCTTCTTGGCGCCGGCCTTCTCGAACAGGTACTTGAAGATCAGCTCGCCCTCGCGCCCGGCGTCGCAGGCGTTGATGACGAGGTCGACCTCGTCGTCCTTCAGCAGCTTCTTGACCACGGCCATCTGCTTCTGGCTGCGCTCGTCGCGGACGATCAGCTTGAACTTCGACGGGACGATCGGCAGATCGGCCATCCGCCACTTCTTGTACTTGTCGTCGTACTCGTCGGGTTCGGCGAGCTGCACGAGGTGACCGACGGCCCACGTGACCACGTGCTCGGGTCCTTCCAGCCACCGGGTGGTGCGCTCACCGGCCCCGGTGTGCTTCTGGAACGGCCCGGGCAGCACGCGGGCCAGGTCCTGGCCGACGGACGGCTTCTCGGCTATGACGAGGGTCTTGCCCATGGACGGCGGACAGTAGCGCGATGGCGAGCCGCGCCCCGCGCTCCCCCGGTCAGGCGGTCACGGAGCGCAGGGACCGGTGTCGACCTCACCGGAGGCGGACGCCAGCTGCGCGCGGACCAGATCGTTGGGGATGGCGAACCCGCCCTTCGCCCCTGTCCCCCGCGTCGACGCGAACACCGTCGCGGCCACGCGGCCACGGGCGTCGACGATCGGTCCGCCGGAGTTCCCGGGCCGCACAAGACCACGGAACGACGTGATCTCGCGGCGGAACGGGCCGCGGCCGTAGGCGTCCGGGGACAGGACCTCCTGCGTGGTGCCCAGGCGCGCGGCGCGGACGTCGTACGGGCCGTTGAGCGGGAAGCCGAGGATGGCCCCGGCGCGTCCGCGCGGCGCCTCGGAGGCGATCTCGAGCGGTTCGGCGTCGAGCTGGTCGACGCGCAGGACGGCGATGTCGTTGGTGGGGTCGAAGGCGACCGGCGTGGCGTCCAGGCGCTCGCCCTCGCCCCGCACCTGCACGGTGGTGTCCTCCTCCCCGGCGATCACGTGGGCGTTGGTCACGACGATCCCCGGTTCGGCGACCCAGCCGGTGCCGCTGATCCCCAACCCGCACGCGGTCCCCAGCACGCGCACGATGCTCGCCGAGGCGGCCTGGACGTCGGGGTCCCGTGCGATCTTCGCCGTCGGCGCCGGCACCTGGGCGGCAGGCCCGTCGATCTGCGGGAACGGGTCGAAGCGGGCGATCGCGTTCAGCAACGGGCCGGACGGCGGCAGGATCGCGTTGAGCTCCTTGAGGATCGCGGAGCGCTGGATGTCCCTTCGGAGGTCTCCCGCCCCGGGCGTCTGGAGCGCGACGGCGCCCGCGACCCAGCAGATGCCGAGCGCGACGCAGGCCGACAGCACCGATCCGAGGACGCCGTCGACGGCCGAGAGGCCGGGGACCCGCAGCGTCCGACGCAACCTCCATCCGAGGCCCTCGAGACCGGTCGAGAGGATGGCGCCGCCCAGCAGCGCCCCGCCGAGCCCGAACATCGGTGCGTAGGGCGATGCGCTGCCCTCGCTGAGCAGCTTGGGGCCCAGGCGGGTCCCCAGATACGCCCCCAGCACGAACCCGGCCACGGAGAGCGCTCCGACGACGAACCCCTGCCGCCAGCCGAAGGCGGCCATCAGGACCGTCAGGACGATGATGATCACGTCGATGGTCGTCATGCGCGCAGCAAGCCTACGGAGGTCGGTCGCCGGGGCCGTCGCCTATGCTCCGCCGCGTCATGAGCGATCGGCACGGAGGTTCCGGTCCCACCCGCGGGCGCGCCACGGCTCCCGTGGTCTCCGCACGCCGTGCCACCGCCCGGCGCCGGCGCCACAGGGCCGTCGTCGTCGTCGTGATCTGCGGCGGCCTGGCGTTCGCCGGCGGTCTCGTCATCGGGGCCGGTCACGTACCGGCGGAGCGAACCCTCGTCGAGCGGTTCGTGGAGAACTGGTCCGCCGGCGACTTCGCGGCGATGTACGACGATCTCAGCGCCGAGGCGAAGCAGCGCTTCACGTTGGCGCAGTTCACCGAGGCCTACGATGCCGACCGGCGGATGGCGACCGCCACCAGCGTCCGGCCGGG
Organism: Paraconexibacter sp.; assembly: GCF_041602235.1. Lineage (GTDB taxonomy): Bacteria > Actinomycetota > Thermoleophilia > Solirubrobacterales > Solirubrobacteraceae > Paraconexibacter. The sequence goes on from NZ_JBFIGP010000001.1 coordinate 38,376, forward strand.
CGAGGTCGTCGACGGCTCGGACGACGCGACGTTCGCGGTCCCGGTCGTCGTCCGCACGCGGGTGTTCGGCACCTTCACCCGCACGATGGAGATCGAGGTCGCCGGAAGCGGCGAGAGCTCCCGGATCGCGTGGGGCCGCCACCTCGCCTTCCCGGGCCTGGCGCCGGGCGACCGCCTGACCCGCGAGACCCGGCTGCCCGAGCGCGCGGCGCTCCTGGCCCGCGACCGCACCCCGCTGGCCAAGGGGTCGGACCGGACCTCCGACGTTCCGGACGTCACCAGGAACGTGGTCGGCACCCTCGGCCCGATCCCCGCCGAGCGCGCCGACGAGCTCCGCGCCCTCGGCTGGCCCGGCGACGCCAAGGTCGGCATCAACGGGCTCGAGCGCGCGCTCGACACCAAGCTGGCGGGGACGCCCGGAGGCACGCTGCGCGCGGGGTCCACGATCCTGGCCCGCTCGGAGCCCAAGAAGGCCCGGGACGTACGCACCTCGATCTCGATCCCGGTCGAGCGGGCCGCGATCGCCGGTCTGGCCGACAGGCTGGGCGGCGTCGTCGCGATCGAGCCCCGTACCGGCGAGCTGCTGGCGTTCGCCGGGATCGCCTTCTCCGGACTCCAGCCCCCCGGATCGACGATGAAGATCGTGACCGTCACCGCCGGGCTCGAGCAGCGCATCACCTCGCTGGACACGACCTACCCGGTCGAGACCTTCACCACCATCGAGGGGGTCCAGCTGGAGAACGCCAACGGGGAGCTGTGCGGCGGGACCCTCACCGAGGTGTTCGCCGAGTCGTGCAACTCGGTGTTCGCGCCCATGGGCGCGAAGCTGGGCGCCGAGAAGCTCGTCGAGGTGTCCGAGCGCTTCGGGTTCAACCGCGCCCCGGACATCCCCGGCGCCGCGACGCCGCGCATCCCCGTCGCCGCGGAGATCGGGGACGCGCTCGCCGTCGGCTCCTCGGCGATCGGCCAGGGGCGCGTCGAGGCGACCGCGCTCACGATGGGCACGATCGCGGCGACCATCGCCCGGGGTGGCCGCCGTCCCCGGCTGACCCTCGAGTACGACCCGCGGCAGAAGGCCGCCCCGACGACGAAGGTGACCTCGTCGAAGGTCGCGCGGACCGTCGAGAAGCTGATGCTGGCCGTGGTCCGCGAGGGCACCGGGCGCGCGGCGGCCATCCAGGGCGTGCAGGTCGCCGGGAAGACCGGTACCGCCGAACTCGAGACCACGAAGCGCTGTGAGCCGACCGAGGAGCAGAACCCCGAGTCGTGCAGCACCGAGGCGGATCCGACCGACACCGACGCGTGGTTCGTGTCCTACGCCCCCGTGAGCAAGCCGCGCATCGCGGTCGGCGTGATGCTGGTCCGCAGCGGCGCCGGCGGTGACACCGCGGCGCCGGTGGCGCGTCAGGTGATGCTCAGCGCGCTCAGGCGCTGAGCCACCGTCGGCAGCGGTCAGATGTCGAGGTCGACCTCGGCCATCTCGGACGGGTTCTTCGGGTCCTTGATGATCAGGACCAGCGGCCGGTTCTCGAGCGCGGCACGGGTGATCTTGAACAGCAGCAGCGATCCGTTGGTGTTGAACGAGGACGCGATCGAGTCCGGCTCCGGCAGCATGCCGTCGGCGGGGACCGTCTCCTGCTCGTAGGCCAGCGGGTTGTCGACCTCGACCGTCTCGAACTCCGTCCCGAGGGTGTCCTCGATGGCGAAGTCCTCGCGCGAGGCCGACAGGTGCGGCTCGTCGCGGTTGTTGCGGGCCTGGACGAAGACCGCGAACCACTCGGTGCCGTCCGGCAGCGTCTGCTCGGCGATCGGCACGCCGCGGAGCAGGCCCTTGTCCTCGACCTCGGCCGGGTTGAGGACGCGCGAGATCTGCACCTGGTACTGGAGGTCGCCCACCGTCACCTGGATGCCTTCGGTCTCGCCCTTCTCCACCTCCCCCTTGACACCGCCGCAGGCGGCGAGAGAGAGGCTGGCCGTGGCCAGGAGCGCGAGGATGGGAAGTCGACGGGTCACGGCGCGTGAGTGTAATGAAGCGGGGCGGGCGTCGGCGTGCCGCGGTGCGTCGGCCTCAGATCCGGAAGTTCGACGCGGGCTTCCGCGCCCCGCCGCTGATGCTCGCGCGCGTCCCACGGTCGTGATCCTCCTCGAGGATCGACCGCAGCCGCTTCATGGCCCGACCGTTCTGGCGACGCACGAACCGGCGGGCGCCGAGGGACTCGAGGAAACGGTCGCTCAGGGTCTTGGGCTCCGACTCGAACGTGTAGGTGACGCGCGTGGCGCCGCCGGGGGCCGCGGACAGCTCGTAGACGCCGACCGAGCGGATCCGGTTGAACTTGCCGCCGCGTCCGACCTCGACGATCCGGATCGGCGAGACGGCCTCGGCGATGGTCACGTCACCCCACGGGAAGCGGTTGCCGCGCATCTTGATCTTGAACCGGGCGCCCGCGCCGACCCCGTAGGAGTCCTCCCGCGTGAGGTGCCAGTCGATCAGGAAGTGATCGGTGAACTCGGCGTGGTTCGCGATGTCCGCGAGGTACTCGAACACCTCTTCCTGCGGCCGCGAGACGATGACGCTGCTGGTGACGGGATCCACGGGCCGCAGTCTAGTGCGGGCCGCGACCGATCGACGTTCGCGGGCAGCCGCGGACGTCAGGCGGCTCGCGCCCGCAGCCGCACGGCCTGACCGCGCTCGCTGTGGTGCACGGTGTCGACGCTCTCGGGGACGCCCCGATGGCGGGGACGGCAGAGCGTGCAGACGGTCTGGGTGCCGTACCGGTGGACGTGCTCGCCGACCAGCGGCGTCCGCCCGCAGTCCGAGCACGCGTGGCGCGACGCCGCCAGGCGCCCCACGCCCTTGCGCAGGAGCTGGCGTTCGAGGTCCGATTCGGAGAGGCCGAGCAGCGGTCGGAACATGACCAGGGTTTCGACGCCGGCGCCGGTCCCTCCTGCCCTGCACGATCGTTCCCACCCGGGCGAGGGTTCACCCGCGTCCCGGACGGGAAGACCGGGACCTGACCTGAACTGCACCACGGCCATGCCCTGGGGCGCTAGGTTGTTTAGGAAGCCCACAGGTCGCGTTTCTACAGTCCTGCAACCGCGTTCGGTGGAGCGGTCTCCGAAGCACCACCCCTGTCCCCCGCCCGAGGAGCCCCCCATGGAGTCATTCACGACAGGAACCATCGCCGGAGACGGGGCGTTCCGGTGTGAGGAATGCGGCGCGGTGGGCCCCCTGGCTCGCACCGCCGACGTACCCGCCTGCCCGAAGTGCGGCAGCACACGGGTGGTCCGCGCCTCGCTGTTCGAGCGTGTCCCGAGCACCGAGGACGACGCCGCCGCCGAGCGCCGCGTCCTGGCCGCGGCGGGCCGTGAGCACGCGCCCGGGGCGGGGCACTACCTGGTCTTCCAGGACGGCGAGGACATCCGGATGGTCACGCTCGAGGACGAGCACACGCGCATCGGCCGCAGCCTCAACGCCGAGATCCGGTTCGACGACCCGACGGTCTCCCGCCGGCACGCGTTGCTGGTCCGTCAGGACGACGAGGGGTTCCGCGTGGTCGACGACCGCAGCATGAACGGCGTCTTCGTGAACGGGGAGCGCGTGGAGTGGCGCAACCTGCGGGACGGGGACGAGCTCCTGGTCGGTCGCCACCGCCTGATGTTCATCGACACCACGGTCGGCAAGTCCTCGGGTCCGAGCGGCTCGAGCACGTCGAGCGCGCGCACGGCCTGATCCACACACCGCACCGGGCGCGGTCTGCGAGGCTGCGCCCCGTGCCGCAGATCCTCCAGTACGCAGCGTTCACCGACCGCCCCGACGGCGGGAACCCGGCGGGCGTCGTGCTGGACGCCTCCGGCATGGACGACGCGCGGATGCTCGCCGTCGCCGCGGACCTCGGGTACTCGGAGTCCGCGTTCCTCCTGCCGCGCGCGGACGGGTCCCTGGCGATCCGCTACTTCAGCCCGAGAGCGGAGGTGCCGTTCTGCGGCCACGCGACGATCGCCGCCGGTGCCGCGTGGGCCGACGAGCACGGTCCCAAGTCGATCACCCTCGCCACGTCCTCGGGAGCCGTGGACGTCGACCTCGAGATGGACGACCGCGGGACCCGCGCGACGCTCACGAGCGTCGCGCCTCACGTCCAGGATCTCGCCGCAGGCGATCTCGACGAACTGCTCGCCGCCCTGCGGTGGGCGGCGACGGATCTCGCGCCCGGGCTCCCGCCGCGGGTCGCGTACGCCGGGGCGTCCCATCCGGTCCTGGCCGCCGCCACGCCCGAGCGCCTCGCCGAGCTGGACTACGACTACCCGCGCCTGGCGCAGCTCATGGCCGCCCGGGAATGGACGACCGTCGCCCTGGTCCACCGGCGCGAGGCCGACACGTGGGAGGCACGCAACCCGTTCCCTCCGGGCGGGATCGTCGAGGACCCGGCGACCGGCGCTGCCGCGGCGGCGCTCGGCGGCTACCTCCGGGAGGTCGGCGCCCTGGAGCCGCCCGCCGCCTTCACGGTCCTGCAGGGACGCCACGTCGGCCGCCCGAGCCGCCTGGACGTCGAGGTGCCGGCCGAGCGCGACGCGGGGATCCGCGTCACCGGTCGCGCGGTACGGATCCCGGCCTGACCCCCTGAGCGCCGGGTCGGCGACGCGGACGGTCACGCGAACGCGTCCGCCGCCGCGATACTGTGCGCCCGTGGCTCAGAAGATCGCGATCCTCTCCCAGAAGGGCGGTACCGGGAAGACGACCGCGGTCCGCACCCTCGCGGACGTGCTGCGGCGCACCGGACTGCGCGTGCTCGCCGTGGACCTCGACCCGCAAGGGAACCTGTCGGACTACTTCGACGTCCCGCCGGACGCCGCCCCGACGATCGGCGACGTCCTCGCGGGTCGCGCCAAGGCCCCCGCGGCGGTCCACCCCGCCCCGGACGCCGGCGAGCCACCGGGTCCGGCGGTCCACGTCGTGCCGGCGAACCTCTCGCTCGCGGAGGCGGAGCTGCTCCTGGCCGGCAAGATGGGCCGCGAGCTGACCCTGCGCAAGGCCCTGAAGCTCGTCGACGCCGACCACGACATCGTCCTCATCGACTGCCCCCCGGCCCTCGGGCTGCTCACGGTCAACGCGCTGGTCGCCGCGGACTTCGCCCTGCTCAGCTCCGAGGCGCAGTACTTCGCGCTGCAGGGCGTCGAGCAGGCCCTCGAGGTGATCGAGCTCGCCCGGGACGGCCTGAACCCCGACCTCGAGTGGCTCGGCGTGTTCTTCAACATCGCCGACATGCGCACCGTGCACTCGCGCGAGGCGTTCGACTCGCTGCGCGAGCACGTCGGGGAGAAGCTCTTCGACACCACGATCCGGCAGTCCATTGCCTACGCGAACTCGGCGGAGCGGGCGACGTCGATCCTCGACCATCGCCCCGACCTCGGCGCGGACTACCTGCGCCTCACCGACGAGCTGCTGGGGCGGCTGGGGCTGGCCGCGCCTCGCCGCCGGCTGAAGCCCCTGCTGGCCGACGCCCCGGCCGCCTGAACCGGCGCGTCCGGCAGGTCGGCTGCCCCGGCGCCGCTCGGGCCACGGGCGCCTACATCTCCCTGACGCGCGCCCCCATGCCCTCGAACGGCACGCGCGACACGCTCGCCCAGCCGTCCGTGCGCGCTCGCAGCGCCTCGACGAC
>NZ_JBFIGP010000002.1:0-43001 GCF_041602235.1 Paraconexibacter sp.
GCACCGAACTCGGTGGAGAGGACCACCCTATGCGTGGTTCCGTCCACCGAGTTCGCCGCGGCGGGCCCGTGAGGCCAGCGGGTCCCGTGAGCCCAGGCCCTGCGATTCGGCAGCAGTCCCTTCGGCGGGCGCAGCGCACCTCGGAGCCCTTGGGCGGGCACTGCCCGCCCCCGCGCCCGGAACGGGCACGGCCCAGGCCGAACTCGGTGGACAAGACCACCACATGCATGGTCTCGTCCACCGAGTTCGCGAATCGGGCACGGACCCGCCCCCGCCGCGCGAATCGGTCACGGACCCGCCCCTGCCGCGCGAGACGGGCATGGTCTCGTCCACCGAGTTCGCGAATCGGGCACGGACCCGCCCCCGCCGCGCTCGGGCACGGACCCGCCCCTGCCGCGCGAGACGGGCCCCACGGCCCGCCCCGCGCACCGCCGCGGACTACTCGTCGCTCAGGAGCTTGCCGGCGTAGGCCACGCCCGCCGCCGCGATCAGGCCGACGAAGAGACCGAACTTGCGGCTCACGTCGACGCCGTCCACGTCGATCCCGCCGTCCGGGACCGAGAGCACGCGGAAGACCACGAGCACGGTCGCGAGGCCGCCGAGGGCCAGCAGGAGCTGACCGGGGGGCACCGGAAGGGCGGCCGAGCGGTTCTGCGTCGCCATCACGGCCACGGCGATCGCCGCCACCGCGGTCACGAACAGCACCAGGTCGATGAACCCGAACACCTCCCAGGCGTTGCCGCTGTTCGAGGCGCTGAATCCGGCGAAGCTCGCGGACACGTCGTACCAGGGCAGGAACATCGAGATGAGGAGCAGCAGACCTGCTCCCCCGGCGATCTTGGCGCCCTGACTCAGCTGCGAAACGTCCATGGGGAATCCTCCGTCGAAGCGGGATTGATCATGCGAGCCTACTGCGACACACGGCGTCCCCGGAAGGGCGCCCCCGACGGACGGCCCCGGCCCCGCGCGCGAGGAGTCGTCGAACCCCCTTCCTCAAGTAGATTCCGCCGCCTATGTTCTCGAAGATCCTGGTCGCCAACCGAGGCGAGATCGCGATCCGCGTGTTCCGCGCGTGCAAGGAGATGGGCATCGCGTCCGTCGCCGTGTACTCGGAGACCGATCGCGATGCGCTCCACCCCAAGAAGGCCGACGAGGCCTACTTCATCGGTGAGGGCCCGGCCGCGGACAACTACCTCAACGTCGAGAAGATCCTGCAGGTCGCCAAGGAGTCCGGCGCCGAGGCGATCCACCCCGGCTACGGCTTCCTCGCCGAGAACGCCCCGTTCGCGAAGGCCTGCGAGGACGCCGGCATCGTGTTCATCGGCCCGCCCGCCTCCGCGATCGAGGCGATGGGCTCCAAGACCAAGGCGCGCGAGCTCATGCAGGCGGCCGGCGTCCCGATCGTCCCCGGCACGACCGACGCCGTCGACACCTACGAGGACGCGCTGCGCATCGCGAAGGACGAGATCGGCTTCCCGGTCGCCGTCAAGGCCGCGTCCGGCGGCGGCGGCAAGGGCTTCCGCGTCGCGCTGACCGAGGACAAGCTCAAGGACGCCTTCGAGGGCGCCAGCCGCGAGGGCGAGAAGTTCTTCAGCGACGGCACCGTCTACCTCGAGCGCTACCTGCCCGAGCCCCGCCACGTCGAGGTGCAGATCCTCGCCGACAAGCACGGCAACTGCATCCACCTCGGCGAGCGCGACTGCTCCATCCAGCGGCGCCACCAGAAGCTGATCGAGGAGTCCCCCGCGCCCGAGTGGGTCGTGGACGAGGAGATGCGCCAGCGCATCGGCAAGATCGGCATCGAGGCCGCCAAGGCGGTCGACTACGTCGGCGCCGGCACCATCGAGGGCATGCTGCAGGGAGACGAGTACTTCTTCCTCGAGATGAACACCCGCGTCCAGGTCGAGCACTGCGTGACCGAGATGACCACGGGCATCGACATCGTCAAGCAGGGCATCAAGGCCGCCGCGGGCGAGCCGCTGGACTACAAGCAGGAGGACATCGTCCTGCGCGGCCACGCGATCGAGTGCCGCATCAACGCCGAGGCCGCCGAGCGCAACTTCGCCCCCGCTGCCGGTCCGATCGGCAACTACAAGGAGCCGACCGGCCCGGGCGTGCGCGTGGACTCCGGCGTCGAGGCGTTCGGCGAGGTCTCGCCGATGTACGACCCGATGGTCTCCAAGCTCATCGTGTGGGACGCCGACCGCGAGCAGGCCACGCAGCGCATGCTGCGCGCGCTCGACGAGTACGAGATCGAGGGCCTCACCACCCTGATCCCGTTCCACAAGCGCCTGCTCGCCACCGAGGACTGGGCCAAGGGCTCGATCTGCAAGGACCTCGTCGAGGACAAGGAGTGGCTGAAGGGCTGCGCCGCCGAGACCGCCGAGCCGTTCGAGGCGCCGGAGGGTGAGGAGGTCGTCGAGACCAAGTACGCCGTGGAGGTCAGCGGCAAGCGCTTCGACGTGAAGGTCTTCGGCGCGCCGCCAGTCGGCGGGATCGCCGTCGCGGGCAACGCCGCCGCCGCGGGCCCCAAGAAGCGCGAGAAGCGCGCGTCCAAGGGCGGCGCCGGTGGAGCCGATCTGCTGGCCTCCCCGATGCAGGGCAACATGTGGAAGATCGTCGTCGAGGAGGGCGCGACGGTCGAGGAGGGCCAGCTCATCTGCATCATCGAGGCGATGAAGATGGAGAACGAGATCGTCGCCCACAAGGCCGGCACGCTCGCCAAGCTCCACATCGCCGAAGGCGACCCGATCACCGCGGGTCAGCCGATCGCCGACATCACGAGCGCCCCGGCCGAGGCGCCCGCCGAAGCCGCGGCGGAGTAGCACCCCGCCACCAGACCGCCGGGCGCACGCGGCCGCCCGGCCGCCCGTCCGGCACCTCGGCCTCACGGACTCCGCGCCGCCGACGGGAGGCGCGTAGCCGCCTCCCGCGCGAGCTCGGCCCGGTTGCGCACACCGAGCTTCCGGTAGACGTTCGACAGATGGACCTTGACGGTCGAGCGGGAGATGAACATGCGCTCGCCGATCTGCGGGTTCGTGAGCCCCTGGGCCGCATGCCGCACGACCTCCACCTCCGTCGGCGTCAGGCTCTCCCACCCGCCGGGGGGCCGCTTGCGCTCGCCGCGAGCGCGCCGCAGCCAGGCCACCGCCTCATCCGGTGTCAGCCGCTCGCCCTCGGCACTCGCCGACGCGAGGCCCGCCCGACCCAGTGCCTCCTGCACGGCCACGGCCAGGTTCGCCACCTCCGCGCGCCGTCCGCTCCACGGCACCAGCCCGAGGTCCGCCCGGGCCCGACGCGCGGCACCCAGCAGACGTGCCGCCTCGCGCCAGCTCTCCAGCCCCGCGGCGATGCCGGCAGCATCCTCGAGAGCTGAGGGCAGCTCGAGGCGGTAGCCCCCGGCGACGATCGCGTCGAGCGCGCGACGGTGCAGCCGCTGGGCCTCCGACCAATCACTCTCGCCGCACGCCAGACGGCCGAGAACGAGGAGCGCGCGAACCGCGAACCAGCCGTTCTGCAGGTCGTCAGCGAGCCCCAGGGCCTCGTCCGCACGCACCCGGGCGGCTCCGTGCTCGCCCGCGAGGCGCAGCATCTCCGCCGTGTCCAGGCACACGTCGATCACGGCATAGCGGGCCGGCCCCGGCTCGTATCCTCCGTCGTCCGCCGCTCGTGCAGCACGATCGAACGCTCCGGCCGCGCCGTCCGCGTACGCCGTCGCAGCGGTGAGCGGTGACAGCGCGAGCCCTGCCCCGAGCGCGTGCGCACGGCGGCTCGCGACGGCCAGCCCCTCCCGTGCCTCCTGCACCCGTCCGGCGTCGACGTCGATCCGGTGGAGCCAGGCGAGGCCCACGCCGGCGGAGTTGGGATCGCCCGCGCTGCGGGCCTCCTCCAGACCCCGCTCCAGGAACGTGCGAGCTTCGCCGTGCTCTCCGGCGGCGTAGTGGCTGTAGCCGAGAGCGATCCAGTGCCAGGCGATGCGCTCCACCGCCCCCACGCGCGTCGCGATGTCGAAGCATCCGTCGAGGAGCCGTCGCATCGGCTGGGGCTCGTCCCGGAAGACGTAGTGCCAGGCCAGGTTCTGGGTCGACAGGAGCACGCACCAGTCGTCCCCGCTCTCCCGGGCCAGCTCGTACGCCCGCTCGAGCGTCGGCTGCGACCGCATGGGGTCCTGGAGCAGCTGCGGCAGCCCGAGCGCACAGGACGCATGGGCCATGGCGACCGGGTCTCCGATGGCTTCACCGGCACGCAGCGCCGCCTCGGCGACCTCGGCAGCCCCGGGGAAGTTGCCGCTGGTCGCCCAGAGATACGCCCGCGCAGCCATCACGCGAGAGCGCAGCGGCTCGAGGTCGTGCCCGGCGCTCGCGTCGACGGCGAGCCGGAACGCGTCCTCCCCGGAGCCGAACCGTCCGCGCGAGTGCCACCACAGCGACAGGGCGCGACACAGACGGAGCGCCTTCTCCGGAGCGGTACGTGCCGCCCACTCGATGGCCTGCGCCAGGTTCGCCGCGTCGGGGTCGAGCCGGTCGAAGACCTCGAGCTGCCCCGGGGTGAGCATCCCCGGATGGAGACGCTCGGCGAGCTCCAGGTAGGTGTCGCGGTGACGGTCACGCGCGCCCTCGAGCTCGCCGTTCTCCACGAGTCGCTCGAAGGCGTACTGCCGGACGGTCTCGAGCAGCCGGTACCGGATGTCGCCCGCGCGCCGATCGGTCGTGACCAGGGACTTGTCCACCAGCGCGGACAGCACCTCGAGCACGTCCTCGCAGCGAACCTCGGGACCAGCTCCCACCCGTTCGGCGGCGGCGAGGGTGAACCCGTCACGAAACACGGCCAGGCGCCGGAACAGCGCTCGTTCCCGCACGGTGAGCAGCGCATGGCTCCAGTCGACGGACCCCCGGAGCGTCTGCTGGCGTGGCAGGGCGCCTCGCACGCCGCGCGAGAGCAGCCGGAAGCGATCGGAGAGCCCCTCGGCGATCTGCTCGGGAGAGAGCAGGCGCAGCCGTGCCGCCGCGAGCTCGATCGCCAGCGGCAGACCGTCCAGCTCCCGGCAGATGCGCACCACGGCCGCGGCGTCGGTCGCGCGGAGTCCGTCGACCCGTACCTTCCGACCTCGCTCGACGAACAGCCGCACGGCGTCCCACTCCACGGGCAGACGGTTCGACGGGATGGCGGTGTCGTCGGGCACGGCGAGGGAGGGCACCCGCCAGTCCGTCTCGCCGGCGATGCCCAGTGGCTCGCGGCTCGTGGCCAGGACGGTCAACTCGGGACAGGCCATCACGAGCGATCGGGCCACGTGCGCAGCCTCGGCGAGGACGTGCTCGCAGTTGTCGAGGACGACGAGCGCGCGTCTCGGCTCGAGGTAGGTGAGGGCTGCGTCGAGCGGTGTCTGCCCGGGCAGTGGCCGGACTCCGACGGCCGCGGCGAGCGCGCTGCCGACCAGGGCAGGGTCCGTCAGGGGTGCCAGCTCGACCCAGAAGCACCCACCGGGCGCGTCGTCCAGGCTGCGCTCGCACAGGGCGAGCGCGAGACGCGTCTTCCCGCATCCGCCCGTCCCGCTGAGCGTGAGCACGCGCGTGGCGGACAGCGCCCGCGAGCTCTCCAGCAGCTCGCGCTCCCGGCCGATGAACGTGGTCAGCTGTCGGGGCAGTCCCTGATGCCCCTCGGGCAGCGCGACCGACCCGGGGGCTCGGCCCACCGGCGTCGCGTCGAGACCGTCCGTTGCCCGCTCGCTCACGATCCTCCCTTCCGGCAGACCATGAGGATCGGCGTCCTGCCGCCCGGGGTCAAGCCCCGGAGGCCTCACTGATGGCGTCGTCTACCCGGTCGGCTGGAGGACGTGATCCCCCGGTGTGCGCGCCGCAGCACGCAACCGGACACGTGCGGCACGGGCCACGGGGCGGGGTGCGAGGAACTGCCGCACCCGGATCCGCCGGGATCCGAACGCCTCGAGGTGTGCCGCGGTCTTCGCGTCGTGCACGGCGGCGGAGAACAGCAGGCGCTCCAGCGGGTTGAACGCCCGACCGCTCGAGTAGCTCGTGATGAGCTGCTCGTGACCGTGGAGAGCGGCCCGGTGACGACGACGGTAGCGGCGCAGCGACCGCTCGAGCCCGCGCCCCTCGAGCAGCGCCTCCCCGACGCAGTCGGCGAGCCACTCCGCCGACTGGACGGCCCAGCCGCACCCGACACCGGGGAGCGGGTCGGCGGCGAGCGCGGCGTCGCCCACGAACGCGATCCCGCGGGCGGCTGCCGGCCGCGAGATGGTCTGCATCTCGAGCTTGCCGAAGATCGGGGTCTCCCGGGTGGCGGTGCGTGTCGCGGGTGCGTCCGGGAGGCCGGCGAAGAAGCGCGAGAACGCGGTGCCCAGGTCGCGCTTGAACTCCGGCAGCCAGTCGCGTTCCGGCATGCAGGCGAGCATCGTGAGGCCGTTGTCCGTCGGGAACTCGAAGGCGACATCGGGATCCAGGTACCACGCCCGCGCGCCGCCGGGGCGCGTCGCGATTCCGCTGAAGTACGCGTAGTAGGCGAAGCGGGCGTTGTCGATGGTGCGTGCGGGGACGTTCGCGAGCTCGGCGACACGTGAGCCCCTCCCGTCGGCGGCGACGACCAGCGCAGCGCGCAGCCGCCGACGCCGCCCGGCACGGTCGACGCACTCGACGCCGGTTCCACGCCCCTCGTCGAGACGGACCCGGTCGACGGTCTCGCCGAGCATCAGGTCCACGCCCGGGGTTTCGGCCGCGGTCCGGCGCAGCAGCGGGTCCAGCACGCTGCGGCGCAGGTTGAGCGCGGGGACCTGGTCCTCGGTGCTCCGGATCCAGCCCCACGGGGTGTGGATGTCGATGGTGCTGTCCACGGCCCCCGCTCGATGCAGGGCGGACAGCACGCCCAGCCGCTCCAACGCGGGACGTGAGCTCGACTGCAGGAAGTGCCCGCAGATCGTCTTGTAGGCATCCGGGTCGCCTCGCCGCTCGAGGAGCGCGACACGCGCTCCCCGTCGTGCGAGCCCGATGGCCGCGCAGGAGCCGGCGATGCTCGCGCCGACGATGATGGCGTCGTAGTGCTGGGTCATGCCGATGACGCTAGGTCCGCACGGCGGCGAGAACATCGGCCACATGGCGTATCTGCCGTCTCGGGATGGCCAGACTCGCGGCGGTCGCGGCCACGATGCCCTAGCGTTCCCGCCCATGGACTACGCGGCAATGGCCTCCGGCTACGAGACGATGATCCCCTTCGCGCACCACATCGGGGTGAAGATCCTCGACATCGGGCCAGGCACGGCGGTCGCTGAGCTTCCCGAGGCGGATGAGCTGAAGAACCACGTGAACTCCCAGCACGCGGGCGCGCTCTTCACCGTGGCCGAAGCCGCGTCGGGCGGCGCCTTCCTCGGTGCGTTCGCAGAGCAGCTCGCCACGTTGACCCCGCTCGCCGAGCGCGCGGAGATCGCCTACCGCAAGATCGCCCGCGGGCCGATCACGGCGACGTCGGCGCTCCGCACCCCGGTGGAGGAGGTCAACGCCGCGCTCGATACCGACGGCAAGGCGCGGTTCGAGGTCGGGGTGGACCTGACGGACGCGCAGGGCGTCGTGGTCGCGGAGGTCACCGTGCACTGGTACGTCCGGCGCAATCCGTCGTGAGTGCTCCCTCGGTCCGGCTCGCCGATGCGCGGGACGCCGAGGCCGTCGCAGGTCTGCTCGTGGCGTTCCGCGACCACCTCGGTGCGGACTGGCCGTCGGACAACGCGTTCCTCGCGGGCGTCGAGCGCCTCATGGACGACCGCGAGACCGACTTCCTCCTGGGCTTCCTCGACCCGGACGGCCCCCCGGTGGGCATCGTGCAGCTGCGGCACCGCTACGGCGTCTGGCGGGCGGGCGGCGACTGCCTGGTGGAGGACGTCTTCGTGACGGCCGAAGCTCGCGGCAGCGGCCTGGGACGGACCCTGGTCGAGGCCGCGATGCAGCGGGCGCGCGAGCGCGGCGCCCGGCGCATGGAGCTCGACGTCAACGAGCGCAACGAGGCGGCCCTCGCGCTCTACGGGTCGTTCGGCTTCAGTGCCACCGACAATCCCTACGGCGCCCGTGACCTCTACCTGCGCGTCCACCTGGACGCCGGACCGGACGCCTGATCCTCGGCCCCGACGTGGCGACCGTGCCGGACCTCTCCCTCATCCGCCGAGCACCAGCGCGATGACGGGTCCTGCCACACCCGGTCCGCCCAGCGTCGAGCAGTCCCTCGCCCGGTTGCAGGAACTGCGGCTGCGGGCGCAGGAGCTTCTGCAGGGCGGCACCGGCGGCGCCTCGTCCGGATCCCCCGCCCGCCTTGCCGAGCCCGCGCGGGTCGACGCCCCCGCCCGTCCCGCCATCCCGATCCGCCCGCCTCTGGCCCCCGCCGCGACCGCTCCCTCGCGCGCGGTCACGTCCGCCCCCGAGCCCGCGACCGAGGACCTCGCGGAGCAGGTCCGCTCGGCCCGTGACGCGCTGGCGGCGCTTCGCCAGGAGGTCGCGCAGGAGCGCCGGCACCACGCCGACGAGGCGGCGCGACTGCGCGAGGAGCGTGACCGGGCGCTCGCGCAGGTCCGCGCGCTCGAAGCGGCCGTCGAGCAGCTCGCCACGGACATCGAGACGGTGCTCGGCGACCTCGACGATGCCAACGCCCGGATCGATGCGATGGCGGCCGACCACGCGGACGAGCTGGCTCGCGTCCGCGTCGACCAGCTGGACGCCGCAACGCGGTTCGCCACCGAGGCCGATCGTCTGGCCGACCTGCTCGCGCGCCTGGAACACGGCGACCGGCAGCCGGCACGCTCGGAACGGGACCCCGGCCCAAGGGCCCAGCGGTCCGACGCACCCGGCGACTCCTCCAGCAGCGAGGCCCCGGATGCACCCGGCGCCCCCGCCCACGCGCAGGCCCCCGCCCACGCGCAAGCCCCCGACGCCACCGACCGCGCCGCCGCGGCACGCCGCGCCGATCCCGTGGCACCGCTGGAGGAGATCGTCGCGCGGATCGAGCGGTTGAAGGCCCAGCTCCGCGGCCCGCGCGAGGAGTAGGCGGGGGCGGCAACGCCGCTCACGTGCGACGGCAGGAGTCCGCGGCACGCCGCAACGACGAGCGCCCCGGGGACCGGGGCGCTCGTGCACGACGTGGAAGGTACGCGCCGAGGGCGCGTGTGCCCGGTCAGGCGCCGAGGATCTCCATCGCGATCTTCGCGACCTGCGTGGGGGTGCGACCGACGCGCACGCCCTTGCCCTCGAGCGCCTCGGCCTTCGCCGCGGCGGTGCCGGCCGAGCCGGAGACGATCGCCCCGGCGTGGCCCATCTGCTTGCCGGCGGGGGCCGTGAAGCCCGCGATGTACCCGACGACGGGCTTGGAGACGTTGGCCGCGATGTACTCGGCGGCCTCCTCCTCGGCGGAGCCGCCGATCTCGCCGGAGAGCACGATCAGCTCGGTCTGCTCGTCCTGCTCGAAGAGCTCGATGATGTCGACGAACGAGGAGCCCGGGACGGGGTCGCCGCCGATGCCCACGATCGAGCTGTTGCCGAAGCCGGCCTGGGCCAACTCGTTGCCGATCTGGTAGGTGAGCGTGCCGGAGCGGGACACCACGCCGACGTTGCCCTCCTTGAAGAACGACGCCGGGATGATGCCGACGTTGGCCTTGCCTGGCGACAGGATGCCCGGGCAGTTGGGCCCGACGACCCGCGTGTTCGGGTGGTCGCGCTTGATCGTGTTGTAGAGCTTGAGCTCGTCGTGGGCGGGGATGCCCTCGGTGATGATCACCACGAGCTCGCACCCGGCCTGAGCGGCCTCGAGCGCCGACTGCGCCGCGAAGGGCGGCGGCACGAAGATCATCGCGGTGTTGGCACCGGACTCGGCGACGCAGGTCTGCCAGTCCGCGAACACCGGGATGCCCTCGACGTTCTCCCCGGCCTTCTTGGGGTTGATGCCGCCGACGACGTTCGTGCCGTACGACCGGTTGTTCAGCGTGTGGAACGAGCCCTCGCGGCCCGTGATGCCGGCGACGGCCAGCTTCGTGTCGTTCCCGACCAGGATGGACATCTAGTTGCTCCCCTTCGCCAGCGCGACGACCTGCTCGGCCGCCCCGTCCATCGTCGTGGCAGCGTGCACGTTGGGCAGCGCCGCTTCCTCCAGGATCTTGCGGCCCGCGACGTCGTTGGTGCCGTCGAGGCGGACCACGAACGGCACGGACGGCTTGAGGTCCGCGAACGCGGCGACCAGGCCGTTGGCGACCTCGTCGCAGCGGGTGATGCCGCCGAAGATGTTCAGCAGGACGGCCTTGACCTGGTCGTTGGCCAGGATCAGCTCGATCGCCTGCTTGACCTTCGCGGCGTCCGATCCGCCGCCCGCGTCCAGGAAGTTCGCGGGGCTGCCGCCGTACTGCGCGACCACGTCGAGCGTGGACATGACGAGGCCGGCCCCGTTGCCCATGATGCCGATGTCGCCGTCGAGCTTGACGTACGTGACGCCCTGCTCCTTGGCCTGCAGTTCGATCGGATCGGCGTTGGCCGAGTCGCCGAGGTCGGCGTTCTCGGGATGCCGGAAGAGCGCGTTGCCGTCGAGCGTGACCTTCGCGTCGAGCGCCTTGACCTTGCGGTCGGGGGTGACGATCAGCGGGTTGATCTCGGTGAGGCTCGCGTCCTCCTCGATCCAGACCTCGTAGAGGGCGACGAGCGCGTCGGCGACGCCCTCGACGACGTCCTCGTCGGCGCCGCCCTTCTTGGCGATGTCGAGCGCCTGCTCGCGCGTGAGGCCCACGAGCGGGTCGACGTTCTCCTTGATCAGCTTCTCCGGCGTCTCCTCGGCGACCTGCTCGATGTCGACGCCGCCCTCGACGCTGAACATGACCAGCGGCTTCTTCGCGGAGCGGTCCAGCAGGACGGAGGCGTAGTACTCGGTCGCGATGTCCGAGGCGTGCTCGATCCACAGGGTGCGGACGATGTGGCCCTTGATGTCGAGGCCGAGGATGTTCGTCGCGTGCTCGCGCGCCTCGTCCTCGTTCGAGGCGAGCTTGACCCCGCCGGCCTTGCCGCGCCCACCGATGAGCACCTGCGCCTTGACCACGACCGGATACCCGATCTCGTTGGCGGCGGCGACAGCGTCGTCGACGGTGGTCACGGCCTTGCCGTCCGAGACGGCGAGCCCGTGGCGCCCGAAGAGCTGCTTGCCCTGATATTCGAGGAGGTCCATAGCGCGGGCGATGCTATAGGCCGCCCGCGGACCGTGCTGTGCGCTGGCCGCGCGCGTACCCGACACCCGGCGGGAGACCGCGAGTATCCGATGCAACGTGGCAGAATGCCCCGCCTATGGCCCTCCCAGCAAAGATCCAGTGGATCACCTTCGACGTCTACGGCACACTGATCGACTGGGAGAAGGGGATCTACGACGCCTTTCGCAAAGAAGCGGCTCGCGAGGGCTTCACGATCGACTCTCCGGACGAGATCATCCCGCTCTTCCACGAGATCTCGAGGGACGTCGAGAGCGGCTCCTACGAGCTGTACGCCGAGGTCCTGCGCCGGACCGCCGTCGAGATCGCCAAGAAGATCGGCTGGCCGCTGGAGCCGTCGCGCTCCGGCTTCCTGCCGGACTCGGTCGAGCGCTGGACCGCGTTCCGCGAGACCAACGCGCAGCTGAACAAGTTCCGCAAGAAGTACTCGACCGGGCTGATCTCCAACATCGACGACAAGCTGCTCGGTCAGACCCGCCGCCACATCCCGGGCGACTTCGACCTCGTCGTCACCGCACAGCAGGTGCGCTCCTACAAGCCCGACCCCGCGCACTTCACGGAGTTCGCCCGCCGGATCGGCGGCAAGAAGGGCTGGGTCCACATCGCCTCCAGCCACTACCACGACGTCGAGCCGTGCCTGAAGGCGAAGGTCCCGGTCATCTGGGTCAACCGCAACAAGGAGCCGCTGGAGTCGGGCATGAAGAAGCCGACGGCCGAGGTCAAGTCGCTGCTCGAGGCCGCCAAGCTGCTCGGCTGCTGAGCCGGCACGATCGACGACCGCGAGCGTAGGGAGCGAGCGTGCGCGTCGTCAGCCTGCACCCGGACGTGCTCGTCGCCACCTCGGCGGCGTGGCAGACGACCTGCACGATCGTCCGCGGCGCGTTCGAGGACGCGCAGGACGGGGACCCGGAGCGCAGCGCGGAGGCGTTCGTCATCGACTCGCCGGTCTTCCCGAGCGAGCTCGATCTCCTCCCCACCCTGCTCGCCCAGGCGGGCTTCCCCCTGACCGGACTCCTCGCCACCCACGGTGACTGGGACCACCTGCTGGGTCGCCTGGCGTTCCCGGACGCTCCGCTCGGGTGCGCGGAGACCACTGCGGCGCGCCTGGCCGCCGAGCCCGGGGACGCCACCCGTGCCCTGCGCGAGTTCGACGACGAGCACTACGTGGACCGGTCGCTCGGCACGTCGGCCTCCACGCTGCGGCTCGGCGAGCTCCAGGCGCTCCCGGTGCCCGGTCACCTCGAGGTCGGGGACCGCGAGGTGGAACTGCACCCGACCGGCGGCCACACGGCGGACGGCATGGCGGTCTGGATCTCGTGGGCGCGGGTCCTCGTGTGCGGGGATCACCTGTCGCCGGTCGAGATCCCGATGCTGTCGGACGGCGGCGGGATCACCGAGTACCGCGCCACGCTGCAGCGCCTCGCTCCCCTGGTGGAGCGCGCCGACCACGTCGTGCCCGGCCACGGCGCCGTCCTCGACGCGCAGCGGGCGCGGGCCATCCTGCGCGAGGACGACGCGTACCTCGAGGCTCTGGCGAGCGACCCCGATACGGCCGCGACCAAGCTGCCGCTGGCGCGTCGCGGGCCGGCACAGCTGAGGATCCACGCCGAGAACGTCGCGCGCGTGAGCGGGTCGGAGGTGCGCGCGAGATGAGCGGGACCGGGGTGCTCGCGGCGTGATCCAGCACGTCGGCCTCGAGATCCGGGCGGAGAAAGCGGACGCCGAGGTCGCGTTCTGGGGCTTGCTCGGGTTCGCCGAGGTCGCGCCGCCCGAGCCCTCGCTCGGTGAGCGCTCCCGGTGGGTGGAGGACGCGGCCGGGTTCCAGATCCATCTGCTGTGGTCGGACTCCCCGGCCGTACCCGACACCGGGCACGTCGCCGTGGTCGCCGGGTGGCGCTTCGACGAGATCGTGGCGGCGCTGCGCGCCGCGGGTCACGAGGCGGCGCCGAGACAGGAGTACTGGGGTTCGCCGCGCACCCAGGTCGTGTCCCCCGCGGGCCACCGCGTCGAGGTGATGGCCACGCCGCCGCGGCGGGACTGAGCCGGACGCCGGGACCACGGTGCCTCTAGCGGCCCCGCCCCCTCGAGAGCACGGAGTACGGCAGGAAGCGCGTCCGCGGGCGCGCCACGGCGCGGAACCGCACGCGCACCGCGGGCCCGAGGCGACCGCCGTCCCCGAACGCCCGCACGAGGACCGACCCGCTCTGGGTCGGTGACGAGCGCAGCCGGAGGGTGCGGCGGCGCGTGATGACCGAGCGGGCCAGACCGCCGCGTTCGCGCAGGACGACGACGTGCCGGGACGCGCTCCCGCGCCAGCGGACGACGAGCGTCGAGGCCCGCCGCGTGACGCGCACGCCCGACGGGCGTCGCAGCAGCGGCCGGCGCATGAGGATGCGAGCGACGACACGATCCTCTCCCGGCACCGTGATGCCGTTCAGCGCGGGGCGGGCGAGGATGCGGTGGACCTTGCCGTCCTGCGGGAGGGCGATCGGCACGGTGCCGCGACCGCCGCCCCGGACCTCGGCGAGGATGCGGCCGCCGTCGAGGAACGTGACGGTCTGACCGGGGCGGCGGCGGATCGCGTACCGCAGCGCCGTCCGGCGGGTGCCGGCCTGCGCGGCGCTCGCCGTCGGGCGCGGCAGCGACCTGTCGTCGATCTCGGCGGTCACGCCCGCTGCGCCGGGGTCGAGCGCCGTCGCGATCCGGCTGAACGTGGCCGAGTTCGGCAGCCGCTCGATCCGGTACGTGCCCGCAACCGGGTCCTGCAGGCCGACCACGGTGATCTTGTGGCGGGCGGAGCGCATGATGCGGATCCGGCGGCCGGCCACGTGGTTGGCATTCGCGGGCAACTCCGCCGTCTCGCCGTCCGGTCCGACGACGCGCACGATCGGCGCGGTGTCCTCGCCCCGCAACTCGATCGCCTGGCTCCGTCCGGCCTCGGCGACGGTCACCGGGTAGGTCTGAGCGGCTTGAGCAGCGCGACCGCGAACGTTCTCCTCGGTGAAGCGCGTCCACTTGCAGCCGTCCAGCGGCCACAGGAACACCTTGTCCGGCCACTGGATGCCGCCGCCCATCTGGAGGGGGCCGACCTTGACGCAACTGCCGAGCCCGACGTTCGAGAACACACCGATCCCGCCCCCGCACACCGTGTCGACGATGCACGCCTCGGCACTGCCGACCACGTTGAAGCGTCCGTTCTCGAAGTTCAGCGCGCCCTGGACATCGGCCTTGATCTGGACGACCCCCAGGAAGTCCAGCGGGTCGCCGTTCTCCTTCGCCAGCTGTGCGCCGAAGCCGATCGCCGCCGGATAGGCGTAGATGAAGCCCGCGTTGACGAGCCGGACGTTGCCGAACAGCGGGATCTGGACGCCGAGCGCGCCGCCGACCCCGAACACCGGGTCGACGTAGTCGCCACCGAACCCCTTGGGCACGATCGGCAGGTCCCCCGGCTCGAATCGGAAGGGCGCCCCGGAGGACGGGAACGCCGCGAGGATCCTGCCGTCGAGCGTGAAGATCTTGACGCCGCTCAGTGTCGCGTTCCCGCGCAGCACCGACGGAGCCACCTGGAAGTTCATCCCGATGCTCTCCAGGAGGATGCCGGGACCGACCGGCAGGCCGGGCGCCGGGAAGTCGTACTCGCCACCGGCGCTCTTGAAGCGCCCGTTCTTGAAGCAGATCCCGTTGCGAGGCGGCGGCGTCAGGCGCAGGCCGAGGTCGGCGGCGAGGCTCAGCAGCAGGTCTCCGGCCATGGTCCACAGCGGGCCGGTGCCGAGCGCGTCGAGGTTGCACTGCAGTCCGGCCGGCTCGTCGGGGCGGAACTCGACCGCGCCCTGCCGGATCGGCCACAGCCCGGCCCGCACCGGCCCGAGCGTCCCCTTGAGCGGCAACTGGGCGAGCGCCCGATCGTTGTCGGCCTGCAGCTCGACGTCGATCGACGGCTCCCCGCCGTTCCCTTCGAGGTTGAGGCTGCTCCCGGTCAGGCTCACGTATCCCGCGATGCGTGAGATGCGCCGGTCGGCCAGGCGCACGAACGTGACCCGGGCTTGGGGCGCCACGGGGAACCCGCCCAGGCGCGGAGCGCGCACGTCGCCCTCCCCGACGCTCGTCTCACCCAGGTTCACCTCGCCGACATCGACCTCGCCGCGCGTCTCGGCGACGTTCAGGACGAGCGAACCGGGCTTGCGCACGAGCGCGGTCTCGAGCCGTACCGCGGCGTTCTCGGCGATGACGTACCGCATCACGGAGGAGAGCACGATGTCCGTGCCGGATCGTGGATAGAAGTCCAGGCCGTTGATCCGGACCGGTCGGTCCGACGTGTAGAACTCCCCGAGGTCGAGTGCCGCCTCGAGATCGATGGACTTCGTCGTCGCGGTCTGGCTCGCTCGCGCCGTCCCGCCGGCGATGACGCCACCGAGGTAGCGCTGCAGCTCGGCGTCCTGCGCGACGGCCCGGCGGAACGCATCGATGACGCGGGGGGACAGCGTCGCCCGCGACGCGACCTTGGTCAGGCACCCCTGGGCCTCGACGAGTCCGAACACGACCCGCTGGTTGCAGCCCGCGGGCGGGCCGCCGTTCTCCGTCAGGTCCGCCCGCAGGCCGCCACCGTCGCAGAACGCGAAGTCCGCGTACCGCGACGTGCGCAGCTGAGCGGCGCGGGCACGTGACGCCTGCCCGCGGACGGGTGGGGCGGTGGCGGTCGCGGTGTCGCTCGTGCCCGTCCGTCCGTCGCCGACCAGCAGGACCCTTCGGTCGGCGGGCAGGTTGCCGAGGGTCGTCGTCAGCCGTGGCTGGTCGCCGCAGTGCACGTCCGGCCTGCCGTCGCCGGTGAGATCCCACCGATACCCGCTGACGTTGCTCGAGGCGCTCGCGTCGAACACGACACGGCTGCCCGAGACGACGGGCCGCGAGATGACGGCGGTCGGCGCCGAGACGACGGTCGCGGGCGGCTCCGGGGCCGGCGACGGCGCGGGCGCTGGGGACGGCGCGGGCTGTGGGGTCGGCGTGGGCGTCGGTGTCTCGCAGGCGCCGGTGGCGGCGTCGTGGATCGCGCTGACCTCGGCCGCGCTCAACGCCCGCGTGAAGATCTGCGCCTCGTCGATCCCGCCCTTCAGCGGGTTGAAGATGGTCGTGTCGTACGGCGAGGCACCGAACGCCACAGGAGCCGTCGCGGTCGCCGGGGCCGCGCCGCCGATCGTGGCGGCTCCGACCTCGCGGCCGTCACGGAAGAAGCGCACGGTGCTGCCGCTGCGCACCACGGCGAGGTGGTACCACGTGTCCTGCTGCCAGCTGAGCGCCTCGGACGTCACCACCGTGGAAGCGTCGCTGCGTGGCCCTCCGGCGAACGCCAGCGGCGCGGACTGGGCGGTGCGCGGGCTGTCGCCCTCGATCCAGAACGCGAACGTGACCTGGCTGTCCGTCGCGTCGGGCTTGGCCACGATCACGCGGTCCCCGCCGACGCCGTAGGGGTCGGCGGCGCCGAAGTTCAGGTCGTCGATCTGCACCCATGCGTCGAGCGTCAGGTCCCCGGTGATGCCCAGGTCGGGCCGGTCGGGCACGTGGAGGTAGTCGTCGGAGCCCGCCAGGGAGAACGCCTGTCCGACCCGGCCCGCCCGATACCCCCCGCCGTTCTCGAGCGACCCGTCGTGCCCGCCCACGCTGTCGCGTGCGTTGCCCTCCCCGCGCCAGAGCGCGATGCGATCGGCGGTCGGCGGTGTGCACCCCGTCGCCGGAGCCGGTACGGGCGCCGGGTCGGTGTCTGCCCGGCTCATCCGCACCGTCACCGTGTGCGCCCCCTGGTTGGGGATCGCGAGATCGACACGGCCGTCGGCGTCGAAGTCGGCCGCCGCCGGGACCAGCGGCCCCTTGGCGGTGGGCAGCGGCGAGAACGCGGCCTGCGCGAACGCCCCGCCGCCCGTGCCGTGGAGCAGCGTCACGCGGTTGCCCGTGAACGCGGTCGCGGCCAGGTCGGGGCGACCGTCCGCGTCGAAGTCCGCCATCGCCACTCCGTGGGCCGCGTCGCCGACCGGATGCGGCGAAGCCGGTGCGGGGGCGAATCCGCCGGACGCCTGGCGCAGCAGCACGGTCACGTCGTCGGAGACCTCGCCGGTCACCGCCAGGTCCGGGCGCCCGTCGCCGTCGAGGTCACCCGCCACGAGGCCGACCGGCGCGTCGCCGGCCGTCGGCGGCGGACCGGCCTCGGCGACGAACGCGTCGTTCGTCGCCGTGCGCAGGAGGACCGTGACGTCGTCGCTCCCGCGGTTGGCCGCCGCGATGTCGAGGCGTCCGTCGCCGTCGAAGTCGGCCAGCGCCACGTGCCTCGGGTTGACGCCGACCGGCACCGGTGAGCTCGGCTCCTCCGCGAAGCCGGCGTTGTCGGCGGTGCGCAGCAGCACGGTGACGGTGCCCGACGCGGAGCCGGTCGTCACCAGATCGACCCGGCCGTCGCCGTTGACGTCACCGGTCGCCACGGCGTGCGGACTCGTCCCGACCGCCAGCGGCGCGCCCTCCGCGACGAACCCCGCGTTGTCGGCCCGGCGCAGCAGCACGGAGACGGTGCTCGACGCGGCGTTGGCGACCACGAGGTCCAGGCGACCGTCACCGTCGAGGTCCGCGGCAGCCAGCGCGCCCGGGCGCTGGCCGACGGTGATCGGATCCTCCGCCGTGAACCCACCGAGCGGCTGCCGCAGCAGGATCGACACGGTCCCGTCGGGCGAGGCGGACGACTCGTTGGCCACCGCGAGGTCCGGGCGGCCATCGCCGTTGAAGTCCGCCGCGGTGACCCACCGCGGCTCTGTCCCGACGGCGATCGGGCTGCCAGGCTCCTGCACCAGTCCCGCGTCTGCCGCGCCGGGGATGACAGCCGACGTGCAGAGGACGACCAGCACGGTACGCATCCTGCGCACCCAGATGGGACTCGCGACGGACACGGACCGAGTCTCGGTCGCACCCGGGGCCGCGGGAAGGAACCCCAGGGCTGAAGTCGGGTGACCCTCGACAGGTCAGCGGTCCAGGTCGACGGAATCCGCCGTCACCCGGAACCGGGTCTCGAGGCTTCGCCCCCCGGGATTGCGCCAGCCGAGCGTGAGATCGGCCTCGCCCTTGGCGGTGAACCGGACCGGGCGACCGCCCGGGTCCACGCCGGGGACGACGACCCGCGCGCGTCGCCGCTGCCCGTCGAACACGTCCACGGCCACCGCTGCCGGCAGGAGGACCACGGCCACCGTCACGGTGGCTCCTCCCCGCACGTCGAGACGCAGTTCGTCCAGCCGCCGGCCGCGCCGCGCGACCGCGGCCTCGGCACCCGTGAGCCGCGTGGGCGCTGGGAGCCGGCGCCCCAGGACGACGTCGACGCGCAGCAGCAGCTCCTCGTCGCGGCCGGCGACCGCCACCTGGTCGGGTGCCCGGGACTCGGCTCGCAGCGGACCGATGAAGCGCCAGGTCCTGGCCGCGGCCACGGCGGTGCGCAGGCCGGCGGCCGCCCTCGGGGCCAGCTCGAGGCCGACGCGGTCCCCCCGGCGCACGGGCAGGGCCGTCCGGAACGTCCGCACCGTGCCATCGACGGTCTCGGGGTCGCTCCCGCCGACCACGGCGAACCTCCCCGTCCCGCGTGGCCGCACGACCCGCAGGGCGACCTCGCCGCGGGCCGCACGCACGTGCCAGGCGACGAGGACCCCGTCCCGGGGCACGACGACGGCGCGGCCCGGCAGCGCGCGCTGCACGAGCGTGCACGCCGGCGACCGTCCGCTCGGCGGCTCGCCGTCGCAGTCGGCGGTCGCCGCGGGACCGGCCGCGAGGCTCGACCCGAGGGCGAGCGCCCCGGGGGTGCCCGCGGGCGCAGGTGCCTGGTCGCTGCGCGCGGCGTCACCACCGCCGGGGCCGACCGCGAGCCAGAGCGCGACGACAGCCAGAACGGCCGCCCCCGCGATCAGCGTCGCGACGCGCCCGCGCACCGGCCGCTGCGGTCGTCGGACCACGCCCGAGAGCTCCCCGAGGCGCTCGAGCGCGCGAACGTCGTCGATGGCCGTGGCGCCCGCGGGCGCGAGGCCGAAGCCGGTGATGAGCACGCGGTCGGCACCATCGACCACGAGCGACACCTCGTCCTCGAGCGCCCCGTGCACGGTCCCGGTCGCCACCAGCGTCGCGCGCACCTCGTCGAGCCAGCCCTGGGGATCGGCGCCGTCCGCGATGCGCCGCTGCAGGGTGCTGGCCCCCGGGACGTGGCGGGTGGCGATGTAGAACCGGTCGTCGGACATCCCGGCCACGAACAGCGAGACGACGTGAGGGTGCTCGGGCCAGGCCTCCGCCCGGAACCGGGGCGCCCGGGGATCGTGCGGGGCAAGGACCGTGAGGGTCACCGGGCGGTCCAGGTCGAGCTGCACGGCGTCGTAGATCGCGGTCCCGGTCGTGCTGCGCGCGACCTCGCGCACGATCCGGTATCCCTCGATCCGAGGCTCAGTCGTAGAAGAAGAGCTCGCTCGCATTGCCCTCCATGTAGTGCGAGATCACGCGTTCGCTCTCGAGCCCCATCCACTCCATCGAGACGGAGAACTGCTCGCGGTCGTCGTCGGCCACCGCGGTGAAGTCGACGAACCGCCCCTCGCCGACGAGCCCCGGCACGTCCATGCGTGCGACGCGGCGACCGCCGCGCCGCAGGTCGAGCGCGTAGCGGTCGCCGATCCGGACCACCTCCAGGCGTACCGTCACGCCGTTGTCCATCCGGATGACACGTCGCAGGACGACGTCGCCGTCCGCCAGGCGCTCGGCCGCTGCGCCGCTGACCTGCCGCGGGAGCCGCTGCTCGCCGCCCGGGACGTAGTCGACGCGCAGGAGCAGCTCGCCCGCGGGGCCGGGAGCGGATGGCCGTACGTCGCCGCGCAGCGGCGGCGACCACGTCGCGGTCCGGCCCGCCGCCGAAGGCCGCAGACCGACCGCCGAGCCACCCACGACCACCAGCGCGAGCCGGTCCCCGGCCTCCACCGGCAGGTCCGTCGCGAACAGGTGCGGTGCGCCGTCGTTGACGAACTCGCTGCGCGAGCGCCCGGTCTGGAACGAGCCCGTGTCCCGGCGGCGCAGGACGGACAGCGCGAACTCGCCGCGGGCCGATCGGACCCCCCAGCGGCGCACGACGCCGGCGCGCGGAACGACGAGCGTCGTGTCCGAGAGCCGGTCCTGGAGGATCGTGCACGCCGGCGAGGTGCCCGTCGGTGCGCGTCCACGGCAGTCCCGCCGTTCCCCGGGCCCGGCGAGATCGGATCCGAGCAATCGGGCACCGGGCAGCGCGGCGACGCTCGCCGGGTCCGGTCGGGGGTCATCGCCGCTCAGGGCGGCCACGGTGCCCCCGCCGAGGATCACGCCGAGGAGCGCCGCGACGACGGTGGTCGGTGGGCGACGACCACGTCCGCGGGCCGGCCGACGCTCGCCGTCGACCGCCGCTCCCGGGTCCGTGACGTCGGCGCCCGCGCCGTCGCGTCGCGGCGGGTCCGGCGGGCCGAGACCGAGCGCGCCGTGCTCGCCGAGGATCCGCCGCACCTCGGCGACGAGCGTCGCCGCCGTCGTGGGTCGCTGCGCGGGAGCCTTGGACAGCGCGGCGACGAACACCTCGTCGAGCTCCGCTGGGAGCTCGGGGCGTCGGGCGGAGATCCTCGGCGGGGGCTCGTTGGTGTGCGCGTACAGCAGCGCGGCGTGCGTCGCTCGCGGGAACACGGGCGTCCCGGACAGGCACTCGTAGAGCATGGCGGCGAAGGCGTAGCGGTCCGAGGCGGCGGTCGCCGGCTCCCCGCGGATCACCTCGGGGGCGAGGTAGGCGATCGTGCCGAGCAGGCTGCCGGTCACGGTGGGGCCTGCGGTGTCCCCGATCTTCGTGAGGCCGAAGTCCGCCAGGTAGGCGTGGTCACCAGGACCGACGAGCACGTTGGTCGGCTTGACGTCGCGGTGCACCAGGCCGGCGGCGTGTGCGGCGTCGAGTGCCGCCGCCACCTCCTCGTGGAGGCGCAGCGTGAGGTCGACCGTCAGCACCCCGCGATCCCGCAGCGCGGCGAGCGTCGCGCCCGGGACGAGCTGCATCGCGAGGTAGAGACCGTGGTCGGATGCCCCGGCCTCGTAGACCGTGACCACGTGCGGGTGGTCGAGGGCGGCCTGCGCGCGACCCTCCCGGCGGAACCGCTCGACGAAGGCGGGATCGCTCGCGAGGTCTCCGCTCAGGAGCTTGAGGGCCACGGTGCGGCCGTGCGTCTCGTGCGTGGCTTCGTGAACGACCGCCATCCCTCCGCGCCCCAGGACCCGGCCCAGCCGGTAGGGGCCTACCAGCGCGCCGGTGCGGTCCTCGGTCATCGCGGCATGAGGTCCCGGGTGGTCACGATCCCGGCCTCGAGCGCCCGGCGCGCGAGATGCGCCCGCTTGCGGTTCTGCGGAAGATCGCCCACCGCGAGCTTCGCCGACAGCGAGCGGAGGTGCGACTTCACGCCGCTGAGCGACAGCACCAGCTCTGCGGCGATCTCGCGATTGCTCGCGGGGCCGGCCGACGTGTCGGGACCGAGCAGGGGACGGCACAGCGCGACGAGCACGCGCCGCTCGGCCTCGGTGAGGCGTGCGGCGGACGCCCTGCTGGTCGCCAGCGTGCTGTCCGCGGTGACCGGCGGCGGGCATCGGAAGAGGATCGCGGTCCCGCCGACCCGCAGCATGTCGTCGTCCACCAGCCGCTGACGATGCAGCACGCGCTCCCCGCCCACGAACGAGCCGTTGCGTGACAGCCCATCGTCCCGCAGCGCCCAGGTGCCGCCGATGTGCTCGAGCACCGCATGCACGCGCGAGACCTGCTGATCCCCGTCGATCACGACGTCGTTGTCCGTGGCCCGGCCGATCGTCACCTGCTGCGCGTCGGTGATCGGGACGATCCGCAGGTCGCCGAACCCGTCTCGGTAGGCCAGGAAGGGGTAGCCCTCGTGCTCGGCCGTCACCAGGGCGGCACGCTCGCTAGGAGAGAGCGAATGCACCGGAAACCCCATACGCAGTGAGCGTAGCGCGGGATCGGGCGCCCGACACGCGGGTCATCGTCTCGACCGGTCGCGTTCGTCGGCGGGCGGGCCGGCCGCACGGCAGAATCCGTGCATGGCGGATCCTGCTCCGACCGGCGTCCACGAGACGGTGCTCTACGTCGACGACGTCGACGCGGCCACCGCGTTCTACACGCAGGCGGTCGGGTTGCGTGTCGTCTTCGGACCGAGCGAGATGTTCGTGGGCCTGCGCGTCGCGCCGGGCAGCGTGCTGCTGCTGTTCGATCCGGCCCTGTCGGCCGCCGAGGGCCGGGACGTGCCCGCCCATGGCGCCCACGGCCAGGGTCACGTGGCGTTCACGGTCGACGATGCGGCGCTGCCGGCGATCGTGGAGCGTTGCGCGCAGGCCGGAGCGGGCGTCGAGCGCGAGTTGACCTGGCCGCGCGGCGGGCGCTCGGTCTACGTGCGCGACCCGGCGGGCAACTCCGTGGAGTTCGTGGTCGGCGAGATCTGGCCCGACTGACCCGACGCTTTTCTCACCCCACGGCGCTCGCGACGGCCCGGCCGGCGACCCGCCCGCTGAACAGGCAGCCGCCGAGGAAGGTGCCCTCGAGCGCGCGGTACCCGTGCATCCCGCCGCCGCCGAAGCCCGCGACCTCACCGGCCGCGTAGAGGCCCGGAAGGGGCTCGCCGTCCGGGCGCAGCACGCGGGCCTCGAGGTCGGTCTGCAGGCCACCGAGGGACTTGCGCGTGAGGATCGAGAGGCGCACGGCGATGAGCGGGCCCGCGTCCTCGTCGAGGATCCGGTGGGGTGCGGCGACCCGCGTGACCTTGTCGGCGAAGTACGCGCGCGCCCCGTGGATGGCGGTGATCTGCCCGTCCTTCGCGTACGGGTTCTCGAGCTCCCGGTCGCGCGCGACGATCTGGGCCCGCAGATCGTCGTGATCGATGAGGTCCTCACCGACCAGCTCGTTCATCCGGCGGACGAGCTGCGCGAGGTCGCGCTCGACGAGGAAGTCCTCGCCCTTGTCCATGAACGCCTGGACGGGGCCGGGCGGGCCGCTGCCGATCCGGTCCTTGAGCACGGCCCGGATGCTCTTGGACGTGGTGTCGGGGTTCTGCTCGGAGCCCGACAGGGCGAACTCCTTCTCGATGATCTTCTGGGTGAGGACGAACCAGGTGTGCTCGTACCCGGTCCCCATGATGTGGTCGAGCGTGCCGAGGGTGTCGTACCCGGGGTACAGCGGACCGGGCAGCCGGCGACCACGCGCGTCGAACCACATCGACGACGGCCCGGGGATGATCCGGATCGCGTGCCTGGGCCAGATCGGGTCCCAGTTGTGGATGCCCTCCACGTAGTGCCACATGCGGTCGCCGTTGATCTCGCTCGCTCCGGCGTCGCGAGCGATGCCGAGCATCAGGCCGTCGACGTGGGCGGGCACGCCCGAGAGCATGTACTTCGGCGCTTGCCCGAGCCGTGCCGGCCAGTTGCGCCGTACGAGCTCGTGGTTGCCGCCGATCCCACCGGTGGTGACGATCACGGCCTGGGCCTCCAGCGCGAACGCCCCGACCACCTCCCGCGAGCTCTCCTCTCCGCGGCCGACGCCCGACGGCGCGAGCACCTCGCCCGTCACCCCGGTCACGGTCCCGTCCGTCACCGTCAGGCCGGTCACGCGATGGCGGAAGCGCAGCGCGATACGTCCCCGTGCGACGGCGTCGCGGACACGCCGCTCGAAGGGCGCGACGACCCCGGGGCCCGTCCCCCAGGTGATGTGGAACCGGGGTACGGAGTTGCCGTGCCCGTCGGCGTGGTACCCGCCGCGCTCGGGCCACCCCGGGTTCGGCAGCCAGCGCATGCCCTGGTCGTGCAGCCACGACCGCTTCTCACCGGCCGCGAAGTGCACGTACGCCTCGGCCCAGCGGCGGGGCCACGCGTCCTCCTCACGGTCGAACCCGGCGGTGCCCAGCCAGTCCTGCCAGGCGAGGTCCACCGAGTCCTTGATGCGCATCCGGCGCTGCTCGGGGCTGTCGACGAACATCAGACCGCCGAGGGACCAGAAGGCCTGGCCGCCGAAGGACGCCTCGGGCTCCTGGTCGACGATGATCACGCGGCGGCCCGCGTCGGCGAGCTCCGCGGCGGCGACGAGGCCGGCGAGACCGCCACCGACGACGATCGCGTCGGCCTGCTCCGGGGACGAGGAAGAGGTCATCGTCCTACTGTACGTGAACGTTCAACTGAGCGTCAGGCGGTCCCGGAGCGACGGGCCGCCCCCTGCGCTTCCCACGGCGCGCGACATGCGTAGGGTTCAGGGCATGCCCGACACCATCTCCTTCGCCCGCGGCGCGCCGTCGCTCGACATCGTCGACATCGAGGGCCTGAAGGCTGCCGCCGCGCAGGCGTTCACCGACGACCCGGCCGGCACCACCGCGTACGGCACGTCGGTCGGCTACGTCCCGCTGCGCAAGTGGATCGCCGAGCGCCATGGCGTCGCCCCCGAGAACGTGCTCGTGACCAACGGCTCGATGCAGGCGGACGCCTTCCTGTTCGACGAGCTGGTCGAACCCGGCAAGCCGGTGATCGTCGAGAAGCCCACGTACGACCGGACGCTCCTGTCGCTCAAGGGACGCGGCGCCGACGTCCGCATGGTGTCGCTGCAGCCCGACGGGATCGACACCGACGAGCTGAAGGCCCTGCTCGAGTCGGGCGTCAAGCCGACGCTCGCCCACATCATCCCCAACTTCCAGAACCCCGCCGGCTACACGCTGTCGCTCGAGAAGCGCCGGGCCCTGCTGGCGCTGGCGGCTGAGCACGGCTTCACGATCTTCGAGGACGACCCGTACGTGGCGATCCGGTTCCGCGGCGAGTCGCTGGAGACCATGCTCGACCTCGACGGGGGCGCCGACACCAAGCACGTCGTCTACGCCTCGTCGTTCTCCAAGACCGTCTGCCCGGGCATCCGCGTCGGCTATCTCGTGGGCCCGACGGACATCATCGCCGCGATCGCCAAGCGCGCGACGAACACGTACATCTCGCCGAACCAGGTCGCCCAGTCGATCGTCCACGCGTTCTGCGTGAACGGCGGGCTCGACCGGTCGATCGCGACGGTCAAGGCCGCCCTGGCCGAGCGCGTCGACCTGCTGACCGCCGCGCTGCAGCGGGATCTGCCGGAGGCCGAGTTCGTCGCCCCGGACGGCGGGTACTTCATGTGGGTGGCGCTGCCTGAGGGCACCGATGTCGACGCGCTGTTCGTCGCCGCCGCCGAGCGCGGCGTCGCCTTCGTCAAGGGCACCGACTTCCTCATGGAAGGCGGGCAGAACACGCTGCGCCTGGCCTATTCGGGTGTCACGGCAGACCAGATCGACGAGGGTGTGAAGCGCCTCGCCGACGCGTATCGCTCGCTCTGAACAGCGACAGGTCGTCGCGCTGGGCCACATCGGCCCCGCGCTATAGTGGTAATCCTGATCGGTAATCGGTCATTCGATCCCCAAGCACGGAGTTCCACCTCATGAGCCTCACGATCGGCGACACCGCCCCCGACTTCGACGCCGAGACCACCGACGGTCCCATCAGCTTCCACGACTGGATCGGCGACTCCTGGGCCGTCCTGTTCTCGCACCCGCGCGCGTTCACCCCGGTGTGCACCACCGAGCTCGGCTACATGGCCTCCATCAAGCCCGAGTTCGATCGCCGCGGCGTGAAGATCATCGGCCTGTCCACCGACCCGGTGGAGGGCTCGATGGAGTGGAGCAAGGACATCGCGGAGACCCAGGGAACCGCGCCGAACTACCCGATCATCGCGGACACCGACCACACCGTCTCGAAGGCCTACGGGATGCTGCCCGCCGACGTCGAGGGCGACCCGACCCAGCGGACCCCGGCCCAGAACCAGACGCTTCGCAACGTCTTCGTGATCGGCCCGGACAAGAAGATCAAGCTCGTCCTGATCTACCCGATGACCACGGGCCGCAACTTCGACGAGGTCCTGCGGGTCATCGACTCGCTGAAGCTGACCGTCGAGCACCAGGTCGCGACGCCCGCGCAGTGGCAGCCCGGCGGCGACGTGATCATCGCGGGGTCGGTCACCAACGATGCGGCGAAGGAGAAGTACCCGGAGGGCTGGCAGGAGCCCAAGCCGTACATCCGGATCGTTCCGGACCCCACTGCGGACTGATCGGACGCCGGCCGCGATGAGTGGTGGAGAACGGTCCCACCACTACAGTCCTGCGGATGAGCGAGCCAGCACCCGTCTGCCCCGAATGCGCCAGCGAGTACACCTACGAGCTCAACGGCTTCCAGGTCTGCTCGATGTGCGCGCATGAGTGGTCGCCCGAGGCCGCCGAGAGCGACGACGCCGAGGCGAGCGTCATCCGCGACGCGGTCGGCAACGTGCTGGCCGACGGCGACACGGTCACGGTCATCAGGGACCTCAAGGTCAAGGGCAGCTCTGCACCGATCAAGGTCGGCACGAAGGTCCGCAACATCCGTCTCGTCGACGGCGTCGGGGACCACGACATCGACTGCAAGGTCGACGGCTTCGGCCCGATGCAGCTGAAGTCCAGTGTCGTGAAGAAGGCCTGAGGTCCGACGG
Source organism: Paraconexibacter sp. (assembly GCF_041602235.1). Taxonomy (GTDB): domain Bacteria; phylum Actinomycetota; class Thermoleophilia; order Solirubrobacterales; family Solirubrobacteraceae; genus Paraconexibacter. Next base: position 26,811 of record NZ_JBFIGP010000002.1, read on the forward strand.
GAGCGCCCGCCGGACCGTCCTACATGCCCCAGCGGTCCTTCGCGAGGACCAGCTGGTCGGGCAGCGCGGTCCGCGGGGGCGGGCTGGGATCGGCGGTCACGCTGATCGTCTCGGCGACGGACGCGGTGACCACGCACCGCGCGCCCCCGTCGGCCCGGACGACGACCGCCTCGTCGTCCTTCTCCTCGAGCACCCCCGCGAGCCCCGGCTCGAGCCCGGACTCCTTGAGGTAGTGCAGCAGGTCCTCCGCCTCGTTCTCGAAGCGGACGACGCACAGCTTCGCCCCGACCTCCACGTCGGCCAGCGGCACGGCCTCGCCGCGGTCGCCGACCTCGATCGGGTGCCCGTGCGGGCAGGTCTTCGCGTCACCGATGGCCCGGCGCATGTAGGCCTCGAACCTCGGGCTCATCGCGTGCTCCAGGCGCTCGGCCTCCTCGTGCACGTCGTCCCACGGCACGCCCACCACGTCGGTCAGGTAGCGCTCGATGAGCCGGTGCCGGCTCACGATGCCCTCCGCGTGCTCCTGCCCGGTGGGCGTGAAGCTGATCACCTTGTCGGCGGCCCGTTCGATGTAGCCGTCCCGCTCGAGTCGCCCGATCATCTCGTGGACGGTCGGCGCGCTGAGTTGCATCGCACGGGCGACGTTGGCACCGGTCATCGGAAGGCCGACCTCGTGGAGCCAGAACAGGGTCTGGAGGTACTCCTCCTCGGCGACGGTGGCATGCGGAGCGCTCATTCCCCCGATCGTACCGTCCGCGCGCGGCGTCGCCGCGTAGGCTCCGCGCATGGAGATCAGAACAGGCACGCGAGCGTTCATCACGGGCGCCTCGCGCGGTATCGGACGCGCGCTGGCCGTCGAACTTGCGTCAAGAGGCGCGATCCTCGGCCTGGCCGCGCGCTCGACCGACGAGCTGCAGGAGCTTGCTGCGACCCTCCCGGGCACCCACCACGTCCTGGAGTGCGACGTCGCCGACGAGGCCGCGGTCAGGACCGCGGTCGACCGGTTCGTCGAGCTCGCCGGCGGGATCGACCTGCTCGTCGCCAACGCGGGCATCACCCACTACGGCCCGTTCCGCGACCAGCCGCTCGAGCACGCCAAGCGGATGACCGAGATCAACTGGTACGGGACGCTCTACACGGTCCACCACGGGCTGCCGCACATGCTCGATGCCGCCCAAGGCCACATCGTGGTGATCTCGTCCGGCGCCGCCCTGCGCTCGTTCCCGTGGGCCGCCGTCTACGGCGCCACCAAGGCGGCGCAGCGGATGTTCGCCGAAGCGCTGCGGCACGAGCTCAGCGGGACCGGCGTCTCCCTGACGACCGTCTACCCGGGCGAGATCGCGACGTCCTTGCACGACCACGAGAAGGACACGATGCCCGACTGGTACCGGGGCGGCCCGGACGCGGCCCCCGCCTCCGAGTTGGCGAAGCGCATCGTGCGGTCGGTCGAGCGGGACGACCGCAGCCTCACCTTCCCACCGCTCGTGCGCGCGCTCGGGATCCTGCACAACCTCTCCCCGAAGGTCAGCGACCGGCTGCTGCGAGCGCTGCGCGGTGGGACCGCGGCGCCCCGGCGCGACTGACGCCGGGGCGTGCCCGCCCGGTCACCGTCACTCGGAGACGGCGGCCAGCAGCTCTCCCGAGCGCTCGGGGTCCAGCGCCCGGGCGAGGTCGGCCTGGGCCACGATGCCCACGAGCCGGTGGCCGTCGATGACCGGCAGACGTCGCACCTTGTGCTCGGCCATGGTGCGCATCGTCTCCTCGAGGGAGTCGTCGGCGCCGATGGTCACGGGCTTGCCCTGGGCGAGATCCCCCGCCACGGTCGCGCCGGGGCTTCGGCCTTCGGCCAGCACCTTCACGACGATGTCACGGTCGGTGAGCATTCCCTTCAGCCGGTCGTCCTCGCCGCAGATCGGGAGGGCTCCCACGCCTCGCTCCCGCAGGAGCTTGGCCGCCTCGAGGATCGAGGCCTTCTCGTCGATGCAGGTGCAGTCGTCGCTCATCACGTCGCGAGCCTTGTCTGCCATGTCTCCTCCTTCGTCGAGGGTTTCGTCCGTTCACTCCGCGGATACCCGAAGCGCCGCCACCAAAACGCGACAGCAGGCTCACCTGCGGTGCGGGCGAGGCCCCTTCGCCGCACGCCGGCGCGGCGGGCTGGCCTGGAGCGTCCGGGCGAGGGCGTCCAGCCGCACCTCGGCCAGGTCGAGGAAGGCCTGCGACGCCGGCGACAGCCGCGCTCCCCGTCGGTGGATGAACGCGAAGGTGTCGTAGAACGGCTCCGCGAACGGCACCCAGCCGAGGTTCTCGGGCACGCGGTCGCCGAGTCCGTGCAGCATGCCCCGGGCGACGATCGTGGCACCGTGTCCGAGCGAGACCAGCTCCAGGGCGGCCTCGATGTCCTCGACGTCGATCTCGGGATCCACGTCGACACCCGCGCGCTGCGCCTGCTCCACGAGCTGCCGACGGGTCGGGTCCTCTGCGCCCCACGTGGACTCCGACAGCACCAGGGGATGTGACGCGACGTCCTCGATCGTGACGGGACCGCGCAGGTGCTCGGGACGGGCGCTCGCGAAGACGAGCTCGTCGTCCATCATCGGGCGGACCTCGAGACCCCGGTCGTCGATCGGCAACGCGATCATGCCGGCCTCCAGCTCCCCGGAGCGCACCATCGCGACGACCTCCGTCGAGTTCTGCCCGACGATGCGCACGCGGACGCCTGGGTAGCGCTCACGGAAGTCGGCGACGATCTCGGTGCCGGGGTAGTAGCGGGCGGTCCCCCACGTGCCGAAGGTCGCGGTCCCGCCGCGCAGCTCGCGCACGGCGGACACCGACTCGCGCGCCTCCTCGACCGCTGCGAGGACGCTGACCGCGTGATCTCGCAGGGTGATGCCCGCGACCGTCGGCACGAGCCCGCGCCCGACGCGGTGGAACAGCTCGACGCCCAGCTCGCCCTCCAGCCGCCGAACCTGCTCGCTCAGGGAGGGCTGCGACAGGTAGAGCGCCTCCGCGGCGGCGGAGAACGACCCGTGCTCGAACGCGGCGATGAGATACCGGAGCTGTTGCAGGGTCAAGGCAAAACCTATGGTTGCTCAAACACATATAGGCTAGCGCGGGGGGAACACGGGTTCTACTCTGACCCCATGTTCTCCCTCCTCGCCATCGCCGCCCCCATCGCCGTGGTCGGAGTGTTCGATGCCCTCGCCTCCCGGTACGGCACCGACTCCCGGCCCATCGACGGCGGCCGCCAGATCTAGGACCCGCCCCACCCCGACCCGCCGGACCACCACCCACCCGGCCGTGCCGCGCGAGCCCCGTTCCCCGTCCCGCCACCATGGCGGCGCCGACGTGACGGGGCTCGTCCTCGTCCTGGGCTCGGCCGTCGCGTTCGGCTGCATGGCCGTGTTCGCCAAGGAGGCCTACGCGACCGGCCTGGGCGTCACCTCGCTGCTCGAAGCGCGCTTCCTGCTGGCCGCCCTCGTCTTCTGGGGGATCGTCGCCGTGCTGCGGCCGGGGCGCCCTTCGCGGGCGACGGTGCAGGCCGGGCTGCTGCTGGGCGCCGTCGGCTACGCGACGCAGGCCGGCCTGTACTTCGGCGCCCTGACCCGCATCGACGCGTCGCTGGTGGCGCTGCTGCTGTACCTGCACCCGGTCCTCGTCGTGCTCGGCGCACTCGCCACGGGCCGCGAGACGCCGACCGCGCGGACCTGGGCCGCACTCGGCGCCGCGTCCAGCGGCGGGGCCCTCGTACTGCTCGGGGGAGGGATCGGCCACCTCGACGGACTCGGGGTCACCATGGCGTGCGGCGCCGCGGCGGCGTACGCCACGTACATCCTGTGCACCGACCGAGCGGCGAGCGGCGCCGACCCGTTCGTGCTGTCCGCGCTCATCACCACGGGTGCCGCGGTGACGTTCGGCGCGGCCGGCCTCGCCTCCGGCTCGTTGGACCCGGGGGCCGCCGTCGACGCGCTCGGCTGGATCGTCGCGATCGCCCTGGTCTCGACGGTCGCGGCGGTCACCCTGTTCCTCCGCGGCATGGCGCGCGTCGGACCGTCCACCGCCTCGATCGTGTCCACCTTCGAACCGGTGGTGACGGTCGCGCTGGCGATGTCGATCTACGGCGACGCGCTGACGCCGGTGCAGCTGCTCGGCGGCGCGCTCGTCCTCAGCGCCATCGTGGTCCTGAACCTCCGCACCCGGATGCCGGTCACCGCGGTGAGCGGGGTGGCGGACGCGGACGAGGAGACCGGTCTCAGCGGACCGCCCGCGCCTTCGCCTGCTCCGCCTGTGCACGCCTGACCATCAGCGGGTGGTCGGGGCTCACGCCCGGCCCCGGGAGTGCCTCCACATCGCGCGGCCCGAGCGCAGCGCCACAGGTCGTGCACACCCGGTGGCGGTCCAGCTCGCCGCCGCAGCCGCGGTGACGCAACAGGACCGGGCGCCCGGCATCGCTGGGGGCGTACTCGTCCCCCCACTGCAACAGCGACACGATGACCGGCCAGAGGTCGAGCCCCTTCTCCGTCAGCAGGTACTCGTGGCGGACCGGGCGCTCTTGGTAGGGCACGCGCTCCAGGATGCCGGCGTCGACGAGCTTGTCGAGGCGGTTGGTGAGCGTGTTGCGCGCGACACCGAGGTCGCTCTGGATCTCGTCGAACCGCCGGAGACCGAGGAACACGTCGCGCAGGACGAGCATCGTCCAGCGCTCACCCACGATCTCGAGCGTGCGGGCGATCGAGCAGGTCTGGCCGTCGTAGTCGCTGCGAAGCATCGTCACGCATCCTAACGACTTGGGTTGCATGAAACAACCGACTTCCCTACAGTGCGTTTCGTCAAGCAACTCACTCGAAGGAGCGCAGTCCCATGGAACGTCGCTGGCAGGTCCTGCTCGTGGTGTGCGTCGGAGTCTTCGTCGCGAGCCTCGACCTCTTCATCGTCAACATCGCCTTCCCCGACATCGCTGCGGACTTCTCCGGCAGCGACCTCGCGGACCTGAGCTGGGTGCTCAACGCGTACACGATCGTGTTCGCCGCCCTGCTCGTCCCCGCCGGCCGTCTCGCGGACTCCATCGGCAACAAGCGGGCGTTCCTGGGCGGGCTCGCGCTGTTCACGGCGGCGAGCGTCGCCTGCGCTGCGGCAGGATCGGTCGAGACCCTGGTGGGCGCGAGGATCGTCCAGGCCGTTGGCGCGGCGTTCCTGCTGCCCACCTCGCTCGCCCTGCTGCTGCGCGAGTTCCCGGCCGAGCAACGGCCGGTCGCCATCGGCGTCTGGGCGGCATCCGGAGGCGTGGCGGCCGCGGCCGGCCCTCCCGTCGGCGGCCTCCTCGTCGAGCTCAGCTGGCACTGGGTCTTCCTCGTGAACCTGCCCGTGGGCGTCGCCGCGATCACCATCGGCAGCCGCATCCTGCGCGAAGCGCGCGCCACCGGGCCCGACGCCGGGAGGATCGATGTCCCGGGCGCCGTCGCCGTCACGCTCGGCACGGGTGCGCTCATCGCGGCCATCGTCAACGGCGACAGCTGGGGCTGGACGTCCACCCGGACCCTGGCGCTGTCCGGAGCGGCCGTCGTCCTGCTCGGAGCCGTCGTCCTGCGCACGTTCAGCCACCCCGCCCCGATCCTGGAGCGCGAGGTCGTGGGCGTCCGCTCGTTCCGGCTCGCCGTCTCGGGCGGACTGCTGTTCTTCGTCGCCTTCGCCGCGATGCTCCTCGGCAGCGTGCTGTTCCTCACCGAGGTCTGGGACAAGAGCGTCCTGACCGCCGGCCTGATGGTCGCGCCGGGCCCGGCGACCGCAGCGGCCTTCAGCGTTCCCGGCGCGCGCCTGGGTGAGCGGATCGGCCCGCACCGCGTCGGCGCGCTCGGCGGACTGCTCTTCGCCATCGGCGCGGCGAGCTGGGCGTGGCGACTGGGTGACGATCCCGCATGGGCACGCGACTTCCTCCCCGGCATGCTGATCGGCGGCGCCGGAGTCGGCCTCGTCAACCCGGCGCTCACCTCCGCCGCGGCGGCATCCCTGCCGCCCGCGCGGTTCGCGACCGGCGCCGCGGTACTGGGCATGGGGCGCCAGGTGGGCACGGCGCTCGGCGTGGCGATCCTCGTGCCCGTCCTCGGCGTCCCGACCGGGGCAGGGTCCTTCGACGGGGTCTGGCTCGTGATGGTCCTCGGCGCGCTCGCCGCGGCCGCGAGCTTCCTCGCGATCGGCCCGCTGCACGCACCACGGCCCTCCGCCCGGCCGACCGCCCCCGCCGTGACCACGGTCGAGGTGCCGGCATGATGGCCCCCGGTTCGCACGCCTTCGCGTGGGAGGACCCGAGTCCCACCTGGCTCGCCGCCCAGCGGCTGAGCGGCCTGGAGATCTGGCAGAGCGTGGCGGCCGGCGAGCTGCCCCGCCCGCCGATCGCCGCCTCGATGGACTTCTCGATCCCCGAGATCGAGGAGGGGCGGGTGGTCTTCGCCGCCGACGCCGCGCCGTGGATGCTCAACCCGCTCGGCAGCGTGCACGGCGGGGCGATCGCCACCCTGCTGGACTCGGCGGTCGGCTGCGCGATCCACACGACCCTGCCGGTCGGGGTGAGCTACACGACGCTCGAGCTCAAGGTCAACTACGTGCGCGGCGTGCCGCACGACGCGGGGACGCTGCACGCGGAAGGGACCGTGATCCACGTGGGCCGGCGCACCGCGACGGCGGACGGTCGCCTGACGATCGCCGAGACCGGCAAGCTCGTCGCCCACGCGTCGACGACCTGCCTGATCCTGGCCCCTCCCGGCTGAGGGCCGCGCGGCGGGGCGGGTAACGTCCGCGACGTGACGCTCCCGCTCCAGCCGCCGATCCCGCCCCAGCTCGCCCGCCCGCGCAAGGGCCTGCCCGCCGAGGAGGACGGGTGGGCCTACGAGCCCAAGTGGGACGGGTTCCGGACGCTCGTCTTCCTCGACGGGGACGACGTCCACCTGCAGTCGCGCGGCGGCAAGCCGATGGCGCGGTACTTCCCGGAGATCACGTTCCCGCCCGGGCTCCACGCGATCCTCGACGGCGAGCTCGTCATCGACGCGCCGGACGGCGCCGGCCAGACCTTCGACACCCTGTCGCAGCGCATCCACCCGGCCGCGTCACGTGTCGCGATGCTCGCCGAGACCACCCCTGCGCGTTACGTCGCGTTCGACCTGCTGGCCGACGGCGACGAGTCCTTGCTGGACGTCCCCTACGGGGAGCGACGGCAGCGCCTCGAGGCGTGGGTCGAGCGTCACGACCCGGCCGGCGGCGGCCACCCGTTCTCGCTCACCCCCATGGTGGGGACCGCCGCGGAGGCCGACCGCTGGCTGCACGAGGCCGAGGGGGTCATCGCCAAGCACCTCGATGCCCCGTACCGGCCGGGGAAGCGCGACGGCATGGTGAAGATCAAGCGGATGCGGACCCTCGACGCCGTCGTCGTCGGGTGGCGCCCCGGCAAGGCGGCGGGCACGGTCGGGTCGATCATGCTCGGCGCCTACGACGACGCGGGGCACCTGCGGGTCATCGGCCACTCCTCCGGGTTCAGCGCCAAGGAGAAGCGCGAGCTCGTCGAGAGGCTGCGGCCGTTCGAGACCGGGGAGCGCGGCATGGGCGACCCGTCGCGCTGGCGCCCGGACGAGGACCTGGAGTGGATCTCGCTGCGCCCCGAGCTCGTCGTCGAGGTCACCTACGACCACGCCAGCGACGGGCGGATCCGTCACGGCACCAAGGTCCAGCGCTGGCGCGAGGACAAGGCTCCGCGCGAGTGCCTCGTCGACCAGCTCGAGCACTGAGCAGCACCGATGGCGCGGCCCGTGGACCCGTGGGACCGTCCGGTGCTCGTCGCACCCGACAGCTTCAAGGGGACCTTCTCCTCCGCAACCGTGGCCGCCGCCGTCGGCCGCGGCCTCGAGCGCGCGGGCGTCACGCCGCCTCCCGACCTGTGCCCGCTCGCGGACGGTGGCGAGGGAACGATGTCCGTCCTGCTGACCGCCCTCGGCGGGGAGACGGCCGGCGCCCGCGTCCGTGACCCGCTGGGCCGCGAGGTGCTGTCGTCCTTCGCGCTCGTCGAGGACGGGGGGACCGCGATCGTCGAGGTGGCCGCCGCCAGTGGCTGGGCTCACGTGAGCGACGAGGAACGTGGCCCCGACACGGCGTGGGCGGCGTCGTCCGTCGGGACCGGAGACCTCGTGGCGGCCGCGGTCGACGCCGGCGCCGAGGTCGTGCTCGTGGCCGCGGGCGGGAGCGCGACGACCGACGGCGGGGCGGGCGCGATCACCGCGATCCAGGAGCACGGCGGCCTGCGTGGCGCCTCACTGGTCGTCCTGTGCGACGTGCGCATCGCCTTCGAACGGGCCGCGGCGGTGTTCGGTCCCCAGAAGGGCGCCGACGCCCCCACGGTCGATCGGCTGACCCGGCGGCTCGCGGCGTTCGCCGAGACCCTGCCCCGTGACCCGCGCGGCGTCCCGGGTGGTGGCGCCGCGGGCGGTCTGGCCGGCGGGCTGCACGCAGCCTTCGGGGCGACGCTGGAACCTGGGGCACCGTTCGTGCTGCAGGCGCTCGACGTCGACGCGCGGATGCGGGAGGCCCGCGCGGTCGTCGTCGGTGAGGGGCGCCTGGACCGGACCACCCTCGAGGGCAAGATCGCGGGCGAGCTCGCGATCCGCGCCCGGCAGGCGGGGGTCCCGGCGCACGCGGTGGTCGGCCGTCGCGAGATCGACCCCTTCGACGTGCGGATCCTCGACCTGCAGGCGATCGAGGAGGCCTCGACGCTCGCGGAGATCGAGGCGGCGGGCGCCAGGATCGCGGCCTTCCTCTAGCTCACTTCACGAGCTTCACGGTGATGATCTCGCCGCCGCGCCGCCGGAAGCAGTCGTCCTCCTTGGCCCCGAACCGCGTGCACGGCAACTGCACGTTGAAGGCGTCCGTCTCCCGGCGATAGCTGCGACCGTCGACCAGGCGCACGACGACCCGAGGGTTCAGGGGGACGATCGACGCCACCGCCTCCTCGACCGGCCCGCGCTTCACGACGTTGGCGTAGGACGCATCCGGGTTCGCCACACCGATGCGCCGCAACTGCTCGAGCAGGGGCGGCCCCGCGGCGGTGGTCGTGAAGCGCACCCGGTACTCGGAGCGGTTGAGGGCGAGCAGGCCGAGCTCCACCCGGTTGCTGCGCTTGCGTTTGATCGCCCTGCGGATCTTGTAGCTCTTCGGCGTGGTCACCCGATGGGAGACCGAGAACGCCCCGTCCGGCTCGGAGAACGCGCGGACGTTCGGCACGTAGACCTTGCCGCGGGCGGACACGATCTTGCCGCCCCTGACCACGAGCACGGTGCGATGCAGCCAGTCGACCCCGACGCCCGCACGCAGGCCGGTGAACATGCCCCACGACCACGTGTCGTGGCCCGCGACGTCGATGTGCCAGGTCCGTCGCGGCGGACGCTTCTTGGCGACGGGGGTGAACCGGAACGTCCAGCGGGTCCGCGTGCGCTGGCGCGGCGGGTTCAGGAGCCCGCGGTCGACGCGGGTGTCGGTGACCGTGAACTCCTTGCCGTAGACCTTCCGCAGATCGACGAACCGCAGGAAGTTGCGGTCGGTCATCGCCGAGATCGGCTCCATGGTCTCCTGGCCGCCGAACCGCTGACAGGCGGAGGTGGTCGACACGGAGCCGTACTTGGTGCTGGAGCGCGTCCGCAGGTTGGTGCGGACACGGGCCTTCCCGTAGCCCGACATCGCCACGGTCCCCGTCAGGCGAGCGCCGCCCGTGCCGCCCGAGAAGCTCGTACAGAGGTTGTGGCCGATGCCGCCGAGGAACCAGTTCGACCAGGCGTTGCGGTTCACCGCCGTCCGGAACGACCCCTTCATCGGCGCACTGAACGAGAAGAACGGCGTCTTCGTGGCTCCGCGCGTGAACGTGAAGGAGCGTGTGCTCCGGGCGGTATAGGTCGTGGTCTCGTGGTTCAGCCCGGCATCCGCGGAGCAGACGTAGATCGGGTCCCCGCCGCCCGGAGGCGATCCGGGCCCGCAGTACTCGCCGCTGCGCCAGTCCGCGTGGACGCGGTCGTACGTCGCGGTCAGCTTGTACTTCACCCTGCTGGCGTCGGCCGGCGCCGTGCTCACGCCGAGCAGGCATGCCGCGGCCGCAGCCAGCGCGGCGGTGCGTCGGGCCGTCATGCGCGACACGCGAGACCTTCGGGGTGGACGGTGCGGCGGGCATGGATCACGGCGATCTCCGTTTCGGCGTGGATCGGACTCCACGCTACTGCTGCCCGGCAGCGGCGCCATCCGCTCGTACTACGGCCCGTGTTGCGGACAAGTCTGGACCTCGCGCAACCCGACGCGACGCTCCGGGTACCCTCCCCGACCCCCTCTCGTGACCGAACGCCATCTCCCTCAGCTTCCCTCCCGTCTCCCCACACCCCTGGGCCGTCGCGCCGTCGTGGTGGGAGCCGGGTCCTTCGGCACCGCCGTCGCGGTCCTGCTCGCCCGTGGCGGCTTTCGCACGGTCCTGCAGGCGCGTACGACCGAGCAGGCGGAGCGCCTGCAGCAGGACCGCGAGAACCAGACCTACCTCCCGGGCGTCGAGTTCCCTCGCGAGCTGCGGATCGGCCACATCGGGGACGGTCTGTCGCGCGCGGAGATCGTGTTCCTCGGTGTGCCGTCGCGTGGGCTCGACGAGGTCATCGGGCGCCTCGAGGACACCGGGCTCTCGCCCAAGGCGTCCATCGTGTCGCTGGCCAAGGGCCTCGTGCCGCCGGACGGCATCGCGCCCACGGTCCTGCTGTCGCAGGCGTTCGGGGAGCACCGCGTCGCCTGCGTGGGCGGTCCCGCGCACGCGCGCGAGATGGTGAGCGAGGGGGCCGGGCTCGTCGTCGCGTCCAGCGACGAGGAGCTGGCCACGACGATCAGCGCCGTGTTCATCCGGGCCGGCGTGGTGTGCGAGAGCTCCAACGACCCGGTCGGGGTCGAGCTGGCGGGCGCCGCCAAGAACGCCGCGGCGCTGGCCGCGGGCGCCACCGAGCGGCACGGGCTGAACGCCGCCGGCGCCGCCGCGGGGCACATCTTCGCCGAGGTGTGGCGGTTCGCCGAGGCCAACGGTGCGCGCCCCGAGTCGATGATCGGCCTCGCGGGCACGGGCGACCTCGTCGCGACGGCGCTCGCCCCCCAGTCCCGCAACCGCCGCGCGGGAGAACTGCTCGGTGAGGGCGTCCCGACGAGCGAGATCCCCGACCGCATCGGGCAGGCGGTCGAGGCGCTGGAGTCTGTGCCGATGCTCGCCCGCGCCCTGGAGCGCAGTGGCGTCGACGCGCCCGTCACCCGCGGGCTCGCCGACCTCATCGCGGGCGCGCTGCCGCTCGAGGGCTGGGTCGCGCTCGTCCGCACGACGGTTCCTCCCTCGCCGGTGCGGTGGCGACCCCGTCCACGTGAACGGGGCGAAGGCTTCTGGGCGCGCATGCGGGCACGCTGGCTCGCGTGGCGCGAGCGCCGGGCGCAGCAGCGCGAGGACGGGGCCTGACGGCCCGGTCGCGGCGCCGCGTGCGGCGGTGGCGGAGGCTCCCGCTCAGCCGCCGCGTCGCGCCAGTGTCTCCACGACCGCCTCGTAGACCCCGGCCCCGTGCGCACCCTCGGCGACGCGGGCGTTCGGGTACGCCGACAACGCCTCGGCGATCGACGGATCCTTGCTCAGCCCGTTGGCCACCAGCCAGAACGCGCCGACGTGCTCGGCGGTCTGGAGGTCCTCCCGCGAGTCGCCGACCGCGATGCACCGGCTCGGGTCATAGCCACGGGCGCGGACGTGGAACGCGACACCCGCCGCTTTCGATGCCCCCACGGGGACCAGGTGGTACGCGCGGACCTGGGGCAGATCGGCGAGGTCCGGCGACCGCCGGTGCACCCCGCCGTTGTCCAGCAGGCGCAGTCCTGCGTGCCCGCGCTCCGCCAGGAGCGCCGTGGCCTCATCGGCGTCGACCAGACCACGGAACAGGTGCGACACCTCCCGGTTGCGATGCCACGGGTCGTGGTACTCGAGCCGACCCGCGTAGTGCTCGAGCAGGAGCGTCGCGGCACCGGCGTCCTCGATCTGCGCGTGGATCGACCCCCGCTCGCCGGGTTGGGGCAGGAGCGGAGCGGTCAGCCAGTGCTCCTCCCCGTCGAGCACGACACACGCACCGGCCTCGAAGATGTAGGCCGTCTGCCCCAGGAGCCGCGCGTCCTCCATCGCCTGAGCCTGCCGGCGCCCGGTCATGACCACGAGCTCGGCACCGGCCCGCTCGCACGCCTCCACGGCCCGGGCCGCGAGCAGGGAGAAGCCCCCCTCGGCGTCCTTGAACAGGTGCCCCCCCGGCCCGAGGAGGGTGCCGTCGAGATCCACGTAGACCGCCTGGAGCATGCGGGGAGCGTAGCCGCGCGCACCCCGTCAACGCCGGCGGAGCCTCAGGGTCAGCACTGAACCTGCTTGGCGATCGGCGTCGAGCGGCGTAAGTTCTTCACCAGTTCCACGGTTGGACCGCACATGACCGCCACCCTAGGCCAGCGCCTCGAACGTCGCGACGCGCAGCGCTTCGTCGGACGTCAGGACGAAATCCGTCGTCTCAGTCTGCTCCTCGAGGACGTGGACGCCAGCGCGTCGGTGGTCCTGGTCCATGGGCCCAGCGGCATCGGGAAGAGCACCCTGCTGCGTGAGACGAGCCGCCGCGCGGCGGCCACCGGCCGGCCGGTCTTCGCCGTGGAGGGCCGGGACGTCGCGCCGGTGCCGGGCGAGCTCGACCTCGCGCTGCGAGGCGTCCACGACGCCGAGCGCCCGGTGGTCCTGCTCGACACCTACGAGCGGCTCGCGGCAACGGGTACGCATCTGCGCAAGCGGGTGCTGCCCAGCCTGCCGGACGGCACCCTCGTGGTCATCGCGGGGCGCCGCACGCCCGAGCCCGCGTGGTTCGAGAACGGCTGGGAGGCGATCACGACGTCCCTCGAGCTCGGCCCCCTGCCCCAGGAGGACGCGCTCGCCCTCGTCGAGCGCGCCGGGATCGCGGACGCCGCCGCGGCACGCTCGCTCGTCGGCTGGGCGAACGGCTCCCCGCTGGCGCTGGTGGTCGGGCTCGACGCCGCCGGTGGCACCGCCGATCGTCCGCACCTGATCCAGCCGACGCTCGACGGGCGCCCGGACCTCGCGGGCACGCTCGTCCAGCGCATCGCCGGCAACGAGCTCGCGGGCTCCGACCACGACGTGCTCGCCGTCGCCGCCATCGCGCGCGTCTGCACCCACGATCTGCTCGCCGCCGCGCTGCCCGGCGTCGACGCCCGGCGCGCCCTGAGGTGGCTGCGCGAGCGGTCCTTCGCCGAGCGGCTCGGCGGGGGCATCGCGCTGCACGAGCTGCTCCGTCGGGCCGTGGGTGCCGAGCTCCGCGCAGGCGCACCGGAGCGCGAACGGGAGCTGCGCCGCCGCATCGCCGACCACGTCCACTCCCGGGCCGGGACGGAGGGCCTGGCGGTCATCCCGGACTTGGCCGAGCTCATGCAGGCGGAGGCCCTGCGATGGGGGTTCGGCGCGGAGGGGTCGGTCACCCACCGCCTCGATCAGCCCGTCGCCAGCGACGTGGACGCCGTGGTCGCGGCCATGGCCGCGCGGATGGGCAACGACGACTGGGACGCCTACGTCCGCGCCTTCCTCGAGGAGGCGCCCGAGCACGTCGTGATCGCCCGGGACGCGACCGACCGCCTGGCCGGCTTCTGCATCAGCGCCACCCCGTCCGCGACCTCGCCGGTCGTGCACGCCGACCCCATCCTGGGGCCGTGGATCGCGCACGCGCGCGCGAACCACGCCGGCGAGGACGTGCTGGTCTGGCGGGACTCGGCCGACCTGAGCTCGGGACGCGAAGGCAACGTGCACTCGCCCGTGATCGCGTTGATGAACACCGCCGCGATGCTCCGGTGCGGCCTGCGCAACATCCGCCGCAGCTACTTGCCGATCGACCCGCACAACCCGGTCGCTCGTGCGTTCGCGGAGGGTGTCGGGGCCCAGCACGTCCCGGAGCTCGACGTGGACCGCGGCGAGGGTCGCATCACCGAGTGCCACGTTCTCGACCACGGACCGGGCGGCGTGCTCGGCCAGCTTCGGGACGTGATCCACGCCGAGGTCGCCGCTCGCGCCGCGGAGACCGGCCGGCGCGGCGAGGTCGCAGGAGACGACGACGGCACCTTCGTCACGGTCCCCGGTCCCGGACGGCGCTTCGTACGCACCGGCGACGCCACCCCGGCCCCGGCGGACGGCGGGGGCGCGAACGGCCGGGCGACCGCGGAGGACGTCCGTCTCGCGCTGCGGCGCTATCACCGCCCACTGGACCTCGCCCGCAACGCGCTCGCGCCCCCCGCCGGGACGCCGACCGAGCGCGCCGCGGCCGTCCGGGCCGTGCTTCACGCCGCGGTGAACGAGGGGTTCGGCGGGAGCGCCGACGAGCGCCTGCTGGCCGAGACCATCCGGCGTGGCTACTTCGACCCCGACGGTGGGCACGAGCGGGCGGCCCTCGACCTCAACGTCAGCCGCGCCACGTATTTCCGCAAGCTGCGGGAGGCGTGCGACCGCGTGACGGACACGGTGCTCGCGGCGAGGTAGCAGCCGCCCCCGGAGGTGTACCGTCGGAGTGGATGCCGCCGTCGCCCTCCGCTCCCGCGCAGACCGACCCGTGGGCCGGACTCCTGGAGGAGGCGGCCCGCGACGGCCGGCTCGTTCGCGAGGCCTTCGAGGGTGCGCGCCGACCGGTCTTCGAGGACCTCCCCGACGACCTGCACCCGGCGTTGCGGAAGGGGCTCGTTCGCGCGGGCGTCGAGCGGCTCTACCGCCACCAGGCCCACGCGCTGGAGGCCGCGTCACGCGGGCCGTTCGTCGTCACGACCGGCACGGCGTCGGGCAAGTCGATGTGCTTCAACCTGCCGACGCTCGACGTGCTCTGCTCCGACGCCAAGGCACGCGCGATCTACCTGTACCCGACCAAGGCGCTCGCCCAGGACCAGGCGCGGGCGATCCATGCGCTGGGCCTCACCAAGCACGTGCGGCCCGCGATCTACGACGGCGACACCCGTCAGGAGGACCGGCGCGCGATCCGCCGCAAGGCGAACCTGATCCTCACCAACCCTGACATGCTGCACATCGGGATCCTGCCCCACCACCGCCTGTGGGCCGACGTGTTCGCCAACCTGGCCGTGGTCGTGGTCGACGAGGCCCACGTCTACCGCGGCGTCTTCGGCAGCCACGTCGGGAACGTGCTGCGGCGCCTGCGGCGGATCGCGAACGCCTACGGGACGGATCCCCGGTTCCTGCTCGCCAGCGCCACGATCGCCAATCCGGTGGACCTCGCGCAGCGGCTCACCGGTCTCGACGGCGTCCAGCTCGTGGACGAGGACGGGTCGCCTGGCGCGGCACGCAAGATCGCGATGTGGAATCCGCCGGTGACCGACGAGGCGCTGCAGACGCGCCGCAGCCCGCTCGGCGAGGCCGCCGACATCGTCACGTCGCTGGTGCAGGACGGGGCGCGGACCATCTGCTTCGTGAAGAGCCGCCGCGGCGTCGAGCGCGTCGCGAAGATCATCACCGACAAGCTGCGGGACACCGACCCGGACCTGGCCGAGCGGGTGATCCCCTACCGGGCCGGCTACACGCCACAGCAGCGCCGCGAGCTCGAGGCGCGCCTGATGGCGGGCGAGATCCAGGCGGTCATCACGACCAACGCGCTGGAGCTGGGCATCGACATCGGGGCGCTGGACGCTGCCGTGTGCGTGGAGTTCCCGGGGACGGTCGCCTCGCTGCGGCAGATGTGGGGACGGGCCGGGCGGCGCGGCCGGGGACTCGCCGTCTACGTCGCGGGGGACGACGGGCTGGACCAGTTCTTCTGCCGCCACCCCGACGAGTTCCTCGATCGTCCCGTCGAGTCGGCGATCCTCGACCACGAGAGCGAGGAGATCCACCTCGCACACCTGGTGTGCGCGGCCCACGAGGGACCGATCGACCCGCGGACCGACGCTGCCGTCTTCGGTCCGCGCGTGCGCGAGCACTGCGACCATCTCGTCGCGCTCGGGGAACTGGTGGAGCGTCGCGGGCAGTTCACGCTGCGCCACCCGGAGGAGTTCCCGGCGGGCGCGGTGTCGCTGCGCTCCGGGTCCTTGGACCAGGTGCGCGTGGTCGAGACGCGCAGCGGCGAGATGCTCGGCACGGTCGACGGC
>NZ_JBFIGP010000003.1:0-38878 GCF_041602235.1 Paraconexibacter sp.
CGGTGCAGGGCGTAGCGCCGGTTGCGACCGATCGGGTGGTTCAGCGGCGTCATGGGCGCGGCGGGACGCTGACGGGCGAGCTCCGTGAGCAGCTCGGTCGCCCGGCGCAGGTCGCCGGCCGCCTCGCTCACGGCCCGGACCGGCTGCGCGAGCCGCGTGGACCGCTTCGTGCCCTCGCGCAGCATCCGGCTCGTCGTGTCGCCCATGAGGTCCAGCGGCAGCTTCGCGAGGTGCCGGCGCCGGTCGTAGCGTCGCGGCTTCCACGGCTCCGCCGGAGGGAGATCCAGCGGCTCGGGCGTGGGGTCGAGGATGACCGTCCCGATGTCCACCGCCGCCATGCCGTCGACCAGGGCGTGGTGCATCTTCGGGATCACCGCGGTCCGGCCTCCCTCGAGACCGGTCACCAGCGTCATCTCCCACAGCGGCCGGTCGCGGTCCAGCTTGCGCGACATCTCGTGGCCGACGATCTCCCCGAGCTCCTCGATGCTGCCGGACGTCAGGGACACCTGCTTGACGTGCCAGCCGGTGTCGTAGTGCTCGTCGTCGATCCAGACGGGGTTGGCCAGGCCGGGCGCGGGTGACGCCAGCCGCTGCCGGTAGCGCGGGATCAGGTGCAGGCGGCCGTCGAGCCGCCCGATCAGGCTCGAGCGGTCGATCCCGTCCCCCGCCTCGAAGATCAGCACGCCTCCGACGGCCATGTTGATCGGCCCCTGCTCGGCGGCGAGCGACGAGCGGTCCGCGGGGGAGAGCGGGTCGGCCATGATGCGCAACCCTAGTCCTCCAGGCGGTCGCACGGCTCCTATTTCGGGGCCATGCGCAGCGCGCCGTCGAGCCGGATGACCTCGCCGTTGAGCATCTGGTTCTCGACGATGTGAGCGGCGAGCTGCGCGTACTCCGCCGGGTCACCGAGCCGCGCCGGGAAGGGCACCGACGCTCCGAGCGCCTGACGGGCGGGCTCGGGCAGCGCGGCGAGCAGCGGGGTGTCGAACAGGCCCGGGGCGATCGTCACGACGCGGATGCCGGAGGGCGCCAGGTCGCGGGCGGCCGGCAGCGTCATGCCGACGACCCCGCCCTTGCTGGCGGAGTAGGCGATCTGGCCGATCTGACCGTCGTACGCCGCGATCGACGCGGTGTTGACGAGCACGCCCCGCTCCCCGGACTCCCCGGGTGCGTTCTCGAGCATGGCGGTCGCCGCGTACCGCAGGACGTTGAACGTCCCGATCAGGTTGATGCCGATGATGACCTCGAACGGCATGAGCGGATGGGGGCCCTTGGAGCCCGCGACCTTCTGCGCCCACCCGGTGCCCGCGCAGGTGATGGCGATCCTGAGCCCACCGTCGTCCTTCGCGGCCTCGGCGGCCTGGGCCACCGCCGCCTCGACCTGGGCCTCCTCGCGTACGTCGCACGCGACGAAGGCGGCGCCCAGCTCATCGGCCAGCGCCTGCCCCTTCTCGACGTTGACGTCGGCGATGGTGAGGATCGCCCCCTCGGCCGTCAGCTTCCGGGAGGTCGCCTCCCCGAGGCCGCTGGCTCCGCCGACGACGAGTGCTCCACTGCCTTCGATGTTCATGGCGGCAACCTATACGGGGCCGGGGCGCGGCCGACCCGCGCCCCGCCCGACATCCCGACGACAGGGGGTCAGGGCTTCCGGGCGAGGCTGACAGCGAACAGGTCCTGCGGATCCGTGTACATCTCGGCCAGCTGCAGCCCGGCAGCCGCGAGATCGGCGGTCAGCCGGTCCCGGGTGAACTTCGCGCTGATCTCGGTCCGCAGCTCCTCACGCGCGGCGAACTCGACATCCAGGCCGAGTCGCTCGATCCGCACGGACTGATGGCAGACCGACCGCAGGCGCATCTCGATCCACTCGTGCTCGCGGTCGAAGAACGCGACGTGCGAGAACTGGTCGAGGTCGAAGTTCGCGTCGAGCTCCCGGTTGAGGACCCGCAGGACGTTCAGGTTGAACGCGGCCGTGATGCCCGCGCTGTCGTTGTAGGCGGCCTCGATGACGGCCGGGTCCTTGACGAGGTCGGTTCCGAGGAGCAGATGGTCCCCGGGCGCCAGCATCGCGGCGATCCGCCGCAGGAACCGGCGCCGGCTGCCCGGCGTGAAGTTCCCGATCGTGCCGCCGAGGAACGCGACGATCCGCGACCCCTCGGGGTTCGGGTCGGGGACGCGGTGGAGGTGGCGGTCGAAGTCGCCGACGATCCCGTGGACGTCGAGTCCGTCGTACTCGTCGACGAGCGCGCGGGCCACGTCGCGGACCATCGACTCGGTCACGTCGAAGGGCACGTAGCGGACGAGGGTCCCGGCGCGGCGCATCGCGTCGAGCAGCAGGCGGGTCTTCGCCGCGGTCCCCGAGCCGAGCTCGACGAGCTCGGTCGCACCGGTCGCCTCGACGATCGCGTCGGCGTTCGCCGTGAGGATGGCGCGTTCGGTGCGTGTCGGGTAGTACTCGGGCAGGTCGCAGATCCGGTCGAAGAGCTGCGCGCCGTGGGCGTCGTAGAAGTGCTTGGGCGGCAGCTCCTTGAAGGGGCGTGTGAGCCCGTCGAGCACATCGTCGGCGAGGGCGCGTTCGCCGCCCGCGCCTCCGTCGACGAACGATTCGATGCGGAGTCCGGACGGTGGCGGCGCCACCGTGGCGGTCTCGAAGATCGGCTCCATCAGTGCGCCTCCTCGTCGTGTGCCAGGCGTACCCCGGCGAAGATCTGCCTGCGCTGCGGCAGGTCCCAGTTGCGGAACGTCGTCGTCGCGACGCGCGGATGCGTCGCCCACGAGCCGCCGCGCAGCACGCGGTAGCCCCGGTCGAAGAACACCTCGGAGTACTCGCGGTAGGGGTGGGCCACGAACCCGGGGTACCCGCTGAACGTCGTGGAGGTCCACTCCCAGACGTTCCCTGCCGATGCCCCCACGGTCTGCTGGTGCCAGGTCGCCGCCCGTTCCCACTCCGCCTCGGTCGGGAGTCGCGCTCCGTGCGCGCGGGCGAAGGCGTCGGCCTCGAACCAGGAGACGTGGCACACCGGGGCGTCCGGATGCCCGTCCCTGATCGCCGGGTGACAGGTGGAGTCGTCGTCCTGCTTCCACGCCCACCCCTCGTCCGACCACCACTCGCGACGCTCGTAGCCCCCGCCCTCGGTGAACGTCAGCCAGCTCGCGTTCGTGACCGGTCGCGTGGCGATGCGGAAGGCCGGGACCTCGACCCGATGGGCCGGTCGCTCGTTGTCGTAGGCGAAGCCCTCGGCGCGGGCCCCGAGCAGGTGCTCACCGGCGGGGACGCTGATGAAGGAGCCCTCGCCGAGCTGCGGCGGTCCCGGCAGCGTCGGCGGCAGCAGGTCGGCGTGCCGCATGGCCTGCAGCATGGTCTCGGTGTGCTGCAGCTCGTGGCGGAGCACCATCTCGAAGACGGTGCCGTCCCCGACCCCGCGGCGGGCGACGACCTCGCGGACCCGCTCACGGACCGCGACGAGCTCGGCCTCCGCCTGCGCCCGGTCGAGGAGCTCCAGCTCGCCACGCACGGCGCGCGGGGTCTCGAAGGCGTCGTAGAGCGCGGCGAGGTCCTCGCGGCGCAGCGGCAGGCCGCCGTGGCGGTGGACCAGCCAGAGGTCCTCGTAGGCGGCGATGTGACCGAGGTCCCACACCAGGGGGGAGAGGATCGGGTCGATCTGCCGCTCGAGGTCCTCGGTGGACAGGTGGGAGACGAGGTCCAGCGTGCGCGCGCGGACCGCGTCGAGGTCGGCGAGGACGGTGCTGGCTGTGGCGCTGGCTGTCGTCTGTGCGTCGGGCATGCGGCCGGACATCAGGCGGGGGTCTTCCCGTTGATGGGCCAGCCTACGCCCCTGACTGGCGTCGGTCGCGGGCCGGCGGTGTACGTTCACACCGTGTTCACCTCTCTCCGGAAGCTGGCGCATCGGTCTCTCCGTCCCGCTGTGGCGGCGTTCGTTACAGCCGCCGTCCTCGCGCCGGCGCTCTCCGGCGCGGCCGCGAAGAAGGCGCCGCGCCGCGACTTCCCTCCGACGACGAGCTACACGACCATCGAGGGCGTCGATCCCGAGGCGCCCTACTCCCGCCTGCGCTTCGCCCCGGGGTGGAAGCGCGTGATCCGCTCCGATCTCGGCGCGTCCCCGGTGCGAGGACGGCACAAGCGGCGGGACTCGCTCGTCTACTTCGCGCAGCTGTCGGACTTCCAGCTGGCCGACGAGGAAGGCCCGGCACGCGTCGAGGCGCTCGATCTCGGCGGCACGCCGTTCACGTCCGCGTGGCGTCCCCAGGAGGCGTTCGGCCCCCAGACGGTCGACCAGGTGATCCGTCAGATCAACCGCTTCGAGGACTCGCCGATACGCCACCGGCGGTCCAGGCACACGAAGATGGCGGCGGTCATCACGACCGGGGACAACGCGGACAACCAGCAGGCCAACGAGGTGGAGTGGACCGTCAAGCTCCTGGAGGGCGGGCGGCTGATGCCCAACAGCGGCGTGGACGCGCCGGGATGCGGACCGGTCGGGGAGGCGCAGAGGTACACCGGCGTGCAGGACTTCGGGGACACGCTGGAGTCCGGGCAGTTCTACGACCCCGACCGCCCGTCGGGACCCTTCGCCGCGTGGCCGCGGTACCCGGGGCTGATGGACAGGGCGCAGCGTCCGTTCAACACCCCGGGGCTGAAGGTCCCGAGCTACGTCGCCTTCGGCAACCACGACGGTCTCGTGCAGGGCAACGCCTGGGCCAACGCGGGCTTCGAGGCGGTGAGCACGGGATGCCTGAAGCCGCTGCAGTCCGGTGGACTGGGCTCCTCGGCGCTCTTCACGTCCCCCGATCGCAGCGTGCTCGTGCCGCCAGACCCCGAGCGCCGCTTCGTGGACCGCAAGGAGTACATGGACCTCCACGTCACCGGCAAGCAGGCCGACGCCCACGGCTTCGCGCTCGTGGATCCCCAGGAGACGGCCGCGTCCGGCGGGCAGGCCTCCTACTACGCGTTCGCACCGCGGAAGGGCGTGCGGATGATCTCGATCAACACCGTCGCCGAGGGCGAGACGATCGGCAGCGAGGGCAACCTCGACGACCCCCAGTTCCGCTGGCTCGAGAGGACGATCGCCGCCGCGGAGAAGGCCGGCGAGCTCGTGATCGTGTTCGGGCACCATCCGATCCGCTCGCTGACCCAGAACAGCACCGACGAGGACGTCCCTCCGTGCGACGACCGCCGGACGGCCGGCCCGGGCTGCGACGGCGACCCGCGTACCTCGACCCCGCTGCACTTCGGACCGGACCTCCAGCAACTGCTGCTCGACCACCCGGCCGTCATCGCGTACGTGGCGGGCCACACGCACGAGCACAAGATCACGCCGTTCCAGCGGTCGGGCGGCGCGCCCGGCGGCTTCTGGGGCATCGAGACCGCCAGCGAGGTCGACTGGCCGATCAACTCGCGTCTGCTCGAGGTGATGGACAACCGCGACGGGACCCTGTCGATCTTCGGGACCGCGATCGATCACGGGGGCAGGCTCGACGCGCCCGCGCCCGGGAAGGACGCCAAGGGGTTCTCCGAGGAGCAGCTCGCCGCGATCGCCCGGGAGTTCGCCTTCAACGACCCGCAGGTCGGAGGCAAGGGCAAGAGCATGGGCGGATCGGGCAAGCCCGAGGATCGCAACGTCGAGCTGCTGCTGCCCGACCCGCGCTGAGGTCCGGGCGGCGATTCAGTCCGCGACCGGGGCGTGCTCCTCGTCGCGGATCACGTGCATGACCGCGTTGATGAGCGCGAGGTGCGTGAACGCCTGCGGGAAGTTGCCGAGGTGCCGGCCCGTCGCGGCCTCGAGCTCCTCGGCGTACAGGTCCAGCGGGCTGGAGAGGGACAGCAGCCGCTCGCAGAGCTGACGGCCACGGGTGCGCTCGCCGATCTCCAGCAGCGCGCTGACCAGCCAGAAGCTGCAGATCAGGAAGGTGCCCTCCTCGCCCGAGAGCCCGTCGTCGGTCTCCTCGGTGCGGTACCGCAGGACCAGGCCGTTCTCCGTGAGCTCGTCGGCGATCGCCAGGACGGTCGCGCGGACGCGCGGGTCGTCGTGGGGGAGGAATCGCACGAGCGGGATGAGGAGGTTGCTGGCGTCCAGCGCGTCCGTGTCGTAGTGCTGGGTGAACACCCCGCGGTCGTCGGTGCCCTTCTCGCAGATCTCGGCGTGGATCTCGTTGGCGACCTCGCGCCACTCGTCGGCGAGGTCGTCCTTGCCGCGGCGCGCCGCGAGCCGTGCGCCGCGGTCCAGCGCCACCCAGCACATGAGCTTGCTCGACGTGTAGTGCTTGGGCTCGCCGCGCGCCTCCCAGATGCCCTGGTCGGGCATCCGCCACGTGTCCTTGGCGCGCTGGACCTGGTCCTCGATGACCGGCCACAGGCGCTGCGAGTTGTGGCCGTACTCCTTGGTGTGGAGGTAGATCGAGTCCAGGACGGCGCCGTACACGTCGTTCTGCCGCTGGTCGTGCGCCCCGTTGCCGATGCGGACCGGGCGCGCGTTCTCGTAGCCCGACAGGTGGTCGAGGGTCTCCTCGTCGAGCTTCCGCTCCCCGCCGATGCCGTACATGATCTGCAACGAGCCGTCGCCGTTGCGTTCCGCGTCCGCCACGAACTGGATGAAGTCGTCCGCCTCCCAGTTCAGGCCCAGGGAGTTCAGGGCGCTGAGGGTGAACGTGGCGTCCCGCATCCAGGTGAAGCGGTAGTCCCAGTTGCGCTCGCCGCCGGGCGTCTCGGGCAGGGAGGTCGTGGCCGCCGCGACCATGGCTCCGGTCGGCGCGTACGTCAGCCCCTTGAGGACGAGCGCGCTGCGCTGCAGGTGCCCGCGCCAGCGATGGTCGGGGAACTTGCCGTCGGCGAGCCAGCCGCGCCAGAACTCGGAGGTCGTCTGCAGGGACATCTCGGCCTCGAGCACGCTGCGCGGCCCGTCGAGCAGGCGCGACCACGACAGCGCGCAGTACCGGGTCTCGCCGGTCTCGAGGCGGTGCCGCGCCCGCGCGCAGCCGCCCTCGATGCCGAGGCGCAGGTCGCTGATCAGGCGCATCCGGCGCTCGCCGCCGTCGGTGCAGTCCACGGCCATGGTGTCGCCCTCCGGGCGCTCCCACACGGCCGGCTTCAGCCCGTAGTCCCACATCGGCTCGCAGAGGAGCTCGATCTGCGCCTGGCCGTGGATGCACGTGATCGTCCGGACCAGGACGTGGTGGGCCTCGAAGTCCGTCGGCGGACGCGTGTGCGCCGTCGCGGCGCCCTGGGTGCGCTCCCGCCAGTGGCCGATCACCAGCGCGTCCCGGACGACCAGCCAGCCGGTCGGCGTCATCCACGTGGTCTCCAGGATGTTCGTGCCCGGCTCGTAGCGACGGCCGGCGGGCACGCCCATCGACGACGGGCCCAGCCGGAAGCCGCCGGCGCTGCGGTCGAGGATGGCGGCGAACACCGACGGTGCGTCGAACCTCGGCGGGCACAGCCACTCGACGGTGCCGTCCGGCGCCACCAGCGCCGCGGTGTGGCAGTCGGAGAGGAAGGCGTAGTCGGCGATCGGCGGGAACGGCGATCGCGTCGGAAGTCGTTCGACGAACGGGGTCGGGTCGGCCTCGAACTGCGCGTCCATGAACGGATCCATGGCGCCGCGGCGAGGCGGATGCGCGCCCGCGCCCCCGTTCACGGTGGCGTCGGTGCGGGCTGCCGCGACGCGCTCGGCCGTGGCGGCATCGTCGGTGGCGGAGCGCTCAGGGGGTGCGTTCACCCCTCCTAGGATGGCGAACGTGCCCGCGCGCCACAAACCGCGGGCGGGCTCCTGCGGTTCGGAGCGGGTTCGGCTGGCGCGTCGGCGTCCTATCGGACCAGGCCGTAGCGCCCGTACGACCCTGCCCCGGGGATGATCGGGGCGGCGTCCACCTGGAACCACTGCTCCAGGAGCGAGGAGTAGAGCGCACGGAAGTCCGACGTGGATCGCAGGTTGCCCTGGGCGTCGAGCGTCGAGAGGCCCGGGAACTCACCGACCATCCTGCCCTTCGCCTGGGATCCGATCACGAACCCGACCCCGGCGGCGCCGTGATCGGTGCCGGTGCCGTTCTGCTGCGGCCGGCGACCGAACTCCGACCAGACGAGGGTCAGCACGCGGTCCGCGATCCCCCGCGCCTCCAGGTCGCGCTGGAAGGCCAGCAGGCCGTCGCTGGTGGCCTTCAGGTCGTCGCCGAACGACTCGAGCTGCCCGCTGTGCGTGTCGTAGCCGCCCGGCGCCTCGATCGCGACGCACCGCAGCGGCAGGCCTCCCTGGATCCCGGCCGCGACGCCCTTGAGACGGCTGGCGAACGTCCCGCTGGGGTAGGAGACCGGTGCCGAGATGCCGCCCTGGAACGGGCCGAGCGCGGCCCGGATCCCGTCGACCTGCCCCGCCACGCTCCGCGCTCGCTGCCGGTGGGCGTCCTCGCTGGGGAGCCGTCCCAGGGTGCCGATCGCCGCGTACATCAGGTCGTCCATGTCGTCGTGCACGCCCGGGGCGGACAGCCGGTAGTCGTCGAGGCGCGACACGGCGGCGACGGGGTTCCTGGACGGGGCCAGGGCCGGGGAGAGCGACCAGCCGACGCTCAGGCCCTGGAGCGGGTTGGTCGGCGACCCGTGCTGGTCCAGGAACCGACCCATCCACCCGTACTGCGCGCCCGGGTCCAGCGCGCCGACCTCCCAGTAGTGCTGCGAGGTGAAGTGCGACTGGTCGGGGCTCGCGTAGCCGACCGCCGGGAGCACGCCGACCTTGCCCTCGCCGTGCAGGGTGCGCAGGCCGGAGGCCGACGGGTGCCACATCAGGCGCGCGTCCTCCGAGAAGGTCGGCCCTTCGCCCGGCAGGAGCCGCAGCGTGGGGCGCAGGGAGGCGTAGCGGCTGTCGCCCACCGGCGCCAGGACGCTCAGCGAGTCGACGCCCCCGGCCATGAAGACCGACACCAGGACCCGGCTGGAGGGGGACCCGGTCGCCGCCTCCGCGATGCCCTCCTCGAGCGCGCCGAGCCCGAGCTTGGAGGCGCCGTAGACCGCGAGGCCGGAGGCGAACCCGCGGACCATGAGCGATCGACGGGTCAGCCCGGTCCCCGCGGGCGCAGGCATCCCCGGTTCGATGCGGGGGAGCCCCCGGCCCGCTTCGGCCACCCCGTGGCGCAGCATCTCGGTGCGGGTGAAGCCCTTGCAGCAGTTCGGTGTCATGTCAGGAGACCTGGAAGTCGGAGGAGGTCAGGATCAGCATGCGCAGCGCGTTCTGGCGCATCCCGCGGCGCGGGCCGGCGGCCCACTGGGGGAGTCCGGCAGGGATCGTGTCCCGGGCGAACGTCAGGAGCGCCGCACGCAACTCGGTGGTGAGCGAGGGGGACCCGCACCAGGCGACGGCCTTGGACACGGCCTGCTCCGCGGTCTCGGTCGCGTCGTAGGGCGCGGTGGCGCTCCACGGGTCGACGATCCGGTCCCAGACGGCGACCGCCGTGGTCTCCCAGCGGCCGCGCCAGCGCGAGGTGTCCAGCCACTGGTCCTCGTTCCACCCCGCGACGTTCGGCGGGAACAGCAGGCGCTGCCCGGACATGTCGGCGAGCCACGACCACGCGGTCGTGTCGACGTGGCGGCCGATCGCCCGGAGCGTGCCGGCCTGCTGGACGACGGGCGGGATGATCATGGACGGGCCACGCAGGAACGTGGGGTGCTTGAGGATCGTCTCCAGCAGGGGCGCGACCTGCCGGCCGCTGCTGAGGTAGAGCTGCTGGAGGTACGCCTGGGTCGCAGGGTCCGGTGGAACGGGGACGAACGCCGACCAGAGCTTGGTCACGAAGTGGCTGGCGTGCATCGGGTGGTTCAGGCAGAGGTCGAGCGCCTCGCGCCAGCCGTGCGCGCCGGTCCGGCCGAAGATCGTCTTCTGCCCGCCGTCGTGCCGGTTCCCGTCGAAGCGGAAGTTGACGTAGCCGAGGTTGGAGTCCCAGTCCGCGCGGAAGCCGGTGAACGCGCGGGCGGCCTCACGCACGTCCTGCTCGGTGTACGCGTCGCGGCCCGCGCCGAGCGTGAAGAGCTCCATGACCTCGCGGGCGAAGTTCTCGTTCGGGTTCCACCTGGTGTTCTGGATGCCGTCGAGCCACACCAGCATCGCGCGGTCCTTCGTGACGTCGTGCAGCAGCTCGGAGAACGACCCGAGTGCGTGCCGGCGGAACAGCTCGTTCTGTTCGAGCATGAACTCGGCGCTGCCGACCTTCGCGCGGCTGGTCGCGAACCAGTCGTGCCACACGAGCGTCATCCGCTCGACGAGCGGCTGCGTGGTGCGCACCATGCGGTCCAGCAGGTGGCAGTGGTCGTGACCCCAGAGGTCCCGTGGGGCGAGCGGGTTGCCGTCGTCGTCGACCGGGGCGGGGCCGACGAGCTGCGCGGTGCCCTGCGGGCGTACGAGCGAGCGGACGGCGGCGTCGAGACCCATGGCGGCGAGGGCCTCCGCCTGCCCGGGGACGGGACCGAACCCCGCCCGCCAGAGCAGCCGTCGCGCGTCGGCGACCGTGAAGTCCGACGGGGTGGCGGGGATGGATCCCGGATCGGGCGCGGGGACGGGGTCCGGCGTCGGGGGGACCGCCGGCGGGGGCGCCGGGGGAGGAGGCGTGGCCGGGGCGGGGGTCCGCGCCGCGGCGGGAGCGGCGGGTGCGGCAGCCGCCGCGGCCGGGACAGCCGCCGCCGGCGCCGGAGCCGGCGCGGGGGCGGGGGCCTCCGGGGCGCTGGGGGCGGGGGCGAACCAGGACGGCGCCGAAGCGGCGGGCTTGCGCGCGGTCGTGGTCTTCTTCCGGCCGGCGGACTTCTTCTTGGAGCTCTTCTTCTTGCTCTTCTTGCTCTTCTTGCTCTTCCAGCAGAGCTTGATCCGCTTCTTGCGTCCCTTCTTGGTCTTGACGGTCTTGATCCGGCACGTGCGGCCCTTGGACTTCGTGAGCTTCTTCTTCCGGACCTTCTTGGAGACCTTGCGCTTGCCGGTCACCTTCTTCTTGGCGGCGGCCAGCTTGCGGGCCTTCGCCCGTGCCTTCTTCACGCGTTTGGTCGAGGTCGCCACGGTCGGGCCATCGGCGGCCCGCGGCATCGCCCCCACCGGCCCCGCGGATGCGTCGGCCAAACGTCCAGGGGCCGCCAGCCGTCCCTGGACATCCGTCCGTCAGCCGTCGAGCGCCGCGGCGTCGGCGAGGATGGTCAGGCGGTCGCGCCGCAGCAGCGAGGCGGGCGTCGCCGCGGACGGCGTCTCCAGGGTGCGGCGCAGGGCCGGGGACTTGTCGGCCCCGGTCACCGCCAGCACCAGGGCGCGAGCCTTCCCCAGCGTTTCCAGCGTCAGGGTCACCCGATCGGGCGGAGGCTTGGGCGCGTCGCGGACGGCGAGGACACGCGGGCCACCCGTGAACGTCTCGAGCTCGGTCGAGTACGGGAACAGCGAGGCGGTGTGGCCGTCCTCGCCGAGACCCAGCAGCACGACGTCCAGGACCGTCGCGCGGAGCTCCGCGGCGTAGGCCCGCGCCGCCGCGTCCGGGTCGTCGAGCTCGCCGAGCACGCGGTGCTCCGTCACGCCGGACCCGAGGCCGGCGCGGGCGAGCAGCGTCTGCCGCACGAGCCGGTGGGTCGACTCCTCGTGGTTCGGGGGCACGCAGCGCTCGTCCGCGTACCAGAGGTGCACGTCACGCCATCCCGCGGCGTCGCCGGCGAGCAGCTCGTAGGCGCGCCGCGGCGTGCGTCCGCCCGAGAGCGCGACGTGCGCCACGCCGCGTGCGGCGTGGGCGGCGGCGATCTCGTGCCGCACCCGCTCGGCGAGGGCGTGCGCGACCTGCTCCGCGTCCGCGAAGCGCTCGATCCGTGCCTGCGCGCTCATCGCTCCGACCTCCGCGCGTCGAGGGGCTGATGGTGCTGGGCGAGCTCGGAGTCCGCCCGGATCACGTGGAGGACCGCGTTGATCAGGGCGAGGTGCGTGAACGCCTGGGGGAAGTTGCCGAGATGCCGTCCGCTGAGCGGGTCGATCTCCTCGGCGTAGAGGTGCAGCGAGGAGGTGTAGCCGAGCAGCCGTTCGCACAGCGCCCGGGCCCGGTGCGTCTCCCCGATCTCCGACAGCGCGCTCACGAGCCAGAACGAGCAGATGATGAACGCGCCCTCCTCGCCGTGCATGCCGTCGTCGGTCTCGTGGACCTTGTAGCGCAGGAGCAGCCCGTCGACCGCCAGCTCGGTGGCGATCGTGTTCACCGTCGCCACGATCCGCTCGTCGTCGGGAGGCAGGAAGCGCAGCAGCGGGAGCAGGAGGCAGCTCGCGTCGAGCGCGTCGGAGTCGTAGTGCTGGCGGAACACCCCGCGCGCGTCGACGCCCCGCTCGAGGATGTCCGCCTTGATCGTGTCGGCCTCGGCCTGCCAGCGCTCGACGGTCTCGTGGTCCTGCCGCAGGCGGGCCAGGCGGGCTCCGCGGTCGCACGCCACCCAGCAGAACACCTTGGAGCTGACGAAGTGCTTCGGCTCGCCGCGGACCTCCCAGATCCCGCGGTCCGGCTCACGCCAGTACTTGATCGCGCACTCGACCTGGTGGCTGATGATGGGCCAGAGCGAGTCGGGGAGCTGGTCGCGGGACTTCGTGTGGATGTAGACGCTGTCGAGGTACACGCCCCACACGTCGTGCTGGCGCTGGTTGTAGGCGCCGTTGCCGACCCGGACGGGCTTCGCGCCCTCGTACCCGTCGAGGTGCTCGAGCGTGCGCTCGGTCAGGTCGCGCTCCCCGCCGATGCCGTACATGACCTGCAGCTCCTCGTCGCCGGCGGCGACGTCCTTGATGAACGCGAAGAAGTCGGCCGCCTCCCAGTCGAACCCCAGCGAGTACAGGGCCCACAGCGAGAAGGTCGAGTCGCGGATCCACGCGTAGCGGTAGTCCCAGTTGCGCTCGCCCCCGGGGGTCTCGGGGAGCGAGGTCGTGGTCGCCGCCGTGAGCGCGCCGGTCGGCGCGAAGGTCAGCCCCTTCAACGTCAGGGCGCTGCGCTGCAGATGGATCCGCCACGGATGGTCCGGGAACTCGCCGCGGGAGAGCCAGTCGTGCCAGAAGTCGGCGGTCCCGACCAGGCGCTCGTAGGCCTCGGGGTAGGAGGAGGGGGCGGGGTGCTCGGTCCACGAGAGCGCGACGTACGCCTCGTCGCCGTCGTGCATCGTGGTGCGCACGAAGGCGTGGCCGCCCTCGAGCCCCAGACGCAGGTCCGTCGTCAGGTGCAGTTCGACGCCCGGCACCTCGGCACTCGTGCCGGTGGCCACGTGGTAGCCCTCGGTCGCGTACTCCCAGTCGACGCGGTGGCGCCCGTAGTCGAGCTTCGGGTCGCAGTCGACGGTCATCTCGACCGAGCCGTTCACGCAGCGGATGGTCCGCAGCAGCACGTGGTCGGCGTCGTAGTCGTTGGGGGTCCTGCGGTGGGTCTCCGACCGCTCGGTCTCGTGGTACCAGCGACCGACCAGCAGCACGTCGCGCACGACCGCCCAGCCCGTGCGGGTCTGCCACGTCGTCTCGAGGATCATCGTGCCCGGCAGGTAGCGTCGGGCCGCGGGGACCTGCACGCCGGTCGGCGAGACGCGGAAGTACCCGGCGTCCCGGTCGAGCATCGCCCCGAAGATCGAGGGCCCGTCCATGCGCGGGAGGCACATCCACTCGATCCCGCCTCCGGGGGCGACGAGCGCGGTGACCTCGCAGTCGGAGAGGAAGGCGTACTCGCCGATCGGCGGGAACGGGCTGCCGCCCAGCGGCAGGTCGATGCCGGTCGACAGCCGTCTCATCGCGCGAGCGCCTCCGCGATGCGCAGCGCCGGGACGTAGGTCCGGTCGCGCAGCAGCGCCTGCCGGATGCCTTCGCCGAGGATGCCGCCCTCGCCGCGGGAGGCGCCCAGCGCGGTCCACGCCTCGGTGGTCCCGTCCCGCCGCGTGAGCGACGCCCGCAGGCCGCCCTGTCCGCGATCCAGGGTGCGGGTCTCGCCGCGGGCGGTCTGGACCGTGATCCCGGCGAGCCCGGGGACCGACTGGGTCGGGTCCGCGACGAGATCCAGCGTCACGTCCTGTCGCCGGGCGTGCAGGCGCGCCCGCAGGCCGCCGTCGTGACGCACGAGCGGGCTCGGGTCCCAGCCCAGACGGGAGGCCAGCCATCCCGCCAGCAGGAGGGCGGCGGCCGGGGACTCCGGATGGTGCCGGATCTCCATGCGGCTGATCGCCTGGAGGTCTCGGCGGCGGTTGGGTGGATCGAAGGTCCCGGCGATCCGCTCCCGCCACGGCGTCGAGCGCAGCCAGGCGAGGTCGACCACGTAGATCCGCTCCGACAGGGCCAGGGCGTGGCGCATTGCGGTCGCGGGGTCCGCTTCCTCCACCGTGTCGATGAGGACGATCTGGCTCAGGTCCAGCAGCTCCTCGAGGGCCTCCTGGTGCCCGTGGGGAGCCCAGATGAGGGTCGGCAGGTCGGTCTTCACGAGGGGGTCGACGATCGTGTCGAGCCCTGCGAGGTGCTGCTGTCCGAGGCTGAGCACGAGCGTCTCGCGGACCGGTGCGAGCTCCCCGGCCTTGACCTCGGCCGCGCCGCTGAGGGTCACGGTGGCGTCGATCGCCGTGCGCCGTGGCTCGATCGAGCAGACGATCGTCCGCGACGGGTGGAAGCGACCGACCTTCCCCAGCCGGTTCGCGATCTCGCCGCTCCAGGCCCGGTCGACGATGAGGACCAGGTTGAGGACGCGCGACTGCACGTACCCGGGGTTCTCCTGCACGCGCTGGTGCTCGAGGTGCCGGATCGCCGCCTCGATGGCGGTCGGCGTGGTGTCCTGCTCGCGCCAGACGGTGTCGGTCGTGGCCGGCATCGGTTGCGGCTAGACCCGTCGCCAGCGGTCGCCGTCACGCAGCAGGGTCTCGGCCTCCGCCGGGCCCTGACTGCCCGCCTCGTACTGCGGGAGGGCGGCGTCGGAGTCCTCCCAGCGCGACACGATCGGATCCATGATCCGCCACTGCGCCTCGGCCTCGTCGTTGCGGGTGAAGAGCGTGGCGTCGCCGCGCATCGCGTCCATGATGAGGCGCTCGTAGGCCTCCGGGGACTGGGAGACGAACGAGGTCCCGTACTGGAAGTCCATCTGGACCGGCCGGATCTTCATGCGCGTACCGGGGATCTTCGCACCCAGCGACAGCGAGACCCCTTCGTTGGGCTGCATGGTGAACACCAGGACGTTCGCGGACAGCGGCGCGTGTCCGGGGTCGAAGCCGCCGAAGGCCATGTGCGGCACCGGCTTGAGGGTCACCGCGATCTCGGTGACCTTCCGGGCGAGCCGCTTGCCGGTGCGCAGGTAGAACGGCACGCCCGACCAGCGCCAGTTCTGCACGTGCAGCCGCAGGGCGGCGTACGTCTCGGTCGTG
Organism: Paraconexibacter sp.; assembly: GCF_041602235.1. Classification (GTDB taxonomy): domain Bacteria; phylum Actinomycetota; class Thermoleophilia; order Solirubrobacterales; family Solirubrobacteraceae; genus Paraconexibacter. Next base: position 15,374 of record NZ_JBFIGP010000003.1, read on the forward strand.
CTGTCGGCGGGCACGCCCTCCTCCTCGAGATACCCCGCGACCTCGTCGCCGGAGGACTGACCGGCGGCGTACTGCCCGCGCACGGACATCCCGTCGATCTCCTCGGGCAGCGGCGGGCGGATGGCCTTGAGGACCTTCACCTTCTCGTTGCGGACCTCGTCGGCCGACAGGTCGATCGGGGGCTCCATGGCGAGCAGGCACAGCAGCTGCATCATGTGGTTCTGGACGAGGTCGCGGAGCGCCCCGGCGCCGTCGTAGTAGCCGGCCCGCGATCCGATGCCGATGTCCTCGCCGGCGGTGATCTGGACGCTCTGGATGTGATCGCGGTTCCAGACGGGCTCGAACATGCGGTTGGAGAACCGGAACGCCAGCATGTTCTGCACGGTCTCCTTGCCGAGGTAGTGGTCGATGCGGAACACCTGGCGCTCGTCGAACACGCCCAGGACGGTGCGGTTGAGCGCCTCGGCGGAGGCGAGCGTGGTCCCGAACGGCTTCTCGATGACGATGCGGACGTCGCCGGCGCGGTCGTCCGCGCAGCGGTTGAGACCGTGGCCCCCGAGCTGCTCGACGATGACCGGGAAGAAGTCCGGCGCGGTGGAGAGGTAGAAGGCGCGGTTGAGGCTCAGCGCCCCGGCCCGCTCGTCGAAGTCCGCGAGGACCTCGGCGATCCGCGAGTACGTCTCCGGATCGTCGAAGGTCCCGGCCACCCAGCGGACCTCCGCGAGGAGGGCGTCGAGCACGGTCTCGTCCGGCTCCCGGCGTGAGAACTGCCGGATCGCCTGTGCGGCGTCCTCGCGGAACTCGGCGTCGCTCATCGGGCTGCGGGATGTGCCCACGAGGTGGAAGCGCTCCGGGAGCGCGCCCTCGTGGGCGAGGTTGTAGAGCGCGGGCAGGAGCTTGCGCTTGGACAGGTCCCCGAGCCCGCCGAAGATGACCAGCGACGTCGGCCGGACGGGCAGGCGCTCGAGGCCCTCGATCAGCGGGTTCTCCGCCGTCGGGTCGTCGTCCGGCGTCATTCCGCGGTCGGGGCCTTCGCCGACTTCACGACCGCGTGGCCGCCGAACTGGTTGCGCAACGCGGAGAGCATCCGGTGCGTGAAGTCGCCGTTGCCGCGGGAGTAGAAGCGCGCGTGGAGCGAGGCGGTGATCGCCGGCATCGGTACGTCCTTGTCCATCGCGTCCTGGAGGGTCCAGCGTCCTTCGCCGCTGTCGGCGGTGAAGCCGTCGAGGGCGGCGAGGTCGTTGCCTTCCTGCTCGAAGGCGCGCGCCGCGAGCTCGCAGAGCCAGGACCGTACGACGGAGCCCTGCATCCAGAGGTGGGCGATCTTCGCGTTGTCGAGGTCGTACTCGCTCTTGTCGAAGAGGTCGAAGCCCTCGGCGTAGGCCTGCATCAGGCCGTACTCGATGCCGTTGTGGACCATCTTCACGTAGTGGCCCGCGCCGACGGGCCCCATGTGCGCCCATCCGGGGCCGTGCTCCTCATCGGGAGCCGGGGCGAGCACGTCGAGGATCGGGGACAGGCGCCTCACGGCCGCCTTCGGCCCGCCGACCATCATGCAGTAGCCCACGTCGAGGCCCCAGACGCCGCCGCTGGTCCCGACGTCGACGTAGGCGATGCCCGAGGACTTCAGGGCGGCGGCGCGCGCCTTGTCGTCGGTCCACCGGGAGTTGCCGCCGTCGATGATCGTGTCGCCCTTCTCGAGCAGCCCGCCGAGCTTGTCGACGGTCTGCTGGGTCGGTGCCCCCGCGGGCACCATGATCCAGACGAGCCGGGGCGCCGGCAGCTTCTTCACGAGATCGGCGAGGGACGACGCACCGATCGCCCCGTGGGCGACCGCGGCCTTCACCGCGGCCTTGTCGAAGTCGAAGGCGACGACCTCGTGGTCCGAGTCGCGCTTGATGCGCGCGACCATGTTGCCGCCCATCTTCCCGAGTCCGACGAAACCGATGTGTGCCATCAGAGGAGGCCCTTCAGTCGTGAGGTGAGCGCTCGGAGCGCGGCGGCAGGATCCTCGCCCTGCAGCGTGACGCGCTCCGCCGGTCGCCCGTGCGCCCGGAGGGTCCGCAGGTCGCCGAGCGCCTGCGCGTGCTTGAGCGTGGTGAAGCCGAAGGACTGGCCGGGGATGGCGATGTCCTCCCCGTGGTCGTGCACCAGCTGCAGGAACCGGCCGACCGGGGGGCCGCCCTTGTGGAACTGCCCGGTGGAGTGCAGGAAGCGCGGGCCGTACCCGAAGGTCGTCGTGGCGCGCGTCGCGTCCCGTACCGTCGCGCGGAGGTCGGCGACCGCCTCGTCGAAGGCGGGGGAGGGGGCGAGGTAGCCCATGACGGCGAAGTACGCCCCGGGTTCGGAGAGGCCGGCCAGCAGTGACCGCAGCGCGTCGTCGTCCGCGTCGGGGTCCGCGCCCTCGTCGAGGCCGTCGGCGAGCACCGCCTTGGTGGCCGCCTTCGCCTCCGCCACGTTGGGCTGGTCGAACGGGTTGATGCCCAGCGTCCAGCCGGCGACCGCGGTCCCGAACTCGCTGAAGAAGAAGACGCGACCGAGGTCGCGCGCCCCGTGCACGGTCAAGGTCAGGATCGGGTGACCTGCGGCGGCCAGCGCGGCGAGCCGCTCGTCGTGGTCGGCGTCGGGTGCGTCCTCGTCCCGCAGGTGCACGAAGACGCGGTCGGCGCCGTAGCTCTCGACCGCGCCCAGCGGCTCGTCGGCGACCGGGAGGATCCCGCGACCCTCCTTGCCGGTCGACTCCGCGATGAGCTGCTCGATCCACAGCCCGAAGCTCTCGAGCGGCGGGTCGACGACGAACGTGAGCTTGTCCCGCCCGTGCAGCGCGAGCTCGCCGAGCGTGCATCCCAGCCACAGCCCGCTGTTCCCGCGCGAGGAGTCGAAGCTCGCGCAGCCCTGCTCCGCGACCCCGGCGCCATCCAGGAGGGCCTGGACGTCGGCGCCCATGAGCGCGGCCGGCACGAGTCCGAAGAAGGACAGCGCGCTGTAGCGGCCGCCGATGTCCGGGTCGTTGAGGAAGGTCCGGCGGAACCCGCGGGCGGCGGCGAGATCCACGAGCGAGGAGCCGGGATCGGTGATGGCGATGAAGTGGCGCCCGGCGGCCTCGGCGCCGACCGTGTCGTACATGACGGCGTGGAAGTGCTCGAAGGCGCTCAGCGTCTCGATGGTGCCGCCGGACTTGGTCGCGACGACGAACAGCGTCCTCGGCAGCGACACGCGCTCGTGGACCGCGCGGACCGCGGCCGCGTCGGTGGAGTCGAGCATGACGAGTTCCGGGTGGCCGGGCTGGTCGCCGAAGCTGCGCCGAATGACCTCGGGGGCCAGCGACGAGCCGCCCATGCCGAGCAGGACGACGTGCTCGATGCCGTCGGCGCGGACGGCGTCGGCGAAGGCGCACAGGTCGGCGACCTCGGCCGCCATCCTCCCGGCGATCGTGAGCCAGCCCAGCCGATCGGCGACCTCCGGCTGCCCCGCGGGTCCGAAGACCGTGTCGTCGCCGCGCCAGATGCGGCGGACGATCTCCTCGCGTGCGGCCTGGGCGACGCGCTCGGCGACCGGCCGCTCGAGGCCGTCCGGCAGCGTCGCCGCGATGGTCGGGGGCCGCCCGGTGACCACTGCTTCCCGGGCGTGCTCGATGCCGCGCAGCAGCTTCTCCATCGGCGCCACGAACGCGGCGATCCCCTCGCGCAGCAGCGTGTCGGTCACGTCGTCGAGGTCGATCCCGGCGTCGGCGAGCGCGCGGAGGTCGACGGTCGGGTCGAGCCCGGCGGTCGGCGTGCCGTGCAGGACGAGGGCCGCGGGTTCCAGACGCTCCCCGGCGGCGATCAGGGTCGCGAGGGGCATCGTGTTGACGGTGTCGGGGCCGGCGAGCCCGTCGACGTACAGGGTGTCCGGGTACGCGGGGTTCTTGACCCCGGTGGACGCCCAGAGCGGTCGCTGCACCGGGGCGCCCGCGACGCGCATCCGGGCGAACCGCTGCCCGTGGAAGATCTCGCGGAACCGGTGATAGGCGGCGCGGGCGTTCGCGAGCCCCGCGCGTCCGGCGAGATCGGTGCGGTCGAGGGCCTCGAGCCGGTGGTCGACCTCGGTGTCGACGCGCGAGACGAAGAACGAGGCGACGGAGCGCACGTCGAGGGACAGGCCCGCCTCGTGCCGGCGCTCGAGCCCGCGGATGTAGGCCTCGGCGATCCTCTCGTACGCCGCGACGCTGAACAGCAGCGTCACGTTGACGTTGATGCCGTGGAAGATGGCCTCCTCGATGGCCGGCACGCCGGCGGACGTCCCCGGGATCTTGATCATCGCGTTGGGGCGGTCGAGGGCCTCCCAGTACTCCCGTGCCTGGGCGATCGTGGCGTCGGTGTCGTGCGCGAGGTCCGGGTCGACCTCCAGCGAGACGAACCCGTCGGCACCGCCGGTCTCGGTGTACACGGGAGCGAGCACGTCACAGGCGTCCTGCACGTCCTGGAGGGCGATGGCGCGGTAGATCGCGCGGGCGTCCGCGCCGTCGGCCGCGAGCCGCTCGAGCTGCTCGTCGTAGTCGCTGGACCCGAGGATGGCCTTCTCGAAGATCGCGGGGTTGGAGGTCACGCCGCGCAGCGACTCCTCGGCGACGAGCCGGGCGAGCTCCCCGCTGGTGACGAGCCCGCGCCGGATCTGGTCGAGCCAGACGCTCGTGCCGGTGGCGGTCAGTGCGGCGAGTCGCTCGTTGATGCTGGCAGTCCGGCTCATGACGCAACCCTTTCATGTGCCGCAACCGCGGTCGACGAAACCTCCGCGAAGGCGACGCGGCGCGTCGGGAGGCACCGGTCGGGCCCGGGGCGCGTCGGATAGCGTCCGGGCGATGAAGGCCCTTCAGATCGTCGAGCTCACCGGACCGGACACCGCGCTGCGCGTGGTCGACCTCCCCGATCCGGAGCCCTCCCACTTCATGACACCGGGAGAGGGCGTGGTCATCGACGTGAAGGCCGCGGGCGTCTCGTTCCCCGAGGTCCTCCAGACCCGCGGCCAGTACCAGATGAAGCCGGAGCTCCCCTTCGTCCCGGGCAGCGAGGTCGGCGGCACCGTGCGCAGCGCGCCGGAGGGGTCGGGCTTCTCGGTCGGGGACCGCGTGGCCGGGTTCTGCGTCCTGGGCGGCTTCGCCGAGGTGGCGGTCGCTCCGGTGGCGATGACCTTCGCGCTGCCGGACGTCCTGGACTTCGCGCAGGGTGCCGCCCTGGTGCTCAACTACCACACCGCGTACTTCGCGCTGGTGACCCGCGGGCGCCTGGCCGAGGGGGACACGGTGCTCGTGCACGGCGCGGCGGGCGGTGTCGGCACCGCCACCATCCAGGTCGCCAAGGGGCTCGGGGCGCGCACGATCGCGGTGGTCTCCAACGACGAGAAGGAGCGGGTGGCGCGGGAGGCCGGAGCCGACGAGGTCGTGCGGTCCGACGGACCGTGGAAGGACGAGGCGCTGGCGCTGACCGGCGGCCGCGGGGTGGACATCGTGCTCGACCCGGTCGGCGGGGATCGCTTCACCGACAGCCTGCGATCGCTGGCCCGCGGCGGCCGTGTCGTGGTCGTCGGGTTCACGGCGGGATCCATCCCCGAGGTCAAGGTGAACCGCCTGCTGCTCAAGAACACCGAGGTCGTCGGCGCGGGCTGGGGCGAGTACCTGTTCGGCTCCGGGCTCGCGTACGGGCGTGAGGTGGGCGACGCCATCGCGGCGCTGATCGAGAGCGGGCACGTGCGGCCGCCGGTCGGTGCCCGCTTCCCGCTGGAGCGGGCGGCCGAGGCCTTGCATCTGATCGACGGCCGTGGGGCGACCGGCAAGGTCGTGCTCGAACCGTAGCCCGGTCCCGACCAGGGCTCTAGGCTGCTGCGATGGAGCAGCTCGGGGGGATCGCTGCCGCTGACGAACGGCTCGGCCGCCGGTTCCCGCTGCCCGGGGCGGTCCTGCCGCTGACCCGGTGGGTGGAGGTGCGGGCGCTCGGTGACGGCGACGGCACCGAGGTCGAGTGGAATCTCGACGACAGCCGTCCGGGCTCCCCGGGGCGACTGGCGCTGTACGTGGGCCACGCGCCGCCGCCCGACCAACTGCCCGAGGAGGGCGGGGAGGCCACGCGGGTCGAGTTGGCGGGTCGCCACATGACGGTGCGCCGGTCCCCGCTCGAGCACGCGCAGGCGTCGCTGCGGCCGGCGCTGGAGCTGCGGTGGCGCACCGCATCCCTGCAACTGCGTCTCACGGCGCAGGGGCCGTGGGCGATGGAGGACGTGCTCGCGATCGCCGCGAGCGTCGACCTCGACCACTGAACCAGCTGCGCCGCCGGGTTGACCGGCTGGGGTAGGGTCAGCGACATGGACTTGAAACGGGTGAGTCGTGGGGAGTACGTCGCGATCGTCGGAGGCGTGTTGCTGGCGATCGGGATCTTCACCAAGTGGTACGAGTCGGTCAGTGACCTGGCCGTCCTGGCGGACGTGACCGGAAAGGGCACGTTCTCGGCCTGGGACGCCCACTCGATCCTGCGGTGGCTGTTCCTGGCGGCCGCAGCGGCGCCGCTGATCCTCGCGTGGATCATCGCGCGCGACCACGCGTTGTCGTGGCCGAGGGGGCAGGTCACGTCGATCGTGGCGATCGCCGCCATCGGCATCCTGTTCTACGTCGGCATCATCGACCGGCCGGGCGAGCCCTCGGGGCAGATCGAGCTGGAGTTCGGGTGGTACGTCGCGATGGCCGGGGCCCTGCTCATGCTGGCCGGCTCGGTCATGCGTCAACAGGAGTCCGAGCTCAAGCGCAAGCCTCCAGGCACCGTCTGAGGCTCTGCGCATAGGCTCTGCGGCGTGACCCCTGCGAACCGTCCCGACCGTAACCTCGCCCTCGACCTCGTCCGCGTCACGGAGGCGGCCGCCCTGGCCGCCGCCGGCATGGTGGGCAAGGGCGACAAGATCGCCGCCGACCAGGCAGCCGTCGACGCCATGCGCCTCGTGCTCGACACCGTGAGCATGCGGGGCACCGTGGTCATCGGCGAGGGCGAGAAGGACGAGGCGCCGATGCTCTACAACGGCGAGGAGATCGGCAACGGCGAGGGGCCGGAGATCGACATCGCCGTCGACCCGCTCGAAGGCACGACCCTGACCGCCAAGGGCATGCCCAACGCCCTGGCGGTCATCGCCCTCGCGCCCAAGGGCACGATGTTCGACCCGGGGCCGTGCGTCTACATGGAGAAGCTCGCGGCCGGCGCCGATGTCGCGGATCTCCTGGATCTCGACCGCCCGATCGCCGAGACCCTGCGCCTGATGGCCGAGCGGCGCGCCTGCGCCATCGGCGACCTGACGGTCATCGTGCTCGACCGTCCCCGCCACGCGGAGGGGATCGAGGCGATCCGCGCCGCAGGCGCCCGGGTCCGGCTCATCTCCGACGGCGACGTCAGCGCGGTGCTGGTCGCGGTCTCCGAGGACCGTCCGGTCGACCTCCTCTGGGGTGTGGGCGGGACGCCCGAGGGCGTGATCGCCGCGGCTGCCGTGAAGTGCATCGGGGGTGGTCTCGTGGGGCGCCTGTGGCCGCGTGACGAAGGTGAGCGCCAGGCCGCGCTCGACGCGGGCTACGACCTCGACCGGCAGCTCACGCAGGACGACCTCGTCGCCAGCGACGACTGCTTCTTCTCCGCGACCGGGGTCACCGACGGCGACCTGCTGGAGGGCGTGCGGTACCGCGGCGCCGGTCACTGGACGACCGAGTCGCTGGTGATGCGGTCGCGGTCGGGCACGGTGCGCCGGATCGGCGCGCAGCACAACCGCGCCAAGCTGCGCCAGTTGAACCCCGAGAAGTACGGCTGAGCGGCGGCGACCGCCGGTCAGGCGGTCGCGACGGCCGGCGTGCCGGCGGCGCTCTCGTCCGGGGTCGGTCGCCGTTCCGGGAGGTCCACGGTGAAGGCGGGCACGAACACGTGCGCCAGCGGACCGATCGACAGCGCGTAGGCGAGGGTGCCCAGCCCGACGGTGCCGCCCAGGAGCGCACCCAAGGCGAGGACGGTCATCTCGATCCCGGTCCGGACCACCCGCAGCGATGCGCCCCGTGCGGCCAGCCCGGTCATGAGGCCGTCGCGGGGGCCGGGACCGAAGCGCGCGCCGATGTACATGCCGGTCGCGACCCCGTTGAGGACGATCCCGCTGACGAGCAGTCCCGTCCGCGCGGCCGTTCCTCCCGGGGTGGTCCAGAGCGCGAGGCACAGCTCCACGACCAGGCCGACCACGATGACGTTGCTCAAGGTGCCCAGGCCGGGGCGCTGACGCAGCGGGACCCACAGCAGGAGCACCAGGACGCCCACGAGGCAGACCCAGATGCCGGTGCCGATGCCGGTCTGCCGGGCGAGGCCCTGGTGCAGGACGTCCCAGGGGTCGTTGCCCAGCGCGGACAGGAGGATGAGCGCCGCGCTGAAGCCGTAGAGCACGAGGCCGGCGTACAGCTGAACCAGACGGCGGGCCAAGCGGGGGGTGGCGGCGAACGACACGCGGCCATGGTCCTGCATTTGGCTCGCTCCACGTAGGGCCAAGTGTGGGATGCTGGCCCGATGGTGCGGAACATCGGTCCGGCCGCGCTGGCGGCGCTCCTCGGAGAGGGGTGGCGCCGCCCCGGTGCCGCCGCGGTCGCCCTCGCCGACTCGCTCCGGGGGCTCGTGGTGGACGGACGCCTCCCCGTGCAGACCCGGATCCCGAGCGAGCGCGCGCTCGCGCCCGAGCTCGGGGTGGGGCGCGGCACCGTCTCGCGCGCCTACGACCGACTCCGCGAGGAGGGCTTCCTGATCAGCGACCGAGGCGCGGGGAGCCGGCTGGTCCTGCCGCCGGGACGACCCGGTGCACCGGTCGGACCACCGGTCCCGGGCTCCGTCGCGCCGCAGGCGCTCGACCTGACCATCGCCGCCCTCCCGGGCCCCGAGCCGCTGCTCGCCGAGGTCATGGATCCTGCCGTCCGCGCGTTCCGTGCACTCGTGGCCTCCCACGGCTACGCCGCGGCGGGCATCCCCGCGCTGCGAGAGGCACTCGCGGAGCGCTTCACGGCGCGCGGGGCGCCGACCACCGCCGACCAGGTCCTCGTCACGGCCGGAGCCCAGCACGCGCTGCACCTCGTGCTGACGCTGCTGTGCGCCCCGGGGGACCGGGCGCTCCTCGACGCCCCGACCTACCCGCGGACCCTGGCGGCGCTCCGCACGGCCCGCGTCCGCGCCGTCGGCGTGCCGCTCGGACCGCAGGGCTGGGACGTCGACGCGTGGCGGGCGTCCCTGACCGTCGTGGCCCCGCGCGTCGCTCTGACCATCCCGGACTTCCACAACCCGACCGGCCTGACGATGGCGGCGTCGGACCGCGCCGCGCTGGCCGAGGCCTGCGCCCGCGCCGGCTCGACCCTCGTCGTCGACGAGACGATGACCGAGCTGCGGCTCGACGGCCCCGCGGTCCCGGCGCCGGTCTGCGCCTTCGACCCCGGCGCGGCGGTCATCACCGTCGGTTCGATGAGCAAGGCGGCGTGGGGAGGGCTGCGTCTCGGCTGGATCCGGGCCAGCCCGGCGCTCGTGCGCGATCTCGCGGCGGTTCGCGCCGATCTCGACATGGCCAGCCCGGCCTTCGAGCAGGCGCTCTCCGTGGAGCTCCTGGCACGGTGGGACGAGGTGCTCGCCAACCGCCGTGCCCTGCTGCGCCCCCGGCGCGACGCGCTCCTGGCAGCCCTCGACCGCCATGCGCCCGGCTGGTCCCTACGGGTCCCGCACGGCGGGCTCAGCGCCTGGATCAGACTCCCCGGGGCGGGCGCGACCGCCCTCGCGGCGGAGGCCGCGCGCGACGGGGTCCTGATCACGCCGGGTCCCGCGTTCTCCGTCGACGGGACGTTCGAGCACCACCTGCGCCTGCCGTTCTCGGCAGCTCCGCAGGTCCTCGAGGAGGGGGTCCGGCGGCTCGCCGCGTACGCCCACGACCTCGGGGAGCTGGCCGGACCCGGGCGGGCGCCGGCGCCCCATCCGTCCGGCTCGGGGGCGATCTGAGGCGACCGCGGGCGCTCAGGCCAGCGAGGACCGCTCGCGGGCGGGCACGGGATCCGGGGTCTCCTCGGCCGTCTGCGGCACGGCGAACCGGCCCACCACGGACTCCGAGAGCTTCCCGTGCACGAGCGACCGCAGGAACCCGTGGGTGACGATCACGTGGATCCGCGACTGGGTGTTCGTGTACAGGAAGCGGCTCAGCGAGCTCGCGATCGCGGGGTAGAAGTTGGCGACCTCGACATCGACGTGGAGGCACGACTTCCCGGGCGACACCGACGGCAGCCGCTGCACGTCGATCTCCAGATAGCCGTCGCCTTCGCGGCCCGAGGGGGCGACGAGCAGGCCTTGCTTGATGCGCCAGCGGACGATCCCGCGGTTGGTGTCCATCTCGTAGTCCGGGGCGTGGAAGCTGAGCAGCACGAGCGGGGATCGGATGAAGACGACGTGGCGCTCGCCCTCCGTGTACTCCACGCGGATGAGGCCCAGCGAGACCCTGGTCAGGAACGCCCAGTAGCTGCGGGCGAGGCGTTCGAGGTTCGTGGGGTTCCAGAGCCGCTGGAAGTCCTCGTCGGTCAGCGTCACGTCTGCCCCCTGCACCGACCGCACGGCGCCGGACGGGGCGATCTCGGTGCGGTCGTAGGGCCGGCCGATGAGCGTGTCGCCGAGCCGCCTCTCGCGGTTGAGGATGCGGCTCGCGCCGAGCACGAACGCGGCGAAGGCCCCCACCAGGGAGCCCACGACCGTCAGCAGGACGACGTAAGGGCGTCGCATGAGGGACGAGGCTACAAGGCCCGCCCCCGGGGCGGTCAGGCCGTGGCGGCCGGCTCCGCCAGGGCGGCACGGACCGCGTCGTCGAAGCCCATGGGCGTGTCGTTGAGCCCGGGCGGGGGTGGCGTGCGCACGATCATCTCCGCGCTCAGGCCGTCGACGAGTGGGCGTACGAGCCCGGTCTCCACCGGGGTGAACAGGCTCACCCAGTACGACGAGAGGCGGGGTGTGAGCACCGGCACGGGGACGATCGAGGGGGGACGGCGGCCTGCGACGGCGGCGAACCGCCCCATCATCTCGCGGTAGCTGAGGATGTCGGCCCCGCCCAGTTCGACCTCCGCAGGCGGGTCCTCCCACGTCGCCAGGCGCGCGAGGGTGGCGGTGACGTCCGCGATCGCGACCGGCTGGGAGCGGGTCTCGACCCAGCGCGGGGTCAGCATCACCGGCAGGCGGCGGGCGAGGTGGCTGAGGATCTCGAAGGAGGCGCTGCCGCGACCGATGACCATCGCGGCGCGGACGTGGACGAGGCCCGGGACGTGACGTCGCAGCACCTCGGCGGTCTCGGCCCGGCTGCGGAGGTGCTCGGACGCCCCGTCCGCACCGCCGGCCTCCAGGCCCCCGAGGTAGATCACCCGCTCCACGCCGGCCCGTGCCGCGGCGGCACCGAACGTGTCGGCCGCGCGCTTGTCGCGGTCGGCGAAGTCACCCCCGCCACCGCCGCGGCCCATCGAATGCACGAGGTAGTAGGCGGCGTCGACGCCCTCCAGGGCCTCGGCCAGGCCTTCGCCGGTGAGCACGTCGCCCTTGACGACCTCGACGTCCGCGGGGAGGTCGGCACGCTCCGGGCGGCGGACGAGGCAGCGGACCTCGTGCCCCGCCTCCAGCAGGACGGGCAGCAGCATGCCACCGACGTATCCGGTGACACCGGTGAGCAGGACGCGCGTGGGCATGGAGGGCAGCATTCCCTGTCTACGCGCCAGTACACCTGAGCGATGACCTCGGGGAGCGCCCGGGACGTATTCCCGGCACCGATCAGCAGGAGACCTTCAACATCGTGTTGAATCTTACCTCCGGGGACTGCAACAGATGAACGGACCAGAACTTCAGGCGCACGGCCACGGCCCCGCGCCCACCTCCGCGAACGGTGCCACGCTCGGCATCAAGGACGTCGCCGAGAGGACCGGGATCGCGGCGGGGACCATCCGGATGTGGGAGCAGCGCTACGGCTTCCCGGTGCCGCAGCGGACCGAGACGGGCTACCGGCGCTACGGGGACGAGGACGTGGAGGCCCTGCGCCGGGTCCTCGCCCTCCGTCACAGGGGCCTCTCGGTGCCTGCCGCCATCGCCCGTGCCCAGGAGAGCGGGGGACCGGACGACCGGCCTTCGATCTACGCCGCCGTCGCCTCCACCGACCATGGGGCCCGCCCGCAGACCCTGCGCAAGTCCACGCTGGTCGCCCTCTCCCGTGCGATCGAGCACGAGGCCCTGGCCCGCGGCACCAGCCCGGTGCTGATCGGCGCCTTCCAGCACGAGGAGTTCTACCGCGAGGTCGAGGCGCGCTACCGCCGCATCGCGCGTCAGGCCGATGCCGCGTGCGTGTTCGCCGACTTCCCGAGCGTTCGCAAGGAGGCCGGTGCACCGGTCGAGCTCCCGATCGGGCCGGAGGACGCGCTGGGGAACGAGTGGGCGGTCATCGTCGACGCGCCCGGGTACGCGGCCTGCCTGCTGGCGTGGGAGATGCCCGGCGTCACCGAGCCGGGCAGCCCCAACGACATGAACCGCCGGTTCGAGTCCCTCTGGACGGTCGATCCGTTCGCGACCCGTCGCGCGGCCCAGGTCGCCGCCCGGCTGGCCCGGCGTCAGGACGACGAGTACGGGCGTCAGCTCGAGGACCTCCTGGCCGACCGGCCCCTCGCCGTCGAGCAGCCCTCACCGGCGCTGACCGCGCTCACGAACCGCCTGGTCGCCTACCTCGAGTCCGCGGCGTCCTGAACGGCGGGCCGCGGGCCCTCAGAGCCGCTCGACGCTGACCTGCGCCCCGGCGGGGAGCTCGCCCGCGCCGCGCGGCACCAGCGCCAGGGCGTCGGCGGCGAGCATCGAGGTGAGGACGTGCGAGCCCTGCGAGCCGGTCGGCGTGGCCCGGTCCCCGTCCAGCGTCACCCGGATCATCTCGTCGCGCTGCGCGTTGCGCTGCACGGCGACGGTGAGGACCGCCCGTTCCCGGGGCAGGATCGCCGGGGCGCCCTGCAGCGCGAGCAGCGCCGGCCGGGCGAACAGCAGGAAGGTCACCATGGCCGAGACCGGGTTGCCCGGGAGCCCGAGCACGAGCTGGTCGCCCCGCGTGCCGAACCAGGTCGGCTTACCGGGGCGCAGCGCCACGCGCCAGAAGACCTCCTCCACACCGGCGGCGAGGAAGGCGTCCTTCACGTGGTCGTGCTCGCCGACGGAGACGCCCCCGGTCGAGATGAGCACGTCCGCGTCCGACAATGCGCTCTCGACCGCGGCGCGCGTGGCGTCCGCCGTGTCCGCCACCCGTGTCCGGGAGACGACCGTCCCGCCCGCCCGCGCGATGTACCCGGCCAGGGCCACGGCGTTGGAGTCGTGGATCCCCCCCGGGGGCAGCGGCTGCCCGACCGGGACCAGTTCGTCCCCGGTCGCCAGGAGCGCGACCCGCGGGCGCCGCGCGCACGGCACCGAGGCGGTGCCCGCCGTCGCCGCGACCCCGACGGCCGCCGGTCCCAGGACCGTGCCGGCCGCGACGGCGACCGTACCTCCCCGGAGGTCCTCTCCCGCGCCGCGCACGTTGTCGCCGGACTCGGAGGCGACGTGCACGGTGACCGTCCCGTCGTCGTTCGTGGTGGTGCGCTCGACCATGACCACGGCCTCCGCCCGTTCGGGCATGGCCGCACCGGTCGAGATCCGGATCGCCTCGTCCGGGCCGAGCGGGACCTCCGCGGGGGTCCCGGCGCGCGACTCCCCGACGATCCGCAGCCGCCGGTCGGCGGGCCCGGCGAAGACCGCGAAGCCGTCCATCGCGCTGTTGGGGAACGGCGGGACGTCGTGCGCGGCGATCACGTCGCGGGCCGCCACGCGGCCGAGCGCCTCGTCCAGCGGGACGTCCTCGGTCCCCAGCGGGCGGACGCGGGCGAGGATGGCATCACGCGCCGCATCGACGGACAGCAGGTCGGTCATGGGCGCATTCTCGCCCCTCTGACCGCGGGGAGCGGTAGAACACCACGCGATGCGCGACGCGGACGCGAGCACACCACGCAGGCCGCGACCGGTCCCCGACGCGCCGACGGCGCCGTTCGCGCTCGGGACCGGGCTGGCGAAGGCCTGGCTGCTCGAGCTCGTGGACGCGGCTCCGCTCGACCAGGTGGGGCAGTTGCCCACGGCCGCGCTGGCCCGTGAGGCCCCGGCGCTGTGCGCGGCGATCTGCCGGGCTCTCGCCGATGACGCCGCCCTGGACCGGCTCGCCCGTGGCGGAGCGGACGCCCCGATGGCCGCCCGCGTGGCGTCGCTCGCGGGGGTGACCGGGCCCGCAGGCGCGGTGCGCGCGCTCGAGGCGCTGCGCAGCGTGGCCTTCGCGGCGCTCCGGGCGGAGCTTCCGCGGCGGGACACGAGCCTCCTACCGGACCTCGCGGACCGGCTGGCGCACGTGTGCGGGGTCGTGGCCGCGACCGCCTGCGAGGACGCCGACGCGGGCAGTCTCGATGCGGTGCGATCGACGTACGACCTCGTCGAGCCGCACGACACCGTCGTGCTGCGTGATGTCCGGGACCGCTCCGACGAGGACGCGGCGTGGCACGACAGGCTCGCTCGCCGGCTCGAGCGCTACGGACGGGACGAGCGGCCCTTCGCGCTCCTGCTCGTGGAGATCGACGACTTCCCGACGCTGCTGCGCGCCCACGACGCCGAGGAGCTCGCCGTGGCGGTGCAGGCGTTCCAGCGGGCGCTGGCCGACGTGGCGACGCCCGGCGAGGTGCTCGCTCGGGAGGAGGACGGTCGTCACTGGCTCACGCTCGGCGACGCCGACGCCTCGCTCGCGCGGGACGTGGCGGCGGAGATCGCCGCGACGGTGCGCGAGACGGCGACGCTCCGCGGCGTCGGCGTGGCGGTCTCGATCGGTGTCGCCGCGTGCCCCGGTGACGGGGTCGAGCTGACGCCGCTCGAGGCGTGCGCGGACGAGCGCCTGTTCCTCGCCCGCGCCGCCGGCGTCCCGGTCTCCGGCTGAGTCCGACCCGCGCTCAGGGGCGCGGGAGCCTGGACAGGACGCCCTTGGCGACCTGCCGGCCGAGTCCGACGCCCAGCTGCGCCACCTCGCCGGCGGCCTGGATGGCCTGCGCCACGAGCTCGACGCCGGTGACCTGCGGGTCGCGGGCGGGAGCCTCGTCCGCCGGCTCCTGAGCGGACCGCTCGGGGCGGGTCATGACCGGGTCGAGGGGACGCGGCTCACGTGCGCCGCCGCGCGACGGGGCCGCGGCGGCAGCGGACTCGGGGGCGGTCGTCGCCCGGGAGGCCTTCGCCTTGGCCTTGGGCGCGGCGGTCTTGGCGGTCCTGGGCTTGACCGCGGCGGGCTTGGCGGTCTTGGGCTTGCCGCGCTTGGCGGTCGGGGTGGTCCCCGTGGCCCGGGCGGCGGCCTTGCCGGCCGCCGCGGCCTTCGCGCTCGCGGTGGTCTTTCCGGTGCCGGTGGGCTTGGCCTTGGCGGCGGCGGGCTTGGCCTTGGCGGCGGACGTGGCCTTGGCGGCGGTGGGCTTGGCCTTCGCGGCCGATCGGGCCGAGGTGGGGGCCTTGGCCGCGGGCGCCGCGGAGGGCCGGGCGGCGCGCTTGGTGCTGCGGCGCTGGGGGCGGGTGCGAGAGAGCCCGGAGAGGACGCCGGGTTCGTCGTCTGGCGGCGGTGCGGTAGGCGGGGTCACGCGCCGAATGATCACACGCGCCGGACCCGGCCGCAGCCCTCAAGCGGGGTCGAGGCGGTGCCGATGGTGAACTCGACGCGAAAACAGCACCGCAACTTGAAACGAACCCGCGCGTTCCGCGTAAGAGTCGGGGAGGGCGTGCGACCTGTCCACGGTCGTCCTCCACGATGCGCTCTTGACTTCATTAAGTAAAGCGGTACTATCCTGAACATACGCACGAATCGTAGGTTGGGCGTAGTGACGGCCTGATCCGATTCGTGCGGCTGCGTAACAGAGCACGATGCCGGATTCCCCCCTCAGGACGCCGGCGAACGGAACGGACACTCATGTCAGTAGTGGAACTGCAGGAACTCGAAGAGATCAAGAACCTCCTCGCCCGCGGGCAGCAGGTCGGCGTGCTCACGTTCGCCGAGATCGCCAAGGCCGTTGCCGAGATCGACCTGGACGAGTCCGACGTCGAGGAGCTCCACGGCTTCCTCGAGAAGGCCGAGATCGAGCTCGTGGAGGAGATCGACCCGGCGACCGCCGCCGCCAACCAGGTCGAGCGGGCACCGGACAAGCGTCGAGGCCGCAAGAAGTCGACCGCGCTCGACCTCAAGCCGGACATGACGACCGACTCGCTGCAGCTGTTCCTCAAGGACATCGGCAAGGTCCGGCTCCTCACCGCGCAGGAAGAGGTCGATCTCGCCAAGCGCATCGAGCGCGGTGACCTCGACGCGAAGCAGAAGATGGTGGAGTCCAACCTCCGCCTCGTCGTCTCGATCGCGAAGAACTACCGCAATCAGGGCCTGCCGTTCCTGGACCTCATCCAGGAGGGAACGCTGGGCCTGGTCCGCGCGGCCGAGAAGTTCGACTACCGCAAGGGCTTCAAGTTCTCGACCTACGCGACCTGGTGGATCCGTCAGGCCATCGCGCGTGCGCTCGCCGACAAGGCCCGCACGATCCGCATCCCGGTCCACGTCGTCGAGAAGCTCAACAAGATCGGCCGCGCCGAGCGCAAGCTCGTCACGGAGCTCGGTCGTGAGCCCACGGCGGACGAGATCGCCGAGGTCACCGGCATCGATCCCGAGGAGGTGGAGTCCATCAAGCGCTCGGCGCAGGCTCCCGTCTCGCTCGAGAAGCCGGTCGGCGACGAAGAGGAGTCGGAGTTCGGCCAGTTCATCGCCGACGAGCGCGCCGAGTCGCCCTACGAGCGCGCGGCGGAGATCCTGACCAAGGAGGCGTTGCGCGAGGCGCTGGAGAACCTCTCCTACCGCGAGCGTCGCGTCCTCGAGCTCCGCTACGGACTCGGCGGCGAGCATCCCCGCACGCTGGACGAGGTCGGTCGCACGTTCAACGTGACGCGCGAGCGGATCCGTCAGATCGAGAACCAGTCGCTGAAGAAGCTCCAGAGCCTCGCCGAGGCGCAGAAGCTCCGCGACGTCGCCTGACCCGCGCGCCGACCCGCAGATCGTTGCTCCGAGGGCCCCGCTGAGCGGGGCCCTCGGCGTTTCAGCCGAACGTCGGCGTTCAGTGCACTACGATCACCCGCCATGGACCTGAGGAGACGGGTGGTGCGCGCATGGACGTGCGCGGGGCTTGCGATGCTGCTCGCCCCGGGGTGGGCCGCGGCGGACACCGAGATGCGGCAGTCCTACGACCCGGCCTACGAGCTGGCCAACTTCAACAAGACCAACGAGCGCTTCGCGCACCTCGTCGCGCTCCCCGACTACCAGGCCGAGCTGCGGGTGAAGGGCGCGCAGCGCGAGCTCGAGGCGCTGCAGATCATCGCGACCGACGGTCCGGCGCGCGAGTACGGGCGCGTCTTCCAGGGGCAGCTCTGCTGGCAGCACATGGACGGGTGCGCCGGGGACACGCGGCTGTACGACTGGGCGGCGAACGGGTACGGCACCGTCCAGCCGGTCCTCTACACGGCCCGCAACGGGTCGACGATCTCCGGACACGTGTGGGCGACGAAGGCCGGCCCGGCAAAGCGGCCGGGCATCGTGATCACCAACGGCTCGGTCCAGGCACCCGAGGAGCTCTACTGGTTCGCGGCGCAGACGCTCGCCAAGGCCGGCTACGTGGTGATGACCTGGGACCCCCAGGGGCAGGGCTACTCCGACACCTTCGGGGAAGGGGTCGACCGTCAGGACGGCTTCCCGTCCCAGACCGGTCAGCCGTTCTACGACGGGACCGAGGACGCCCTGGACTTCTTCTTCTCCAGCCCTGATGCGGCGTACCGTCCGCGCGTGTCGTGCAGTTCCGGCACCGACCACACCGCCAAGCAGGCGGCCCGCGTCGCCGACGGACGCAACTCGGCCCACAACCCGTTCTTCGCCCTGCTGGACCCGAGTCGCGTTGGTGTCGTCGGCCAGTCGCTGGGCGCCGGGGCGGTGTCCTACATCGGGCAGATCGATCCGCGCGTGAAGGCGATCGTCGCCATGGACAACCTGTCCGCGCCGTCGAGCGGTCCGACCTGCACGTCGACTCCGGCCTCACGCCCCAAGGACCCCGACCTGACCAAGCCCGCACTGGGCCTCACGAACGACTACGCGCTGTTCGAGACCGCCAAGCAGTCGCTCCCCGACCCCAAGGCCAAGCAGGGGGGATCGAACCGGCTCACGGCCCTCGGCGTCGACACCGGCTCGATCGTGGTCCGCGGCGGAACGCACTTCGAGGGGGCGTTCATCCCCAATCCCGCGTTCGGCTCCACCCTCCGCGGCAACGACCTCTACGCCTGGTACCTGCGGGCCTGGTTCGATCGCTACGTCAAGCAGGACCCCGGCGCGGACGCCCCGCTCCTCGCCGACCGGTGGCGCAACGATCCGCTCGAGGCCGCCGTGGACAGCGCAGGGGACGGCAACCAGTTCTCGCAGTACTACCTCTCGAGGCTCGACGTGACGCGTGTCGGCAGCGGTGAGCGCGTCCGGTGCGAGAACCTGCGCGACGGGTGCCCGGCCATCCGGCCTGACGGGACCGCGCCGGCCACCTGGGGCTTCCTCGACTACGTGAACTCGAAGGACGCGGCCCCGGCGCCGGGCAGCCCCGCCGCCTCGCTGCCACCGGCCCAGCAGGCGCCCGCCGGCTCGGACGGGGCGCCGCCTGCCGGCAACGCCGGGGGTGGCAGCATCCTCGCCTGCCGCGACCGCGCGCGGCCGACGTCGCGCCCGACGCGCCGGACGAGCAGAATCACGCGGTCCGGCATCACCGTCCGCGGGAGGGCGAGCGATCGTGGCTGTGGCCCGAAGGGCCGTGGGCGCGTCGTGCAGGTGTCGGTGAGCGTCGCGCGCTCGGTCGGGAAGCGCTGTCGGTTCCTGCGGCAGAACGGGAGCTTCGGGCCCCTGTCCTCGTGCAGGAGGACCACCTACCTGCCCGCCCGCGGGACGACGACGTGGTCGTTCGTGCGGCGCCGCCGGATGCCGGCCGGCCGGTACACCGTCTGGACGCGCGCCGTGGACGCCGCCGGCAACGTGGAGCGCAAGGCCTCCAAGCGCAACCTGCTGCGCCCGCGCGTGCGCTGAGGCGGAGGGGTCTGCGCTCAAGGATCGGCGGAGGCGCGCCGATCCTGGCCCCGTGCCCTTCGACATCGACTCCGCCCTGACCCGTCTCGTCGAGGCGGGCGGCTCCGATCTGCACCTGAAGGTGCCCTCGACGCCGATGATGCGCGTCGACGGGGAGCTGCGCGCTCTCGAGGGCATGGATGCCCTGCGGGAGGACGAGACGACCGCGGCGGTCGACCACATGCTCGGCGCCGACGAGACCAAGCGCCAGGAGTTCGCCGAGCACGGAGAGGTCGACTTCTCCTACGCGATCGCGGGCCTGGCCCGCTTCCGCGTCAACGCGTTCCGCCAGCGGGGGTGGTGCTCGCTCGTCTGCCGCGCGATCCCGGTCTCGATCCGGACGATCGACGAGCTCGCGCTCCCCCCGGTCATCCGCGAGCTGGCGGAGGAGGAGCGCGGCATCGTGCTCCTGACGGGCACCACGGGCTCCGGCAAGTCGACGACCCTCGCGGCGATGATCGATCACATCAACGCGACGCGGCATCGCCACGTGATGACGATCGAGGACCCGATCGAGTTCCTGCATCAGGACAAGAAGTCCGTGATCAACCAGCGCGAGGTCGGCACCGACACCGCCGGGTTCAAGCAGGCGCTGCGGCGCGTGTTGCGCCAGGACCCCGACGTGATCCTCATCGGCGAGATGCGCGACGAGGAGACCGTGCAGACGGCGCTCAGCGCCGCCGAGACCGGACACCTCGTGTTCTCGACGGTCCACACCGTGGACGCCCCGGAGACCGTGAACCGCCTGATCGAGTTCTTCCCGCCGCACATGCATCAGCAGGTGCGCGCGATGATCGCCTCGACGCTGAAGGGCGCGGTGTCCCAGCGCCTGGTGCCGGCGGCCGAGGGGAGGGGTCGCGTGGCGGTCTGCGAGGTCCTGCGCATGACCGGGCGCGTCCGGGACATGATCATGGACCCCACCCAGACCGGCAAGCTCGGCGAGGTGATCGCGGACGGCGGCTACTACGGCATGCAGACGTTCGACCAGGCGCTGTTCCACCATCTGAAGGCCGGGCGGATCACCATGGACGAGGCGCTGCAGGCCTCCTCGGCGCCGCACGACTTCAAGCTGCTCGTGGCCGCCGACGGTCGTCGCGGGACGACGATGGACGATCTGGCCCAGGCGGAGTCCGAGCGGTCCACGCCGGTGAACGCGGCCGCGTCGCTGCGCTGAGACGGGGTCGTCCGACGCTTGACCTCGGTCCGGCCCTGCGACATGGTGCGCGCGTCCCACGAAGACCCCGCACGCCAAAGGACCAGCCATGAAGACCACGCTCTCGCAGTTCAACGAGATCGAGTCCACCGAGTCGTTCCATCTGCAGAACCACAAGCTCCTGAAGGTCGAGCTCAACCAGGTCACCATCCAGGCCAAGCTCGGCTCGATGGTCGCCTACCAGGGCGACGTGTCGTTCGAGCACGCGGGATCGGGCGGCGTCGGCAAGTTCATGAAGAAGGCCATCACCGGTGAGGGTCAGAGCCTGATGAAGATGAGCGGCACCGGCGAGGTGTTCCTGGCCGACGACGCCCAGGACATCCACCTGATCTACCTCGAGGACGACAAGATCACGGTGAACGGGCCGAACCTCCTGGCGTTCGACTCGGGGATCACCTGGGACATCGAACGGGTGCAGGGCGCGAGCAGCATGATGGGCGGTGGCCTGTTCAACACCGCGCTGAAGGGCACCGGCTGGGTCGCGATCCTCTCCGACGGTCCCCCGGTCCTGCTGGACGTCGCCTCGGCGCCGACGTTCGCCGACGCGCAGGCGGCCATCACCTGGTCCTCGGGCGTCTCGACGTCGATGAAGACCGACTTCAAGATGAAGAACCTGATCGGGAAGGGCTCCGGGGAGGCCCTGCAGATGGCGTTCTCCGGTCAGGGGTGGGTGCTGGTGCAGCCCTCGGAGGGGCGGGTGACCCCGACGTCCGGTGGGTCCAACAGCCCGCTCGGGGGCATCCTGGGCGGGAACTGAGCGCGGGGCTCAGGCGGCTGCGGGGGCGGGGGCGGTGCGCCCGCCCGGCGCGGCCCCTTCGCCGCAACTGCCCTCGGCCTCGAGCCACCGCGCGCCGTACTCCCGCATCCCGTCGATGATCGGCAGGAGGGCACGGCCCTTCTCGGTCAGGGCGTACTCCACGCGTGGCGGGACCTCGGGGAAGGTGCAGCGCTCGACGATGCCTTCCTCCTCCAACGCCCGCAGGCGCAGGGACAGGGTGCGCGGGCTGATCCCGGTGAGCGAGCGCTCGAGCTCGCAGAAGCGCGACCGCCCCTCGGAGAGGTCCCGTACGAGGAGGAGGGTCCACTTCCCGCAGACGACATCGGCGGTGCGGCAGACGGGACACGAATCGTCAACAGCCATGACTCCCAAGACTTTACCAAGTGAAGTGACCGGGTAGGCGCCGGCGCGCTCCGGTGGGCCGACCCGCGGGCGGCGACGCACGCTGCCTTGCAGCGGTGGGGAACGCAACCGTGAGCGTCGAACCGGGTTGGAGGGGCTGATGCCGCACCACTTGACACGTCGACGCCTGCTCGCCACCGGTGCCCTCGCCGGGGCTGCCGCGTTCGTGCCTTCAGGCGGCGGCATCACGTCGGCGTGGGCAGCCAGGCGCCGGCGTCCCCAGAGCTTCTCGATGGACGTCCCCGGGTCGGCGTTCCGGGGGGGCCGACAGACCGGCGTCCTCCGGGCACCTCGCCGGTTCGACCTGCTGGGCGTGCGCGGGGCCGGGGTCCGCGGCGCCGGTCTCGAGGTCCGCGCACGGCCCCGGGGCGGCCGGTGGAGCCGGTGGGCGCCGCTGGACGTCGCTCGCCACGGTCCGGACGACCGCGGCCCGCTCGCCGCCAGCGAGCCCGTCTGGGTCGGGGATGCCGACGAGCTGCAGCTCCGGGCCCGCCGCCCGCTCGGGGGGGTGCGCGTCGCGTTCGTCGCGGTGCCCGCCGACGCCCGGTCGGCAGCGACCGCGCGCGCGGCGACCGCTTCCGCGCGTGCCAGCCAGGCCGGGGGTGCGCCGCCGATCATCGGCCGCGACGTGTGGGAGGCGGGGCGCTGTCCGCCGCGCACGGGGCCGAGCTACGGGCAGGTGCAGATGGCCTTCGTCCATCACACCGTCTCGGCGAACGACTACACCGCGCGCGACTCGGCCGGGATCGTGCTCTCGATCTGCAAGTACCACCGGGACTCCAACGGCTGGAACGACATCGGCTACAACTTCATCGTCGATCGGTTCGGCCAGATCTTCGAGGGGCGCGCCGGGGGTGTGGACCAGGCCGTCATCGGTGCGCAGGCCGAGGGGTACAACCGCTTCTCCACCGGGGTCGCGAACCTGGGGACCTTCTCCTCGGTGCCGCAGTCCGACGCGGCGATCGACGCCCTCGGGCGGCTCATCGGATGGAAGCTCGCGGTGCACGGTGCTCCCGCGACCGGGACGGTCCAGGTGACGAGCGGAGGGGGCAAGACCAACCGCTATCCCAGCGGGCGTCTCGTCACGTTCGAGCGCATCAGCGGGCATCGGGACGGATGCTCGACCGAGTGCCCGGGCAACGCGCTGTACGCGCAGCTTCCCGCGATCCGCGCGCGGGCGGCGGGCGTCTCACCGGCCGTCGCCGCGGTGGCGCGGCTGTCGATCCGCGCGGCGGAGACCGCGGTGCCGTACGCCCAGCCGGCGGCGTTCTCCGGGCAGCTCACGGGAGCCGACGGGAACCCGGTCGGCGGGGTGCGCATCAACCTGCAGAAGCGCGGTTCCAGTGGCAGGTTCACGACGATCGCCCGCACCACCACGGAGCGCGACGGGTCGTTCGAGGTCGAGGCGCCGTGGCGGGCCACCGGCGTGGTGCGGGTGACCGCCCGGCCGGCGGAGGGGGCGGCGTCGGTCCGCTCACCGCGGGTGTCGGTGAAGATGACGCGTGCGCTCACCGCGGAGGCGGCCACCACCCGCATCCAGGCGGGACGCACCATCGCGATCTCCGGTCGGGTCCGGCCGCGGGCCGGGGTCCGGGTCCGCGTCGAGCGGGACGCCGGGGGCGGACGGTACGTGCGCGTCGCCGACGTGCCGGTCAAGGTCAAGGGGACGCGCTTCGCGGCCCGCCTGCGGCTTCGGAAGGCGGGGCTCTACCGGCTCACGGCGTACACGAGCAAGCGTGCCGGGTCCGTGGAGGCCGAGCCGCTGTTCGTCCGTGCCGTGCGGGACATCCGCAAGACCCCGGCTCCCGGATCGTCCGGGGGGACGACGCCCGCGTCCGGCGGGGCACCCTCGTCCGGCGGCGTCGCGGCGTCGACGGGC
>NZ_JBFIGP010000004.1:0-38033 GCF_041602235.1 Paraconexibacter sp.
CGATCCGAGGAGACCGCCCGCATGCTGTCCGCCGTTCCCGCCATGCCCGTCCGCGACAACCCCGACGCGGCCCTGATCGTCTACACGGTTCTCATGGTGGTGCTCACCGCCGGCCTGCTGGTCTGGTGGCTGACCTCACCCGCGGAGCGCCGGGTCGGGCCCGCGCTCCCCTTCCTGCTCCTCGGGGGCGCGCTGTCGGGTCTCATGGAGTCCTGGCTCGACAACGTCGTCCTCGTCGGCTACCCGCCCGATCAGAACCTGCCGGTGCTCGAGTCCTTCGGGCGCTCGGTCCCGATGTTCGTCCCGATCGGCTACGCGTGGTTCTGCGGCGGGCTGCTGTACCTCATGGCCCGCCACTTCCAGCGGTCGGGCCTGCGCTCCCGCGACGTGTGGGCCATCTACGGCATGGTCGTCGTGATCGACTTCGTCGCGATCGGGCTGTCGGCGTGGATCGGCGTGCTGGAGTTCTACGGCGACCCGCCGATGAAGGTCCTCGGCTACCCCGTCTGGTGGGCGGGCATCGACGGCCTGCACGTCATTCTCGGCGGCGGACTGCTGCTGCTCGCCCTCGACCACCTCCGCGGGCGCGCCCAGGCGTGGCTGATCCTGCTGCCCTCGGTGGCGCTCGGCGCCGCATCGGGCATCGTGGCCTGGCCGGTCTCGACGGCGATCAACTCGTCCTGGTCGGACCCGGCCAAGTACCTGTGCGCGGTGGCGTCGATCGGCCTGAGCCTCGCGTGCGTCACCGCGATCGCGCGGGTCCTGCCCCGGCTCGTGGTCGTCTCGCGCGACCTCGCCGCCGGCCGGCCACCCGGCGTGGAGGAACCCGGCCCCGACCTCCAGACCCCCGACCGGCGCGTCCCCGTCGGCGCCTCGGCAGACTGACCGCGCGATGTTCATCACCGACGCGCCGCTGGACATGCGCGCCCCTTCCGGGGCCTACACCGCCTTCTACGCCCTGTTCGCCGTGAACATGCTCGGGACCCTGGCGTGGCTCGCTCATCGAGCGCGGCGCGAGGGCACCATCCATCCGCTCGCCGCACTGGCCGGCGGACTGGCCGTCGGCGCGGTCGTCCCCCCGGTCTACAACGCCCTCACCAAGGTCTGGTTCCCGTCGAACATCCCCCTCCCGTACGTCGAGGCGTTCGGGATGAAGGACCCGCTCTTCGACATGCTCGGGTACGCGCTCTTCATCGGCTTCGGCGGCTACCTGCTCCTGACCCAGTTGCGGGCCGGGCACGGGGCCCGCGCCGTCTATGGCACCTTCCTGCTGTGGGGCGTGACCGACCTGCTGCTCGAGGTCCCGTTCCTGCAGTGGGACCTCTACCAGTACTACGGCGATCAGCCGATGGAGATCGGTGGGTTCCCGCTGCACTGGGTCGTGCTCAACGGCTTCATCCCGATCGCTGCCGGCGGCCTCATGTACGCGGTGACCGACCGCTGGCCCGGCTCGCCGCGTGGAGCGGCGTGGCGGGTCGCCGCCTGCCCCGCGGTCGCGGGCGGCCTGCTCATGATCCCGATCTTCCCAGTGGCCACGGCGCTGCACGCCGACGTCCCGAGCGCGGTACGCGTGGGCGCGTCGCTCCTGAGCATCGCGATGACCGCCGCCGCGGTGCTCGCCGCGGCCCGCCTGGCCGACCGCCACGCCGGCCCGACCGCGCCCGCACGATCCGCAGGTTCACTGGACGCCGACGCGGTGCCGGCGCTCACGGTCTGACGAACGGGTCAGATCGCGAGGCTGAGCACGCAGACCGCGATCCCGGACCCGCCGACCCAGGCGTCGAAGCAGCGCCGCAGCCAGAGCGGCGCGGCGCGCAGGTCCATGAACCAGCGACCGACGACCCAGGCTTTGGCGAACCCGATCGCCAGCACGCCGGCCACCGCGGCGTCGCCCGCCCCGAGCCCGTGGTCGGCCCCTAGCCACCACGACACCCCGGTTGCGAGGACCAGCGCCGCCCAGGCCGCGGAGACGACGTCGGTGCGGAAGATCTGGCGCCTCATGCGGAGAGGTACAGCAGCGGGAACAGGATCAGCCAAAGCAAGTCGACCATGTGCCAGTACGCGGCACCGCCCTCGAGCAGCGGGAGGCGGGGCGCGGGTGAGGACCCGGCGCGTAGGGCCCGGCGCATGAACAGGAGCACCGCGGTCGCGACCACGACGTGGACGAGGTGCACACCGGTGAACGCGAAGTAGCAGAGGTAGAAGGTCCCGTCGTGGATCGAGTAGCCCTCGCTCAGCAGGAACGCGTACTCGAGCCCCTTGACCGCCAGGAACCCGCAGCCCGTCGCGATCGCGGCCGTCAGGCAGCGGCGCGCCGCCAGTACGGCGCCGCTGCGGGCCGCCTCGACGGCGCGGACGACGACGAGGGACCCGGTCACCAGGAACAGCGTGTTGATCACCGCGAGCCCGCCGTGCAACTCGGCCTGCCCGGCGGCGAACGCCGCCGGGGCTTCGCCGCGGTAGTGCAGGACGGTCACGAAGAAGACCGTGAAGACCACGAGGTCCAGCAGGATGAACGCCCACAGACCGGCCTCCCCCGGGATTCTCCGCTCGGCCTGCCGGGACTCCGTCGCGGTGCTCATGTGGCAGCGCCCCGGACCCGCGGCGCGGTCGTGCGCAGCAGGACGGTGAACACGGCCAGGTACCAGCCCAGGAACACGGTGGCCGCGACGTAGAACCCGATCAGGCCGTTCCAGGCGAACGGCCCGTCGGTGAAGAACGGCACGAGCGACCCGGTCAGCGAGGTGAACGCCATCCAGGCGCTGACCCAGCCCAGCCAGCGCGGGAGGATCCGCTCCCCGGGCGGCCGGCGGTCGGCGAAGATCGCGACCGCGACGGCCGCAGCCTGCAGCGCCCCGGGCGACCAGACGCCCACGAACGGCAGCCACGCGAGGTCGTTGAGCGCCAGCATCACGTCCGGCGAGCGCCCGTCCGGCCGGTAGGCCAGGGTCAGCATCATGAACGTGTAGATGATCGTCGTCGCTGCCGTGATCGTCGCGGCGCCGAGCTGGACGTAGGCGGCCGGCGACCCCGGTCCCTCGATGCGGCGCAGCTGCGCGGCAACCGCGACACCGAACGGCAGGAACAGACTGCCGCCGACCGAGAGCAGGATGATCCCGACTCGCTTGAGGTCGGCGTTCTCGGCGTAGA
Source organism: Paraconexibacter sp. (assembly GCF_041602235.1). Classification (GTDB taxonomy): domain Bacteria; phylum Actinomycetota; class Thermoleophilia; order Solirubrobacterales; family Solirubrobacteraceae; genus Paraconexibacter. The sequence continues at coordinate 3,151 of NZ_JBFIGP010000004.1, forward strand.
AGTCGCGGATCTGCTCTCCGGACGACGCGGGCGATGGCGGCGGTACGAGCCCCGCCAGGACGAACCCCACCCCGAGGAGGACCACGAGCGCCAGGCCGCACCAGACGCAGATGCGCTCCGAGCGAAGAGAAGACGTCGGGATAGGCATGGCAAGGCCGTCGGAGCCACCCAGAGTGCTACTGCGCATTTGCGCAGTATATACGGTGGCCAAGCGTATTTTTGCGCATTAAAGCGCGTCTTATTCCGCGCCTTTGCCTGACGAGTCGCCGGAGCGGCAGAGATCTCGGACCTCCGGTAGACGTGCGGATGTGACCCGCGACGCGTGGCGCGCCCCTACGTTTCGGCCTGCACCCGCGGTGCCACGATCGTGATCGTGCCCTGCGCGGCAGCGACGAGCCGGTCCTCGACGTAGGCCTCGCCGCGCACGACGGCGCTGCGGTTGCCCAGGCCCAGCACCGAGGCCTCCGCGCGAAGGATGCCGGGCGCGACCGGGGCGAGGTAGTTGATCTTGAGCTCGGTCGTCGCCCCCCAGTGTCCGACCGGGATGACCGGGTAGACGACCGCGCCCGTGACGTGGTCGAGCACGGCCGCGATCACGCCGCCGTGCAGGTTGCCCGAGGGCGTCGGTTCCTGCGACGCGAGATCCGCTTCCGCCCACAGTCGCCCCGCCTCGATCTTCACGAACGAGATGCCCAGGTACTGCTGGAGCCCCGGCATCTGGTTCCCGAACTCCAGCATGTGCGCCGCGACCTTCTCGTCGAAGCGCTCCTCCAACGTCAGCGGGCCATCTGCGTGCTCTCCTCGTCTGCCCCGCGCCCGTGCGACCGCCGGGCCGGGAGGTTGCCAGAGCGTGCGGCCGCACGCGTCGGATCCGCGGCCCCAGCTTCGCGGTCCTGTCGGGCCGGGCCGGTCCCTGGAGGTGAACCACGGCGTGTGCCGTCCCGTAGGAAGCGGGTATGCCGCCGGTCATCGAGCATGCGCCGCGACTCATCGACGTCAGCGTCCCGGACCGCCCGAGCGGCGTGGTCCTCGTGCTGCACGGCGGGGCCGACCACGGCGGAGGCGTGGCGGTCAGCCCGACCCAGCTCTCGGTGCTGCGCATGGTCCCGGTCGCCCGGCGGATCGCCCGTGCGGGCGGCGATGACCTCGCGGTCTTCCGGCTGCTGAACCGCTTCCGCGGCTGGAACGCCGATGACACGTCCGTGCACGACGCGCGGTGGGCGCTCGCGGAGATCGAGACGCGCCTCGGGCCCGGTCTGCCGGCCTGCCTCGTCGGCCACTCGCTCGGCGGGCGTGCCGCCCTGCTCACCGCCCCGCACCCGGCCGTGCGAAGCGCCGTCGCGCTGGCCCCGTGGGTCTACCCCGACGACGTGCCGCCCGGCCTGGACGGCGAGCGGCTGCTGATCGTCCACGGGGACCGCGACCGGGTCGCCAGCCCCGCTCGCTCGCTCGCGCTCGCCCAGCGCCTGCGCCGCGTCGTCCCCACCGAGTACGTCACGGTCGAGGGCGGCAAGCACGCGATGCTGCGTCACCACCGGCGCTTCGACGGGCTCGCCGCGGAGTTCGCGGTCGAGACCCTGCAGGGAGAGACCTCCGGCCGGCCCGCCACTGCGGCGCGAGCGGCCTGAACGGCGATGCCGCCCAGCGAGACCTGACCGGCGGGCGGGACCGTGCTGCGCCCTCAGCCCACGGCACGGGCCCGCCTGCGCTCGGCGACCGTCGCCCGGACCGCGTCCCAGTCGACGTCGCGGAAGTTGTGCATCGGGCAGTACTTCGGTCCGCACATCGAACAGAACTCGGCGGTCTTGAAGTAGTCGTCGGCCAGCGTCTGGTCGTGCATCGCCCGCGCGGTCTCGGGATCCAGTGCGAGCTGGAACTGACGGTTCCAGTCGAACGCGAAGCGCGCCTCGGACAGTGACCGGTCCCAGCGCGCGGCGATCACGTTCCCGCGCGCGAGATCGGCCGCGTGCGCAGCGATGCGATAGGCGATCAGACCCTGCTTGACGTCATCAGCATCGGGGAGCCCGAGGTGCTCCTTCGGCGTGACGTAACAGAGCATCGAGGTGCCGTACCAGCCGACGATCGCCGCCCCGATCGCGCTCGTGATGTGGTCGTATCCGGGGGCGACGTCGGTGACCAGCGGTCCGAGCGTGTAGAAGGGCGCCTCGTGGCAGACGCGCTGCTGTCGCCGCACGTTCTCCTCGAGCTGGTCGAGGGGCACGTGGCCGGGCCCCTCGACCATGACCTGCACGTCCCGGTCCCACGCCTGCTGCGTCAGCTCCCCCAGCGTGTCGAGCTCGGCGAACTGCGCGGCGTCGGAGGCATCGGCGATCGAGCCAGGGCGCAAGCCGTCCCCGAGCGAGACCGTGACGTCATGAGCGCGACAGATCTCGAGCACCTCGTCGCAGCGCTCGTACAGGGGGTTCTCGGACATGTGCTCAACCATCCAGCGGGCGAGCAGCCCTCCGCCCCGCGAGACGATCCCCGTCACGCGGTGCTGGCAGAGGGGCAGGTGCTCGAGCCGCACGCCAGCGTGGATCGTCATGTAGTCGACGCCCTGGCGAGCCTGGTGTTCGATGACCTCGAGCAGCAGGTCGGCGGTGAGGTCCTCCGGGGCCTTCACCCGCTCGAGGGCCTGGTAGATCGGCACCGTCCCGATCGGAACCATGGCGGCCGCCAGGATCGCCTCGCGGGTCTCGTCGATGTCCTTGCCGGTCGAGAGGTCCATCACGGTGTCCGCGCCCCAGCGCTCGGAGACCGTGAGCTTCGCGATCTCCTCCGAGACGGATGACGACGTCGGCGAGCTGCCGATGTTGGCGTTGATCTTCACGCGCGCCTTGAGCCCGATCGCCATCGGGTCGAGCGCGCCGTCGAGGTGACGGTGGTTGGCGGGGATCACCATCCGGCCGCGCGCAACCTCCGCGCGGATCACCTCGGCGTCGAGGTGCTCGCGCGCGGCCACCCGCTGCATCGCAGGCGTGATGGTGCCCTTCCGGGCGAGGTGCATCTGGGTCCGGCAGCCGCCGCCGGACGTAGGAGTGGGTCGGTGTGACACGGGTCCTCCCTTCGCTGGTATGAGCCAGATCAGGTTCGTCGGGTCGGCGCAAGGCAGTGCCCTCTCAGCCCCTCGACTTGGGACCCCCCGGGATGTATGGGTTGGCTGCGGACCCTACCGCTCGACGCGCCTGGGCTCGCGCGCCGGCCCGCGGAGGAAGCTGATGTGGCCGACGGTCTCGACCCAGCGACAGGCCGGCACGCACTGGGGAGCGGAGCGCCGAAGCTCCCCCGCAGCGCAGACGCGCCACCTCCCGAAATCAGGAGCGGGTAGTCGGCCCGTACCGTTTCATCAGTCGCACTTCATGGGTATCCACGCGCAGTCGAACCGTTCCCCTGAGGAGGTGCTCCACGGATGCGCAGACCTTCGTACCCCTCGTCGCCGCGACCGTCGGCGCGCTTCCTCGAAGTCGTGCGGCTCATGGCAAAGCGGCTACCGGCGCACGAGACACCGCCCGCGCTCTCGACGCCTCCAGCGGACGAGGCCGGCACGGCCGCCAGCATCCCCGAGAGCAGGCTCGCTCGCGCTGCGCTTCGCGTGATCCGGTAGCCGGGTCGAGCGACCGCCCACGCCGGGGCACCCGACGGCCCGGCCGCGGTGTCAGGCGTCCATGGTGAGCGGCCCGTGCGCCGCCCCGGAGAGGAACTGCTCGATGAACGGCGTGTCCGACTGCAGGATCTGCTCGGTCATGCCGGCCTCCAGCACCTTCCCGCGCCACACCACCGAGATGTGGTCGGCGATGCTCCGCGCCAGCATGATGTTGTGCGTCACGACCACCATCGTGCCACCGTGCTCGGCGTGCCGCTCGACCAGCAGATCGCCCAGCAGGGCCGTGCGGACCGGATCGAGGCCGGAGTCGGGCTCGTCGCACAGCACGATGCCGGGGTTGAGCGCGAGCGCCCGCGCCAGGCCGGCGCGCTTGCGCATGCCGCCGGAGAGCTCGTTGGGCATGCGACTGCCCGCGTTGGCCAGACCCACGCTCTCCAGATGCTCCATCACGATCTGGCGGATCTCGGACTCCGCGAAGTCGGTGTGCTGGCGCAGCGGGAACGCGACGTTCTCGTACACGTTCTGCGCGCTGAAGAGGGCTCCGTCCTGGAACATGACGCCGATCGTCCGGCGGAGCCCGAGGATCTCGGCCCGAGACATGCTGCTGAGGGCGCGTCCGCGAATGAGCACGTCGCCCGCGTCGGGTTTCATGATGCCGATCACGTGCTGCAGGCACACGCTCTTCCCGGTTCCGGAGGGCCCGAGGATGACGGAGATCGCCCCCTCGGGAATCGCGAGGTTCAGCCCCTGCAAGATGTGGTTGGAGCCGAAGCTCTTGTGCAGGTCGCGAGTCTCGATGGCGAGCAGCGCCGGGTCGATCGCCTCCGTGATCCGTTCCTCGGGCGCGTCGGAGCGGCCGTCGTACTCTGACCCCGCATGACCCTCGCCGAGCAGCTTGCGGAGGATCGGATCGACCTCGAGGTACTTGCGGACCGGGCCCTCCGCGCGAACCTGCCCGCTCACGATCGCCGCGGTGAGGGGCAGCGCACCGACGACGAACCGACGCGCCTGCTCGGCGGTGAAGAGGATCTCGATCTCCGCAGGCTCATCTTCTGCCGGGATCAGCGTCGGGACCCGGTCCAGGAGCAGCACGGCTCCGTCCTGACCGGGGGCGCGGAACGCGACGCTGGTGTCGGCGTGCTCGAGCCGAGCGACGGCGCCGGCGTCCCCGTCGAGCGCGCGAGCCAACGCTTCCTCGATCCGCAGCACCGGGGCCTCGTCGGGGATGGCCATGAGTGACACCTCGCTCGACATCTGACAGTTCTCCTCCACGCCGCGAGCGCACAGGACGCGCGGCCCTCGAGGCGTACGGGCGATGCTACACCCTGTTGGACGGAATGTGCAACACGGCATCCGGACATGCTGTCCGAATTCGCGACTCAGCAGGAATCGTCACGCTGGTACAGCGTGTGCCAGTACACATCCACGAGCCCCGCGAGGTGACGCTGCGCCTCCGCCTCGTCGGCAGTACCGAGGACCTGCATCAGCACCCGTTCGGTCATCCAGGTCAGGCAGCTCGCCACCGGCTGCGCGTCCAGACCGCGGCGGATGGATCCGGACTCCTGCCCGGCGCGAATGTGCTCCACGACCTCGCCGACGGCGCGCGTCATCAAGGCGTCGAACTCGTCCCGCAGATCAGGATCGTAGGTGGCCACCTCGACCACGGCCTGCATCAGCAGCGCGTGCTCGCGGTAGGTGTCCAGGAGCACGCGGAACCCGTCGAGGAGCTCTTCCTTCGTCGAGCCCGGCGGCAGGCTCCACCACACCCCGGCAGCCTCGATGAGCTCCTCGACGACGTTCGCGTACAGCAGCCGCAGGAGGTCGGCCTTGTCCTCGAAGTGCAGATAGAACGCCGACCGGGAGACCCCCGCGTCCCGCGCCAGCCTGTCCACGCTCAACTCGGTGACGCTGGCGGTGGCGAGGTTCTGCTCGAGCGCGTCGAGCAGGCGTCGGGACATCTCGTCGCGACGCGTGGCCCGAGAGCTCGTCTTCGTGGTGCGTGTTACCGATCCCATGGGCCGCCGAAGCTCACCGACCGGCGTGGTCGAGGAGTCGTGGACGGAGTGTACAGACGGACCCTCCAGCGGTCGAGTCGGACAGCGCGTCCAGCCGCTGCGGTAGCGTGCCCGTCCGTGGCGTCGGCCCCCAACAAGAAGCGCGTCAGCCGGGCTGGGCGTCGGCCCGTCATCACCGCCACGCTCTCGGCCACGGTCACCACCCTCCTGGCCGACGGCGAGCGCTGGACGGATCTGAGCATCGAGCGCATCTGCGCGGAGTCCGGCGTCGCGCGCTCGACGTTCTACCTGTTCTTCGAGGATCAGGGCCATCTCCTCACCGAGCTCGCCGACGACGCTCTCGAAGCGATCACCGGCGCGGGTGAGGGCTGGTGGTCGCTCCCCCGCGACGCGACCCGTGCGGATCTCGAGAAGGCCGTCGAGGACATCTTCGTCGCCTACGCCGAGCACGGCCTGCTGCTCACCGCTGTCGTCGAGGCCGCCGCCTACGACGGACGGGTCCGGGAGCATCTCGAAGACTCGCTGGAGCACTCCTTCGCCGCGGTGACGCAGCACATCACCACCGCCCAGAACGACGGGTGGATGGACCCCGGACTGGACGCTGACACGATCGCCCATTGGCTGAGCTGGATGGGCGAGAGCGGTCTGCGCGCGCTCGTGCACCGGGGTGAACGTCCGACGCGGCGCCTGATCGAGGCCTACGCCGGGATCGTGTGGAACGTCCTGTACACCTTCGACCGATGAGCAGACCCACTGGCCGCCGCGTCGATCGCGAGCAACGCCGGGTCGAGCTGGCCCTGCAGATCCTCCGCGCGACCGATCATCTCACCGAGGACGACGCATCCTTTCCCTCGGTGGGCGTCGAGCGGCTCGCGAGTGCCGCCGGGATCGGGCGTTCGACGTTCTACCTCTACTTCCAGGACAAGACGGAGCTCCTCGAGGTCTGCTTCGGCCCGATCGGCGCCGAGCTCCACGAGGCCACTGCTCGCTGGACGGCGATCGACACCGCGCCGACATCGGACCAGATGCGCGACGTCCTCGGGGGGATGGCGGCAGTCTGGCGCTCACACGCCACCGAGCTCTCGGTCATCTTCGATGCCACCTCCTACGACCCGATCATCCGCGAGGTCGTCGAGGCGGCAACGGCGGTCTCGGTGACGCAACTGACCAAGCACATCCGGGCCGGGCAGCGGGAAGGGTGGGTCGTCCCCGATGTACCGCCGCGCGAGACCGCGACGTGGTTGATCTGGATGGGACAGCGGGGCGGCCACCAGCTCCTGCGCCTCGAGGACGAGGAGCTGCTGGCGCAGTTCGTCGACGGCTACCGCGACGTCGTGTGGCGGAGTCTCTACGCGCTCGCACCGGGGCCGTAGGCCACGGACCGCGTGATCGCGCGCTGCACCGTCCAGACCAGCGCGGCCGTCCAGGCGACGAAGGCGGCCGCCGCGAGCCAGAAGGTGAAGATGCCGTTCCACGAGAACGGCCCCTCGCGGAAGAACACCACGAGGCAGCTCGGGGTGAACAGCACCGCGGTCCAGATCGCGAGGTAGCCGAGCCAGCGCGGGAAGATTGGATCGGTCCGCGCGTCGCAGAGGACCGCGGCGCCGATCGCCAGGTTCTGGACGACGAAGGTCCATACCCCTGCGATGAACAGCAGCCACGCCGTGTCGTGCAGCAGCTTGGTGATCTCCGGCGAGCGAGCCGGATCGAACGCGGCCCCCGCCCAGAGGAAGCTCGGGATCACGAACGCCACGGGGCCGAGGGCCCCGCTGATCAGTTGGAGGTTGCTCAAGGCACCGCGGTCCCGCTCGATGGCCGACAGGTAGACGGAGGTCACTGCAACGAGCGGCAGCAGCAGGACGCCGCCCACCGCGATGAGGATCGAGCCGAGCCGGATCGCCTCCCGGTGCTCCCGGTAGTACGCGGCCACCTCGGTGGCGCCGTCGCCGGGGAAGGGCGGCGGGAGCCAGCCGGCGACCAGCATCCCGCTGAACGTGAGGACCAGCCCGACCGGCGCGCACCACGCGCACGCGCGCTGCAGCGCCGGGCGGGCCGTCCCCATCAGATCTGATCTTCGATCGCCGCCATCGTCGCCACCCACCAGGCCTGCGCGGCGGAGAGGAACCCGATGGTGAACGCCGCCGCCAGGGACGACGTCGCCCCAGACGACAGCGCGCGCAGGTTCTCGAGCAGGAGGCCGAAGACCCGCGCGGTGGGCAGGATCGCGAAGTAGGCGATCGTCGCAGGGTTGACGACGTCCTCCCCGAGGCCGGTCAACTCGCGGTAGCGGCGCGCGAACCCCTCGGGATCGGACGCGATGATGTCCGGGGGCTGGGCGACAGAGCTCATGAACTGGAACCACCCGAGGTCCTCGCGGGGATCGCCGATGCGGGCGACCTCCCAGTCGACGGCCAGCAGGCGACCGTCATCGCCCACCATGATGTTGGGCGGTTGCAGCTCGGCGTGCACCAGCGTCAACGGCGCGGGCGCCGGCTTGTGCTGCTCGAGCCACGACGCGACGTGCCGGAACACGGGCATGGCCTCGACGTGCTGCGCATCCATCTCCCGCCACGCGGCGACGCAGTCGTCGAAGTACGCGTCCCAGTCCTGCGGACGGTCGATCTCCGCTGGGAGCACGTCGAGGTCGACGGCGTGGATCTCCGATGCGAGCTTCGCGAGCGTGTCGAGCTGCGCAGGCCGGTCGTCCTCCGAGGCGGTGACCTGAGACTGGAACGAGCCCCCCTCGACGAACTCGAGCACGATCGCCTTGGTCCCGAGCTCGGAGCCGTCTGCGTCGTAGTACAGCGCTCTTGGCATGGGCGCGCGGCCGTCCGCAGTCAGGGCCGAGAGCAACGCCCACTCCCGGTCTCGATCCGTGACGATGAACTCCTGGCCGGCGGGCGGATCCCCGCGAGCGATGAGGTGCTGGACCTCGCCGTCGATCGTCGCCGTGAACTTCGCCATCAGACGGCTGTAGCCGCCGGTGAGCGGCTGATAGTCGCTCACGGCGATCTCGCCGGTGTCGGGGTGCCGCTGGGCCAGGAAGGCCTCCAGGCGCGCGGGCATCTCGCTGGGGTCAAACACGTCGTCTCCTCTTGTGGTTCCGGTCGAGCGGGCCAGGCATGGCGTGAGCCACCCGGACCCGAATGCCTCGTCAGGCGGGGCGGTCCGCCGACTCGGGGAGGCAGTTCATGAGGTCGGGGTCCCGGGCGACCAGCTTGTTCCAGTACCGCCGGTAGTGCCGGAAGTTCATGAAGTCCTGATCTTCGCCGTACACGACGCGACCGTCGTACTCCCACTTCACGAGCGACCACCAGTTGACGATGTCGCTGTTGATCGGCCACTTGAGCCAGTTCAGGCCCGTCCCCACGGCGTGCAACTCTCGGCCGAGCTCGTCGACGCAGTCGATCACCTGCGAGAGCACGCGGCCGTCGCGGCCACGTTCGGCGCGTCGCGTGCCACTCACGACCTGGGCCTTCACGCCATCACGGATGTAGAAGCCCGTGGTGACGGTCTCCGTCGTTCCCTCGATCGGATCCTCCTCGAACGAGAGCTCCGTCTGCGGGTCGTACAGATGCCAGCCACTCTCCGGCCCGTCGAAGGCATACGGCCAGCCGGCGCGCAGCGGATCGGCGATGTCCGCGTGACGCGGGCCCCAGCCTCGGTCGCGCAGCGCGCCGCAGTCGACGTCGAACACCTCGCCCTCCACCTCGACGGTTCCGACGAACCGGCCGGCCTGCTCGTAGTGGCCGACGGAGAACTCGCCGTCCTTGGAGACCCAGTTCGCGATCCCAGGATCGACGTCGCCACCCTTCTTGAGCTTCATGTAGTGCGGGGCGGCGTCGGCGGTCCAGGTGAGGTCGATCTTCGTCCCCGCGCGGTCGTACCCGAACTGGTACTTCTGCTGCGGCTCGATCATCTTCGCGCTGAGCGAGTTCGAGAGCGTGAAGTCGTACATGTCGGCGCCCTCCGGGATCACGAGGTGCTGATCCCAGCCGAAGTACTTGCAGTTGTAGACGTCTTCCCCCGTGTTGTCCCAGATCGCGGTGCCACCCACGACGAGGTTCATGTTCGGACGGAAGTAGTAGTAGATGAAGCCGCAGAGATTGCGCTCAGGGACGGTGAACCCGAGTAGCGTGTTCTCGCTCCAGTACGGATCGTCGCTCTTCGGATGGAAGTGCTCGTCGGATACGTCGATGGTGTCGGTCCAGCCCATGGTGATCTCCTCGGTAGACGTCGGGGGTAGCGGGGGTCTAGTCGCGGCCGACGAGCGCGAAGTCCGCGCCCTGGACCGCCATCTCGTTGGCCAGTCGGTGCTCGAGCAGACCCATGACCCGGTCGCGGGACGCTCCTGTGGTCGCCGCCGTCGCTTCGAGCAACTCCGACAGCAGACGGCCAGCGAGGTTGAACTCGGCGGTCACGTCGGACAGGTGCAGGCTGCCGGTGCGTCCCGTCTCGAGCGCGTCGAGCGCGGCTTGGGCGGCCTGCGGTTCCGCGAGCTCCGGGATCACGTCCTTCGCGGTGCTGGTGATCTCGTCGACCGCCTCGACCATCCAGGCGATCTCGTGCTCGGCACGGACCTCGAGGGTCAGCAGCACGCGATCCAGCATGCCGATGCCGGCGGCGGCCGCAGGATCCGTAAGCGTGGGGGCGATGGCGTTGAGCTGCTCACGTATGACGGCGAGCAGTCGGGGGGTGGAGGGCTGGGTGATCATCGGCTCGACTCCTGTCGGTCGGTCACGGCTTGTCCCAGGCGAGCTCGAGCTTCGACGGCCGCAGGAAGATCATTCCCGGGGACATCGGCATGTCCTCGCTCGCGAGGCGGAGGTTGGGTAGGCGCTCGAGCAGGACCTCGAGTCCGACCCGGATATCGGTCTGGGCGATCGGCTGGCCGATGCACTTGTGGACCCCCTGCCCGAAGCCGATGTGGCGCCGCAGCTCACTGGGGTCGCGGTCGATGTCGAACTGGTGCGGGCAGCTGAACTGCTCCGGGTCCTGGTTGGCCGAGGAGGCCATCGCCATGACACGCGAACCGGCGGGGATCGTCTGGCCGTTCAGCACGACGTCGTTCTTGGTCTGTCGCACCACACCGCGCACGGGCGTGCTGCGCCGCACGGTCTCCTCGACGACGACCGGGAGGAGGCTCGAGTCGTTGCGGACCCGCTCGAGGATCTCGGGATTGCGGCAGAGATGCATGAGCGCGAAGCACAGGGCACCCGCCGTCGTGTCGAAGCCGGCGAGGATGAGCTGCGCGACGACGCCCTGGACCTCCATGTCGGTCAGGCGCTTCTCGCCCTCCTCCTCGACTGCGATCAGCTCGCTGATCAGGTCGTCCGCCGGCTCGTCGCGGCGCCGCTGGATCGCGTTCGCGACGTAGGCGCCGAAGTCGACCTGATCGCGAGCGAGCTCGAGACGCTGCTCGGGCGAGATGGCGGGGTTGAACAACTCCGTCGTGTTGATGATCCACCGCTCGAACTTCTTGAGGTCCTCCGGCGGAATCCCGAGGATCAGCTGGAGCACCTTGATCGGGAGGGGGAGCGCGAAGGCCTGCAGGATGTCGGCCTGACCGTCGTCGACGAACTCGTCGACGATCGCGTGAGCGGCCGCGCGGATGTCGTCCTCCTTGCGGGCGACGGCCCTGGGGGTGATCGGCTTCTGCGCGAGCTTCCGGATCCGCGTGTGCACCGGCGGGTCGGTGTTGATGAGCGTCGGGTACCAGACCTGGTAGCCGTGCGGGAGGACGTCCTTCAGCTCGTCGGGGACCTCGGACATCATGTCCGTGGGCATGTGACCGAAGTTCTTGACGTCGCGGATGACCGTGACGCAGTCCTCGTACCGGCTGACGAGCCAGATCTCGAGCTCGGGGATGTGCGCGACGGGCCGGCTCTCGCGCAGCTTCGCGAACGCCGGCGACGGGTCCCAGGTCCCGCCGAAGATGTCCATGAGCATCTGGTGATCGGCCGGATCGGTGGCGGGGGGGCCCGCCTGGGCCTGGGCGTCAGGGGTCACGTCATTCCTCTCTCGCTGGTTCTGCACTCAGAGCGTCTGGACACTCTGATGGACAGTATGTCCAGACCAGTCGTCCGAGTCAAGTCGTGCGGGAGCCCGGGATCCGCGGACCCCCGCAACGGGCGGTCAGCAGTCGGCCTTCACCCGCGGGTACTTGAAGCCGGAGTCACGCAGCGTCGCGGGACTCGACGGATCCGACGGCTTGGCGACGTTCTTGCCGATCTCCCCCGGTTCCAGGAAGGGGCTGTAGCGCGTGAGCTTCTGGGGCAGGAACGCTCCGGAGGCCAGCAGCGTCTTGCTCGCCTCGAGAACTGCCGGGGGTGCGCCCGACAGCGACCCCTCGTTGAGGAGCGGCACCAGACGGACGAGATGCCCGGTGGCGTCGTAGGAGTTCGAGCCCGACCCGAGGTGGAACGCCGACTCGAGCAGGTCGTCCTTGTACGGAAGGACGTGTCGGAGGGCCGGGTTGAGCTGGCAGAAGACGCCCCGCACCTTGGGAAGCGCGTTCGGCAGCAGCTTCGTCGCCCGTGTCGCACCGCGCAGGAGGCGATCGAGCTCCGGGTTGGCCCGAGACAGGCTCGCGATCAACGCGCGGCCGTCACGCGCCGCCGGGGTCAGGGCCTCGACCGCCGGTCGCAGTCGTCGCACCGCGTCCGCGAGGTTCGTCACCACGGGCGTCACCCGGCCGCTGACGCTTCCCACGGTCGTACTCGCGCGTCGCACGCTCGCCAAGGTGCTCGGCAGCTCACGGATCGAGGAGGCCAGCTCGGCGTCGCGATCGGCGATCGCCTGCAGCGCCGTGGTCCCGCGATAGGCGATGCTCTCGATCGCGGTGCCGCGCTCTCCGACCGCGGCGCTCACTCGTCCGAGCTGGTCGACGAGCTGCGCGACGGTGGTGCGCTGGCGGTGCAGCGTGCTGACGACCTTCGACCCCTGGCGGACCACCGGGTTGGCAGCGCTGAGCGTCCGGTTGAGGTCCTTGCCCCGACCGGCCAAGGTCGTGCCGAGCTCCCTGAGCATCGTGCGCGCCCGTTGCTTCGTCGGGCCGCTCAGGACGCTCAGGACCTGATCGACGTCGACGAGCTGGTCGGCCTGCTCGGGTGCGAGGCTGCCGCCGCTGGGAACGGAGGAGTCCTCCTTGCCGACATCGATCGAGACGTAGTTCTCACCCACCTGGCTGCGGGTGCGGATCTGCAGCCGCGAGTCCGTCGGCAGGGGAGTGACCCGATCGTCGGTGATGTCGAGGGTGAGCCGCGAGCCCGGGCCGAGCGGGTCGGCGCGCTCCACCTTCGTCACGCTGCCCACCTCGACGCCTGCGACCGTGACGCGCGCTCCGGGAGTGAGCAGCGCCGCCGAGGCGACCTGGGCCTTCACCTCATAGGGCTTGTTGAAGCTTGGCAGGGCGCCCGCCTGGTACAGGATGAAGCCGCACCACGCCACGAACACGCCCGTGAAGAGCGCAACCGTGAGGAGGTGACCGGCGAACCCGTCGCGACCCTTGGACATCAGTGCAGATCCTCCTTCGAGGGCACGCCGCGAACCGGCAGGCCGGGGGTGCACGCCTGGATCGGTTGCCGCAGCGGCTCGCCCGGCGCACCCGCGGCAGGGACGCCGAAGGCGAGGTTGCCGCGGGGGATCGGCGCGTTCTGGTCACCGAACTTCGAGAGCGAGGTGTTCCACTGGAAGAAGCCGATGATCCCCTTCTCGCAGTCCACGAGCCCTTGCGTGAGCCGGTTGAGGGTCGGAGCCTGGGGCCGCAGCGCGCGGGCGGTGGGACGGAGCCGATCCGTCACCTGGTCGAGCTGCTTGACCCAGGGCACCAGCGTGCGCACGGGCCGGCGCAGACCGGCGACCGCTGGCGCCAGCGTCGAGTTCAGGTCGCGGACCGACCCAAGGGCTCCGTCGAGCTTGTCGGCCACCGGATACAAGCTGCGCACGCCGGTGTCGACATCGCCGACGACGCCCCGGACGGCCGCGAGGCTCGCCCGCAACTCGGTCACGGTCGGGCCCAGTTCGGTCAGCGTCCGGTCCAGGCCGTCGCGCTCCTCACCGAGCGTCCCGGCGGTCGCCGCACCGGTCTCGACGAGGCGCTTGAGCTCCGTCTCGCGGCGCCCGAGTTCCGTGGTGAGGATCGCGGCGTTGTGGATCAGCCGCTTCGTGGCCCGCTCGCGGGTCGCGACCTGATCGGTCAGCGTGGAGGCCTGCCTCAGGAACGGTCCCAGCGCGACGAAGGCGTTGCGCAGCTTCACGCCGCCGTCCTTCATGCCGTTGCCGAGATCGTCCAGCATCCGGGCGGTGCTGACGCGGACGTCGGCGTCGAAGATGTTCAGGACATCCGGGACGGTGACGCTCGTCTCCGTCTGGCTCTCGTCGAGCGGTCGCTGCGGATCGGCCCGGCCGGCCGCGGGGGTGCCCGGGTCCACGATGTCCAGGTACACGTCGTTCAGCGGGGTGATCGGACGGATCTGGGCACGGGCGTCGCGGTAGACCACCCCGCGGTCCTTGCGGACGGTCGCGACCAGGATGAGACGCGATCCTCGGCGCTCCACCTTGGTGATCGTGCCGGCCGGGACGCCGCGGAAGCGGACGTCGTCGAAGCCCTCGAAGACGCCGTAGTCCTGCGCGACGGCGAAGCGCACCTTGTAGGTGTCCTTGCCGAAGATCTCGCTGATGTTGGAGAAGAGGTACGCCGCGATCAGCAGCGCGACCGCCAGGCCGGCCACGAAGAACGCCGAGGGGCCCGAGGCGCGACGCGCCTCCATCTTCAAGCGGGTTGCCGTGAGGCCCTCCGTGAGGCGCTTCCGGGGGTCGTCGACCATGCTCATCGGCCTCCCTTCTTCGTCGTGCGCTGCGGCGTGGGACCGAGCTTCGGCAGGTAGTTCAAGTAGCTGGCGAGTGCGTCGCTGAACCTGTCGCACGCCAGGAGCGACGCAGCGTCGGGGTCGGTCAGGCTCGACTTGCACGGCAGGTAGACCGACGATGCGCCGACGCTCGCCGGGAACCGGATGAACTGGCCGTTGGCGTCCTTCTGCCCGGCCGACCCCGCACCGAAGCCGGCGAGGAACCCGCCGATCATCACCGTGGTCGACTTGCCCGTGCCCGGATCCTCGCGGTGGAGGTACGGAAGGATCGTCTTGTCGACCCGCTCCAGGGCAGGACCCACATCCTTCACGAGCGGCCCGAGATCCGAGGACGCCTCGACGAGGTTGCGCACGGTCGCGGGGAGCACGCGCGTGAGCGGCTGGGCGTCCTCCAGCAGACCGGCGGTGTCCACGAGGGTGGGCCGCAGGCGAGCGAGGGTCGGAGCGACGTCGCCGGCCGCGGGGCGCAGGCGGCGCACGAGCGAGCGAGCGTTGCCGAGGGTCCGGTCCAGACGGGCGAACGTGGTCGTCATGTCGTAGGTCGCCGACGGCGCGGCGTCGAGCGTGGCGGCGAGCTCCGCGCTGCGCCGGTTGGTGGTGTCGAGCGTCAGTGCGGCTCCTTCCACCAGGGTCTTCATCCGGTCGGTGTCGCTGTCGAGCGCCGCGACGGTCTTGCCGGCGGCGTGGATGAGCTGCGGAAGGTCGTCCCCGGCCTCGCGCCCGCGGACGGCGTTCAGGGCCCTGTCCGCGTTCGGCGCGATCTCGGTGAGGGTGCCGAACGCGTTCCTCGCGCTGTCGCCGTCGGACAGGCCGGTCGCCAGTTCGCCCGGCAGCGTCCGTAGGCCGGAGACGGCATCACCACGGATGGCCGTCGTGACGTCCTCGATCTCGGACTGCACCGTGGTGTTGCGCAGCGGGATGACGCTGTCGGCGAGCGGCCCGGCGGCGGCCGTGCCCCGCTGCAGGTCGATGTAGAACACGCCTCCGAGGAGGGTCTTGAAGCCCAGCCGCGCGGTGGCGTCCTTGTAGATCGGGCCGGCGTCGTTCTCGATCTTCATCTCGACGCGGACCTCTCGGCCGGTCGGGCCGGGCTCGATCGCGGAGACCTTGCCCTCCACGTTCCCCTCGAGGCGGACCTGCGACCCCGTGCGCAGCTGCGGTGCGCGCTCGAAGTTCGCGGAGACCGTGCGGGTCCCCGGCGCGAAGGGCGCTCGGAACACGCCGCTGAAGATCACGGCAGTCACGATCAGCCCCAGGATCGCGGTGATCGCGCCGATCGTCCGCGTCGACTGTCCACCGGTCATCGTCCGGTCCTCCTGGTCGAGCCGACGGGGACGAGCTGCGGGTACGGGCGTGAGACGTACCGGCACGGCTCCTCGTAGGCCTCGCGCTTGAGGATCTGGGTTCCGTCCTTGATGCCGAGGGCCTCCAGCCCGGCCGGGATGACCGCCTGGAGGCGGAACGCCATGGCGGGGCCCGCGGGCCCGTTCCCGGCTTGCGCGAACCCGGTCATCGACCGCAGCACGGCCCCGGTGTTCTTGACGTCGCAGGCGTAGCGGCTGATGTAGTCGAGGAGGGGCCGCGCGGTGTCGATCCCGGACTTCAGCCGTGGCACGAGCGGCTCCGTCGCCTTGAGAGCGGGGATCGCGGCCTTCGCGGTCGCGGGCAGCAGGTCGCGGACCGTCGGTTCGGCCCGTCGCAGCGGCACCTGCGCCTCACGGAGCAGACGCGACAGCTGCGTGAGTCCGGCGGGCGCCTCGGGCAGGGTGCGTCGGGCCTCTGTGCTGAGGCCCCGGACGGCGCGCAGCACGGAGCGTCCGCGCCGCAGGCCGCCCTCCGCGGCACGGAGCGCACCGGGCGCGGCCTCGATCGTCGCCCGCGTCGCGTCGCGCTGCGTGATGAACGGATCGACCGCTCGGGTCGCCCCGTCCATGAAGGGCTGGGACTGTCCGCGCGACCGGTCCAGCGGGGCGACCGCCGAGTCGAGGGAGGGCAGCAGGCGCGCGGCCGCGCCGTCCCGGCGCAGCACCTCGCGGGCGAGGACGCGAAACTCCTTGGGGGCGCGAGCCCCCGTCTTGATGGAGCCGTTGAGGGGTGCCCCGTTGGCCAGGAGCCCCTCGGCGAGGCCGCCGACGGTCTTGCGCAGGCCACCCCGCGATTCGGCGTCGAACACTGCGACGGCCTCGGGGAGCCCGTAGGTGTAGGACTCCTCGCCGCCGGAGATCGTCGATCCCTCCGGCAGCTCGGTCCTGGCGCGGCCCGGCCTGAGCTCCACGTAGCGGGCTCCCAGCAGGCCACTGGCCCGGATGCCGACCGTCGTGTCCTCGGGCAGCTTGGTCCCGGGATTCAGCTGGAGCTCGGCGAGCGGGCGCCCGTCCGGGCCGATGTCGAGCTTGAGCACCTGTCCCACGCGGCTGCCGCCGATGCGCACCGCGTCATGAGGCAGGAGGTTGCCGACGGTCGGGACCGAGACGTAGACCGTCCGGTAGTCGACGAGCGGAAGCCCGTTGTAGACACGCAGCGTGGAGAACCCGAAGACCGTGAGGGCAGCGATCACCGCGAGCCCGAGCACCGCGGTGCGGGTCGCGGGCGGCTTGTCCCGGCGGGGGCCCCGGCGACGGGCCGGGCGGCTGCTGTTCGTGGTGCGCATCACTTGCCCAGGAGGTAGTCGAGGAGGTCGTTGGACGCGCGGTCGGCCCTGCCCGAGGTGACGCCGAGACCCTCGAGGGCCTTCTGCAGTTCCTCGGTCGCCTGCTTGACCGCCGGCGTGGCGTCGCCGAGGACCTTCTTCACGTCCGGCAGCTTCGGCTTGGCCGGGGTCGGGACCCCGTCGCGGGCGGGGGCCTGTGCACCCGGCGTCGGCGGACGCTCACGCTTGCGGCGCGCGGGCTTCGGCCTGCGCTTCGCAGCGGGGACGAGGTTGTCGACGATCCGCTCGTAGAACGAGGGCGCGAACGAGGCCTCCCCGCGGAAGATGTGTCCGAGGCCGTCACGGAACTGGATCGCGCGCGACCAGTTCTCCACCGTGGCCAGCAGGTTGTCCATGCTCCCGTCGAGCGCGTCGCCGACCCCGGGGATCTCCTTGACGCTCGCGTCGCGCAGCGAGGTGAGCGCGGGAACCGCCTTCGCGAGCGATCCACGCGTCGACGTGGAGAGCTGCGTCAGCGAGGGGCCTGCGGCCCGTGCCGCCCGCAACGTCGGGGCGGCGGCCGCGCGGAAGGGCTCGATGCGGTCGATCGTCTGCAGCAGGGACGGCGCCGTCGCGGTGAGCTGCCGCGCCGTCGCGGCCAGCGGGCCGGTCGTCCGGCGCAGCTCAGCGAGGAAGGACCGTGCCGAGGACAACGCTGCCGGCGCGGTGCGGAGGGTGTCCCGTAGGGCGTCGCGCTTGGTTGCCACCGTCTCGGTCGTGCGGCCGAGCCGGTCGATCATCTTGGACAGTCGAGCCCGCTCGCGGGCCATCGTGGCGATGAAGCGGTCGCTGGTCGCCAGGAGGTTCGTGAGGGAGCGGTTGTCCTGCCCCAGCTGCCCCAGGAGGTCGGCGCCGCTCGACAGCGCCGGTGCGAGATCGGTAAGCAGCGCCTTGAAGTCGACCTTGCGCCCCGCGAAGGTCATCCCGGTCTCGTTGAGCACGATCGCCAGGCGGGTGCGCGTGTCGGCGTCGAGCGTTCCGAGGAGCTGGTCGAGATCGGTGGCTACCTCCACCTGATCGTCAGGGAGCCGGTACCCGTCGGGGGCCTCGGCGCGGGAGCCGCCCGGCGTCAGGAGGACCTGCTTCTGACCGAGGGCGTTGCGCGCGAGCACCTGGACCTGCACGTCCTGGGGCAGCGGGGCGTACTCGTCGCGGATCTCGAGCTTCACGTCGACCCGGTCCTGATGACCCTCGAGCCGGACGGTGCCGACATTCACGCCGCCGATGGCGACGGGAGATCCGTCGGTGAGCCCGCCGGCGTTGCTCAGGCGCATGGCAAGGGTGTACGGGTCATCGTCGCCCCCGCGGAAGACGATGAGGCCGGCGATGACGGCGACGGCGGCGAGACCGAGCGCGAGGAAGCGGCTCATTTCGAACCTCCGGTGCGTGCGGGGAGCGAGCCGAGCTTCGGGAGCGTCTCGCGGCGCTCGGGCGGGTTCGCTCCCTCCTTGTCCTTCGAGGGGTCGAGGGCGTCCGGGCCCGCGCCGCACTCGGGCAGGAACCAGGGTTGGCCGGCGATGGTGCCGGGGGGTCGCGGGAAGCCGTACTCGACGCCCGGGAACGTCTTGACGATGTCCTCGGGGGTGTTGGGGTTCGAGTTGTAGTTGGCTGGCAGGTAGTTCTGGACCTGGGCCCGGACCACGTGGTCACGGCTGTCCACGGGGCTCATCCAGTCGCCCCAGCTCGCTCCGAAGGCCACGAGCTCGGGCGCGTAGGGCCGGATGCACTTGAGCTCCTCGGTCGCCTGCGCGCCGATAGACCCGATGCGCGGAGTCACATCGGCGACGCGGTTCAGCGCGGACGAGACGGCACGGGTCTTGCCGACGGCGTCGAGCGTCCGGCGCGCGGCGGGCGTGATCGTGCGCAGCGACGTGAGCACCCTCGTGAGCGGTGCGGCGATCCGCTGGAGCTGCGTCACGCCCGGCGCCAGACGGTCGGTGAGGTCGGCCGCCTCCCGCAGGGTCACGTCGGCGGTGTCGAGGGTCGCGCGGGTCTGGCGGAGCGCGGCCGGGAGACGGCCGAGGGTCTCGCGCAGGCGCTCCTGGCGGCTGGCGACGGTCTCCAGCGTTCCGGCGAGCCCGTCGAGCACGACCCGCACGTCGGGGGACGAGCGGTCGACGGCGTCGACGACGCTGCCGGTCGAGACCACCAGCCGTGTGAGCTGGTCCTGGTTGCGGGCCAGATCGCTGAGCAGCCCGGCCGCGGACTCGAGCGGGCGCGGGGCCACGCGCAGGGCGTTGCGGAGGTCCGGGCCCGCCAGGTCCGCGAACTCCGCGCCGCTCTTGATGAGACGGGCGAGGTCGCGCTGGACCGGTGGGTCGAGCTTGGAGATGACGGTGTCGACCTCGACCGGCACGGTGACGTTGGAGGGGGGAAGCTCTCCTCCGTCACGGATCTCCGGAGCGGAGGACGTTCCCTGGCGCACCAGGACGTAGCGGTTGGAGAACGAGACGGTCCCGCCCTGGCGGATCTCGAGCCGGGCGTCGCGTCGCAGCGGCCAGACCTTGTCGTCATCGATGCGCATCGTGACGCGGGCGGCCCGGCCGCGGTCCACGGGCTCGATGTCGGCGACCACGCCGATCTTGCCCCCGGGCGACTCGACGGCGTTGCCGGTGAGGAGGTTGGTCGCAGCGGGGACGACGAAGGACACGCGACGGCCCTCTCCCCCCGTGAGGATCACGAGCAGCACGACGGCGAACAGCGCGAGAGCAGCGAGGACGCCGGAGCGGACGAGCGCGCGGGACATGGGTCAGTCCCCGATCGGAAGGCCGAGTCCGCCGCCGTAGAACACGAGGCTGACGAGGGACAGGACGACGTGCAGGAGCACGAGGTTCACGCCGAGCGACCGAGCGACGGCGTTGCCGACGGCGTCCGGCCCGCCGCCGGTGCGCATGCCGTAGAAGCAGGCGACGATCACGCACTGGATCGCGATCGCGGCGACCGTGACCGTCACGTAGACCATCTGTATCGAGGGGAAGACGGAGAAGACGCCGTCGATGAACTGCTGCGAGGTGTTGCCCTGCAGCACGACGACGATGATGAGGAACGCCCCGGCCAGCCCACCGGAGATCACGAGCATGGCGGCCAGCGGCACGTAGAGCAGGCAGGCGATCACGCGTGAGCCCACGAGCATCTGCATGGGGTCGACGCCCTCGGACTCGAGCGCGTCGACCTCCTGCTGCACCTTCGCCGAGCCGAGCTCGGCGGCGATGGCGCAGCAGACGCTCCCCGCGAACACGTAGCCGAACATCTGCGGGCCGAGCTGCCTCGGCACCAGGATGCCCGGGATGATGCCGACGAAGTCCGAGGCCCCGAGCGACCGCAGCAGGAAGAACCCGAAGTTCGACGCGCTGGCCCCCAGGAACGCCGCCATCATGAACATCAGCACCGACGTGCGCCGGGTGATGAGCGCGTTGATGCGCATCGCCTCGGAGTAGTAGCGAAGCGATCCCGGCAGGGCGCGGAACACCGCGCCGGTGAACTGCACGAGCTCGCCGAGCTCGTCCAGCGGACCCGGTCGCCGCGTCGGCTTCGACGCGGGAGAGCGGGGTTCGGGGCGGGCGGAGCCGGCCGGCAGGGATGCGGATTCCATGTCAGCCCCTGATCCCGATGGCCTCGGGCACGATGGTGAGGTAGCCCGTGTTGTAGAGCGTGTTGAACAGCCAGATGCCGAAGAAGGTGATGACGACCGTCTGGCCGACCGCGCGACCGACGCCCTCGGCGCCCCCCTTGGCCGACAGGCCCTTCTGGCAGGCGACGATCCCGATGAAGAAGCCCAGCAGGGTGTTCTTGATCGCCGCGGCGGCCAGGTCGTACCAGTTCATGACCAGGAACACGGACTCGATCTGCGGCCGCAGCGGCTGATCGATGGTGATCGGGTTGACCATCAGGACGGCGCTCGTGTCGACCAGGAGGTTGATGAGCGACAGGACGAGTCCGACGAAGGTGATCGCCACGACGCGCGGAACGATCAGGGTGGTGAGTCGGTCGACCCCGAGGACGTCGAGCGCGTCGAGCTCCTCGCGGATCTTCCGCGCCCCGAGGTCGCCGCACAGGGCGCTGCCGACGATGGCCGCGAGCACCATGAAGGTGATCCAGGTGCTGAGCTCCCGCAGCAGCCCGAGGTAGATGCCCGGCCCGGTGCGGTCGCCCGCGCCGAGCTGGTAGACGACGTCCCCGAGCAGGATCGAGCCGAAGGCGAGCATGTAGCAGACGGTCGCGATGAGGAGCGGGACCGTCGCCACCCGGAAGGCACGTGAGGACTCGACGATCGCCTCCCGCACCCACGCCTTCGAGGTGAAGGTGACGCGCAGCACCTGTCCCGCCAGGGTCGCCATCTCCTTCGCCGACTCGAGCGAGGAGAACCCGGGCATGCCGTTCAGATGACGGTCGAGGGTCGTCTCGGGACCACGGCCCCGGAACGAGTCGATCCAGACCCGCGCTACTCCCACGATGCCCTCCCAGGCTTGCTCCCTACCACGACAACCACGACCCTCTCTCCCTCGAACCTACGACGTCCTTCCCTCCAGAAAAAGCCCCGGACGAGCACACTTCGGCGCCCGATCGGGGGACAACCCACGCTCCGTCACTGCTGCTCCGTCAGTCGCAGGAAACGCGACACGGCCTCCGCCCGGTTTGCGGCGCCGAGCTTGCGCAGAATCCGCGTGACATAGGTCTTGACCGTCTCCGGCGAGAGGGTCAGCACCTCCGCGATCTCACGGTTGGAGCGGCCTTCCACCAGCAGCCTCGCGACCCGCGTCTCGCCGTCGCTCAGCACCTTGGCCACCTGGGGCCCCGAGGTGAGCGCGGCGGGCACGTCCATGCGCGGGAACGTCGGGCCGAGCCCGTGGTCGCGCGGCAGCACGACCGGCCCCTCCTGCGCCTCGCGCCCGAGCGCGAGAAGCGCCGCGGAGCTGTGGCGGACCTCGTCGACGAGCACGCCGACGCGCAGGCGCTGGACGATGCGGGCGAGCTCGTTGGCCGCGATGTCGACGGCGGCCTGGACCGCCGCGCTGTCGCTTTCGTCGATCTCCCGTCCGGCGCGATCTGCCGCCAGGACCGCAACGGTCCGCGACTCGGCGACGATCGGGACGAGCGTGAACCGCTCGACTCCGAGGACGTCGACCAGCGCGCTCTCCGTCGTCGGACGCTCACGCCGGAACCCGTTGCCCAGACGGACGACAGCGTGCTCGCGGGTGCCGCGCCGGAGCTGGACGGGGTTGGTGAGCAGTCGTCGGCGGAGGCGGTCGCAGGCCGGAGTCCGGCACTGGCCAGTGAGGTCGGCGACCAGCGTCGTGCCCTCCACGGCAAGAACGACCGCGCGGGAGAAGCCCAGGTGCTCGCACGCGGCGTCCGCGGTCTGGGCGAACAGCTCACCGACCGACGTCGCCGAGCGCAGCGCCCGCGCGATGGCGGAGATCTGACCGAGCCGCAGAGCGATCTCCTGGGCCGGATCCACGGGGGTGAAGTCGGGGCTGTCCGTCACAGGGGCACTCGGGGCAAAACAGTATGTCTGAACGTTCTGTTGCACAAGCTGTCCAAACAACGTGTACCACACGGGGGGCGGCAAGGGCAAGCGTCAACCGCGCCAATGTGCAGGTGGCGCCCGGGTCGGCCAGGTGTGTCGGGCTACCCGGAGAGGTACATGCCCAGGACCAGCGACCCGACCACCAGGCAGTAGCCCTCGAAGATGCCGCGGAGCGCGAGCGGCGCGTCGCGTAGCTCCATGAAGTGGAGCCCCACCAGTCGGATCTTCACGAACGCCACGACGATCACGAGGACGCTCGCCGTCCGGTAGCCGACGCCGGCGTGCGCGGATCCGAAGACCCAGCTCACGATCGTCGCGAGGACGAGCACGCCCCAGACCAGGCTCACCCTCAGCCCGAACATGGACCGCACCGACGCCGTCACCGGACGAAGTACAGCAACGGGAACAAGACGATCCACAGCAGATCCACCATGTGCCAGAAGCACGCGCCACCCTCGACGAACGAGACCTGCCGCGCCGTCAGATTCGGCTTCCGCGTGATCACGATCAGCGCCGTCAGGACCGCGAGGCCGATCAGCAGGTGGAACCAGTGCATGCCGGTGAGGACGAAGTAGTAGAGGAAGAAGTCGTCGGTCGCCGGGGTCTGGTCGTGAGAGATCTTCTCCCCGTACTCGACGACCTTCAGGCCCGAGAAGGCGAGGCCGCAAGCCATCGCGCCCGCTATCAGCCGCGGCGCCGCGACGCCGCGATGATCACGGACGGCGCGGACCGCCGCGACCACCAGCAGTGAGCTCAGGAGCAGGAGCAGCGTGTTCACCGCTCCGAACGTCTGGTTCAACTCCTGCTGGGACGAGGCGAACAGCGCCGGGTCCTCCGCGCGGTAGTAGAGGTACGTCGCGAACAGGACGGCGAACACCGTCATGTCGCCGAAGATGAAGACCCAGGTGCCGGCCTCACCCGGGGTCCGGCGGACCCGCGCCGCGTCCGTCGCCATCACCGACCGGTGCCGGCCCCGGCCCCGGCGAGCTCCGGCACCGCCTGCGGCGCCTCCGGCGCGGCGGCCGGGGTGCGCCGGATGGCGCGCAGCGTCAGGACGAGCATCACGAGGAAGAACGTGAAGAAGTCCGTGGCCGGGATCCACCACGAGAACAGGCCGTTCCACGCGAAGGGTCCCGTCTGGAAGAACACGAGGAGGATCGGCGGGATCTGCAGCGTTCCGAGCAACATGCAGAGGTAGCCGGCCCAGCGCGGGAACAGCGGGTCGGCGTCCTCGTCGCTGAGGATCGCCAGCCCGACCGTCCAGACCCAGGCGACGAACGGCACGAAGCCGACGATGAACATGATCCACCCGAGGTCGTTGAGCAACTGGATGGACTCGGCCGACCTGACCTCGGGACGGTACGCAGCGGTGAACCAGATGATGATCGGGACGATGATGAGCAGGGTGCACGCGCCGATGGACCCCACCTGGGCGTAGCGCAGCGCGGTGGGTGCGCCCTTGATCCGCCGGCACTGCGAGGCGATCGCGGCGCTGAAGAGGATGTAGCCGATGGTGCCGGTGAAGATCAGCGCGAGCCCGGCGCGGATGCTGTTGGTGTGGTCCACGTACATCGCCTGCACCTCAGCGGCGGTGTCGCTGGGGCTTGGCAGCGGGATCCAGTTGGCCAGCGGCACCATGCCGATGAAGAACAGGATCACCCACACGAGCCCGGCCCAGGTCATCCCGAGTTCGATCTTGCGTCCCATGGTCATGCTCCTGCGGTCGTGTGGTGGTCCCACGCGCAGACGAGGCGCTGGGGTGTGCTGAAGACGAAGCCCATCGCCAGCGGTCGATCCTCACCGTCGACCAGGCGCAGGCCCGGCAGCCGGGAGAGGAGGACCTCGAGTGCGATGCGGATGTCGAGCTGGGCCAGGGCGATGCCGATGCACTTGTGGATGCCCTGCCCGAAGCCGACGTGGCGTCGCATGACGCCGGGGTCGCGATCGACGTCGAAGGCGAACGGGCAGTCGAACTGGGCGGGGTCCTGGTTCGCCGCGCCGATCAGGACGAACAGCCGGGCTCCCTGCGGGATCACCTGGCCGTGGAGGGTGACGTCACAGGTCGTGTCACGGAACACCCCGCGGGCCGGGCAGAAGCGCCTGACCGTCTCGTCGACGAGACTCGGCAGCAGTCCGGGGTCGTCCAGGACTCGGTCCAGCAGCGCGCGGTCCTCGCACAGCGTGTTGAGAGCCAGGCCGATCGTGCCCTGGGTGGTCTCGAAGCCGCCGGTGATGAGCTGCGCGACGACGCCGAGGCACTCGCTCTCGCTCAGCCCGGGCTCGCCTCCCTCGCGGGCCTGGACGAGGCCACTGATGAGATCGTCTCCGGGCGCTGCCCGCCGCTCGGCGATGGTGTCTCGGACGAACGCGCTGAACTCCACCTGGTCACGCGCCAGCTCCGCGCGTCGCTGCGGGGTCAGGGTGGGGACCATCAGCTCGAAGGTCCCGAGGACCCAGCGCCGGAAGTCCTCGTGACGGTCGCTCGGGATCCCCAGCACGTTGGCCATCACGGTGACCGACAGCGGAAACGCGTACTGCTGGACCAGGTCCGCCCGGCCGGCGTCGGCGAACCGGTCGACGAGGTCGTTGGCCACACCCCGGATCATGTCCTCGTAGCGCAGCACCGCTCGCGGGGTGAGCGGCTTCTGAGCCAGCTTGCGGATTCTCGTGTGGTCCGGCGGGTTGGCGTTGGTGAGCGCGGTGTGGCTCAGGGCGTACCCGCCGGGCAGGTCGGCGGCGAACTCTGCGGGAACCTCCCCCATCACGCCGACGGGCTGCACGAATCGCTCGACATCGCGCAGCGCCACGACGACGTCCTCGTACCGGCTCACGACCCACATGTCGAGTATCGGCACGTACACCACCGGGGCGTCCTCGCGGAGCTGCGAGAACACCTCGGCCATGTCCCAGGTCGTTCCCGCGAAGCTCTGGAGGAACGCTTCCAAGGGTGCGGCGTGCTTCATCGATGCGTCGGGCACGGACATTTCTCTCTCTCCTGCGGTCTCCTGCGGCGGAGGATCCGGCACGGCGTGCCGGTCCAACCCCATCTCGCCAGCGATGGCATCACAGGGAACCGCGGAGACGCGAGAGACAGATTTATCCCGGTAACCGGAGTACCCCCTTCGGTCCTAGGCCCACTGGGTCGGGCGGTGCAACACTCAGCCCGATGACTCAAGAGGCGCAGCGGCTCGGCGAGTTCCTTCGCGCTCGTCGCGAGGCGATCAGTCCCGAGACGATCGGGATCGTCAGCGTGGGCCGGCGCAGGCGGGTGCGCGGGCTGCGCCGCGAGGAGGTCGCCCAGCGGGCCAACATCAGCACCGAGTACTACACCCGCCTGGAGCAGGCCCGGGTGCCGCCGCCCTCCCCGAGCGTGCTCGCCGCGCTCGTCGACGCCCTGCTCCTCGACCCGGACGAGGAGCTGTACCTGTACGAGATCACCCGACCCCGCCAGTCACCGAACGTCACCTTCCCCCCGCCCCCGGTGCCGGCGCGCGCGATCCGGCTCATCGAGGACCTGGCGACCCTGCCTGCGCTCGTGTTCAACCCCTTCATGCACGTGCTCGCCTGGAACGCGCAGGCCGCCGAGCTGTTCGTCGACTTCGCCGCGGTCCCCGCCGCCGAGCGCAACCTCGCCCGCCTCATGTACATGGACCCCGAGTTCCGTGAGCGGTTCGTGGACTGGCCCGAGATCGCGCGGGCCTGCACCGCGATCATCCGGATGGGCGCCGCCCGGCACCCGGACGATCCCGGCCTGGCGGTCCTCCTCGAGGAGCTGCTGCAGCACGACGAGGGGTTCGCCCACCACTGGGAGGCGCAGGGCGTGGCCCGCAGGCCGCGGAGCCGCAACAGCTACCTGCACCCGGTGGTCGGGCCGATGATGCTCGACTGGCAGATCCTCACCAGCGCCGACAGCCCCGACCACCTGATCGCGGTGGTGAGCCCGGGCGACGCGACGGGGAGCGCAGACGCGTTCCGGCGGCTGGCTGAGCGGTGTCGACACGGCGGCCCCGGGAGTCAGATATAGTGTCCGGACGCTATGTCCGATACAGTTTCCGACGTGTCCGAGACCTCCCGCCTTCGCGTTGCGATCGTCGGCGCAGGCCCCAGCGGGTTCTACGCCGCCGCGCAGTTGCTGGCGATCGATGAGCCGCGGTTCTCCGTCGACCTGTTCGATCGCCTGCCCACGCCCTACGGGCTGGTGCGCGCCGGCGTCGCGCCCGACCACCCGAAGATCAAGTCGGTCACGCGCGCCTACGACAAGACGGCCGGGCACGAGCGCTTCCGCTTCTTCGGCCACGTCGAGCTCGGCGCGGACCTCAGCCGCGGTGAGCTCCTCGAGCGCTACCACGTCGTGTTCTACGCGATCGGAACCTCGACCGACCGGCGACTGGGCATCCCCGGCGAGGACCTGCGGGGCTCGCACGCCGCCACCGAGTTCGTCGCCTGGTACAACGGCCACCCCGACCACAGCGGCCTCGAGGTCGACCTACGGGCCAGGCAGGCGGTCGTCATCGGTGCGGGGAACGTCGCGATCGACGTGGCCCGCATGCTCGCGCTCGCGCCCTCCGAGCTCGCCGTCACCGATACCGCCGACCACGCGATCGAGGTCCTGAACGCCTCGGGCATCGAGGAGATCACGATCCTCGCGCGGCGCGGTCCTCTCCAGGCCGCCTTCACCAATCCCGAGCTCCTCGAGATGGGCGAGCTCGAGCGCGCCGACGTCGAGATCGAGCGCGGCGAGCTCGACCCGCTGTCGGCGGCGGCGCTGCCTGACGCCGACAAGACGCGCACCCGCAACGTCGAGATCATCCAGGACTACGCGAGGCGTGAGCGAGCCGGCAAGCCGATCACCGTGCGGTTCCGCTTCCTCGCCTCGCCGGTCGAACTGCTCGGTGACGGGGACGGCCATGTCCGCGGCGTGAGGATCGAGAACAACGAGATCGTCGCTCGAAGCGACGGATCACTCGCCGCCCGCGGCACCGGCGAGACCGAAGAGGTTCCGGCCCAGCTCGTGTTCCGCTCCATCGGGTACCGCGGTCAGCCCGTCGCGGGCATCCCGTTCGACGATGACCGCGGGCTCATCCGCAACGACGGCGGCCGCGTCGTCGACGAGAACGGCGCGCCGCACGTCGGCGAATACGTCTCCGGCTGGATCAAGCGCGGGCCCTCCGGCGTCATCGGCACGAACAAGAAGGACGCGCAGGACACCGTCGACAAGATCCTCGAGGACGCCGCGGCAGGCAGGCTGAACGCGCCGGTCCGCGACGACATCGAGGAGCTCATCGCGGAGCGGTGCGAGAACGCCGTCTCCTGGGCCGGATGGCAGGCGATCGACGCCGTCGAGACCGCCGCGGGGGCCAGATCGGACCCGCAGCGGCCCCGAGTGAAGCTCGCCGAGTGGGACGCGCTGCGCAGCGCCTCGAAGCCTCGCGTCGAGCGCTGACCGGAGTGCGAGCAACGGTGCGCCGGGATCCGGGGCCGGTCACCCAGCCTCACCGCCTGGCTCCGTAGCCGCCCGCGTGCTACCCCGTCGTGGGGGCCGGGACGAGGTCGGCACGGTCTCGCCAGCGTCGATACCCGACGATCACGAGCGTCGTCGCGAAGACCTCCGCGATCGCGTGGACGTAGGGCAGCGGCGCCTCGCTGAACATGCTGAGCATCAGCGGCCACTGGACGACGAACAACCCGGCCACGACCACGCGCATCGACAGCTTCGGCCCCGCGCGGAGCACGAGCGTCTCGAAGACGAACATCTTGAGGAACACCGTGATCGCTTGGCTCGCCTGCAGTCCGACCAGCACGGGGTCGAGCTCGGCCGGCCCCGGGTTGTGGTGCGTCCAGTAGAAGAGCTGGGGGAAGACGAGCGCGAAGGCACCGATGGCGGCGTAGCCGACGCCGAGGCGCTCCGAGGCGCGCCCGCCGCGGACGTAGCGCAGGGCGTAGGCCGGGTAGGCGCGCAGGTCGTCGAGCCGGGGGCCGGCGACACGGAGAGCCACCCGGCGTGGAGTGACCGCAGCCCCGCCAGGCCGCAGCGCGCGAGCGTGAGCGCGAGGACATCCCCGTCCAGCCCCTTCAGCGCCAGGGTCGCGGTCATGGCGAGGAAGGCGAGCCCGCTGACCAGGCGGAAGAGGTTGAACCAGGCCCGCTTGTCCTTCGGCAGGAAGTGCGCGCCGAGATCGGTGATCGCGACGAAGCTGACGTAGTGCCCCACCAGCATCTGGCCGTCGAGGTCGTAGTCCCGCCAGAACAGCGACGCGTACAGCAGCAGGTCGAGCACGACCATGGAGGCGAACGCGCGTCCTGTGAGCGCGCCCGTGCGCATGCCGCCGCGGTGCGCATCGGTCAGCGTGCCGCCCGAACGACGGGGAGCGTCGTCGCCGGCGCCGATCGCCCGATTCCCCTGCCGGCGCCGATCACGGTGACCACGAGCTCAACCCTAGCCCGCCGCGGGCTCCCAGGCGCAGGCCGAGCCTTGCGAGTCCTCCTGCAGCGCGACGCACGCGGGCCACGCCCTGCGCCGCCACCGCTCGTCCCAGGTCCTCGCCCTCGCGTCCGCGGTGCAGATACGAGCCACGGTGGTGGCGAGCGGCGGCAACCTCGTCGGGAACGACGGATCGAGCCTGGTGGCCGCGGGTGCGGGCAAGTTCGCGGCAGAGGGAGGGCTGAACCAGGTTGCGGCGTCGGTGCGCCGGCCGCGACGGTCCTAGAGGTGGCCTTCGCAGTTCGTCCGCCGGTCGACGGCGTCGTAGCGCACGCTGTCGTGGCCGGCCCCGCACTCGATGCGCTCCGGCGCCTTGTCGTCCGCGTAGAGCAGGTCGTTGCCCGCTCCCAGGTCGAGGGACACGCGTTCCCATCCGGACGCGACCCCGTACTGACATCCCGGGCAGATGCCCGCGCTCGGCAGCGACGCGCACGTGACCGCCTGCTCGTTGATCTGAGTGCACCCGTGGTAAGGCTCAGCGATCGGCCAGTACCAGCTGAGGTCGTCGGGCTGCTCGATCCTGATCGGCGCGTTGCGATCGTGGACGACGACGGCGTTGTCCGTGAAGCGCACGGTCACGATGTTGCGCTCGCCGGCCGGATCGCTGAACTCCAGACCCACCGTGTCGCAGTGGTACGGGTCCCACGGACAGGGCTTCTTCACGACGCTCAGGACGCCCGCCTCGGCGCTGCCCGCGCCGACCGCGCAGATCACGAGCATCGCCGTGAGCACCCCCGCCATGTAGCGCACGTCACGAACGTAGTGTGTCGGTGCCGCCCCGCGCTAGGGGATCGCGTGAAGGTGTCAGATCACCCCGCGCCGACCCGACCTGCAGACATGACGAAGTTCACGATGGGCATCGGCGACGAGCAGGACCTCGTGTCCGCGGTGATGGACGACGAAGGGTGGCGGATCCTCGTGCGGGGTCGCCCTCGCGAAGCCGGCGCTGACACCGACGACCTGCATGCGGCGCTGCGATCGCTGGCCGTCGCCGACGCGGACCTCGCGCGTGACGCCTTCGCCGTGGTCATGAACTGCCCCGGCGCGTGGGAGGACGAGTACACGGAGTTCCACGGCGAGGACGCCCTGGACTTCGACGAGTGGCTGTTCATCGTCGCCCACGGCTACACGGTGTGGGTCGAGGAGGACGGAGGGCTCGCGCTCGTTGCTCGTGGTCCCGCCGACGAGGACTCCGATCCTGGACGCTGAGCCGGGCCCCACGGCGTCGTGATGCTCGCCGGGAGGGCGGCCGTCGCCGGCGTGCCTGCCGCCCGGCGAGAGGGCCCGGCGCTGCCCGCGCCGGTACGGTCCCGCGCGTGGATCTCATCCGCCGCATCGAGGCCGGCCAGGGCGAGTTCCTGCTGTTCGCGCTCACCCCGCCGCGTCTGGCGACCGACCCTGCGCAGGTACGGGAGATCGCCGACGTGACCGCCGCCCGCTTGCGCCCGCTCGGGCTGGACGGCCTGATCCTCTACGACATCGCCGACGAGGCGGAGCGCAACCCGGCCGAGCGCCCCTTCCCGTTCATGCCGACCCTGGATCCCGCCGACTACCTCGCCGATCACCTCAGCACGTGGCCGACCCCGGTCATCGTCTATCGCGCGGTGGGCAAGTACACGCCGGACGAGCTACCCGCGTGGCTGACGGCGCAGGATCCCGCGCGGGTCATGACCGTCCTCGTCGGGGCGGCCTCGAGCACGGCGGCCACGCGAACGTCGCTCGCCGACGCCCAGGCGCTGCGCCTGGAAGCCAACGCTGCGCTCACGCTGGGCGGCGTCGCGATCCCCGAGCGGCACAGCCGGCGCGAGGACGAGCACCTGCGCCTGCTGGCCAAGCAGGACGCCGGCTGCCGGTTCTTCGTCACCCAGGTCGTCTACGACCTCAACGCGGCGAAGAACTTCGTCTCCGACTACCACTACGAGTGCCAATCGCGCGGCGTGTCACCGGTCCCGCTGGTCTTCACGTTCTCGGTCTGCGGCTCGATGAAGACGCTGGCCTTCCTGCGCTGGCTCGGCGTCGACGTCCCGCGGTGGATCGAGAACGACCTCCGGCACGCCACCGATCCGCTCGAGGCGTCCTACCACCAGGCGCTCACGACGGCCACCGAGCTGATCGAGTTCTGCCGCACGCTCGGCGTTCCGTTCGGGATCAACGTCGAGAGCGTGTCGATCCGTCGCGTGGAGATCGAGGCGTCGGTGCGGCTCGCCGGGGCGATCCGGGGGCAGCTCAGGGGCTCGTAGCGCGCAGCGAGGAGAAGGAGTGAGAGAGAGCCGCCGAGCGGATTCGAACCGCTGACCCCTTCATTACGAGTGAAGTGCTCTACCAGCTGAGCTACGTCGGCAGGGGCGCCGAATCCTAGCGATACCGGGCGAAGTTCGCCGCCGAGCGCAGGGCTCAGTGGCGTGTTCATGACCCGAGTGTACTGGCCGTGACCGGGATTTCGGACCCCAATCGGACCCCATGAGGAACATGCGGCGGCCCACCGAGTTCAAGCACCGTCCGCGCGGTCTCGGATCCGTCGATCTTCGAGACCCGGTCGTTTAGGGTCGATCAATAGCCCGCGAATCGTTCATCGGCAGCATCGTCCGCCGGCATCCGCAGCATCCAGGACGCTGGCCTGGGGAAGACCTGCTCACGGAGGTCACAGCCAGTGTGATCAACGAGATTCCTGGTCTCGGGCGCGCGGTCGTCGAGTTCCTCGACTCGTCAAGCGAACCGCGCGGCGCCGTTTGCGCGACCACACAGTTCCGCGTGGCGCGCGGATTCGTGGACCTAGTTCTGATCGATGAGGATGCGCTCGAGGTATGGGTCGAGGTCAAGGATCGCGCCGGCGAGTCAGGCGAGCAGCTGTCGAACTATCAGGAGGCGTTGGCACGCCGCGGCACCCACGAGCGCCAGCCACGGTTGGTCTACCTCAACCGCCTCGGAGCGCACCGCGCGACGCCGTCGAACGTCCCAACCCACCGCTGGCAGGGTCTTGCCGCACATCTAGCCCGGTGGCTCCAGGCAGCGGTTGAGATCTCTCCGCAGCACGTATGGCTGCTCAACGACTATCTCGCGTATCTGAAGGAGCGTGGCCTCGCCATGACGGAACCCATCCCGACGGATGCGCGCGCAGTAGTCGAACGCCAGTGGCAGCTCTGGGAGACGCTCGAGACCCTGCATGACCTCGTGAGCGAACGGCTTGAGAGTCTCGGTTGGGCGCGCCTCAACGAGAGTTGGGCGCAGAAGAAAGGCGGGAGCATCAAGGTGTGGCCAGGCGAATGGTGGTCGGTGTACCGGGCACAACCGGCTGACCGCTACCCGGCGTGTGACTTCGAGGCCATGCTGGTCGGGCTCACGCCCGAGGACGCCGACGGCGTCCCGACGTTCTCCGCCGGGCTCGTTTGGCGATCTGACCGCGCGAGCAGCAATCCGATCGCGGATTTGGAGTGGCGAGAGCGCTTGCAGACCTTGTCTCGCGAGCGCGACGCATCCCAGCCGTTCCAGCCATGCGGCGGTGGCGAGAGCAAGCTCCACCTCCGCGTCCCTGTCGACACGCTGGCCGCGCCTTCGCTCGCCGAGCAGGCGGAGGCCATGGTTGAGGTTGCACACGATGCATTTGCGATGCTGCGGGAACTACCGCCGCCCGTCGCGCCCACCTAAGGTCGTGGCCTCGGACCGTCGTGGGCACCGCGAGTTGCACAACGACGTCATGGAACACCGCTCGCTCGGCTCCCAGCGGATCCGACGGCGCTACTTGGTCTTCACGGCGTCGGCGCACGCCTTGTGCGCAAGCCCGCGCCTGTCGATCTCCTCGCGCTTATCGCGACGCGTGATCGGCTTGGCGCATACGCAGCACGGACCGGTTGCGCCCTCGTCCAGGCACCCGAGGTGTTGCCGCCGCCCGCCGAGCCAGCCCCGTTGGATCCGCCGATGGCCGAGCCCGAGGGTGACACGCTGGCCTGGGCCTACCCGCGTCTGGTGAAGCTCGCCGGCGCGCTGCGCTGCAGCATCGTGGTCGAGCGGATGCCCGATGGCACCGGCGGGTGCTTCATCCCCGACCTGCGCGTCATCGCGCTGAACGAGGACAACTCGGTCAACCATCAGGTCAAGACGCTCGTGCACGAGCTCTCGCACGCGCTGCTGCGCTGGTCGATCGAGACCGGCGAGGTCGAGCTCCCCTACTCCCAGGAGGAGCTCATCGTGGAGTCCGTCGCCTACACCGTGTGCGGGTCGATCGGCCTGGACACCAGCGCCTACTCGATCCCGTACCTGGCCTCGTGGAGTGAGCAGACGCCGATGGAGATCGTCGAGCTCTGCGCCGGCTGGGTCGACCAGGTCGCCAAGCGCATCGAGGACACGATTGACCTGCCGCCCCAGCCCCCAGTGGTAGCGCGGGCGCTCGCCGCGTAGAGCACCACGCTCCCTTCCCGGTCTTCGTGCGACACTGGGAAGGGACCAGGGGTCAACGACATGCGGTAGGTGCCCGCTGCTGGGTGGCGCTCGGTCCTGTCCTTCAGGCGAGCACCCCGCGCCCGTGAGTCCGCCCGCTTCGTCGGCGAAGAGGTCCAGTTGCGTGACGGGGCTGGGGCGTGATGCGTCCACGTGACCCCTATGTCGCGCGAACGGCCAACTACTACCCCCCGAGTTTTCGCCGGCCGGGCCGGTCAGGACTCGGAGTGACTCAGCGTGACTGGGGTTTCGGACCCATTTTGGACCCATGGCCGCGGTGGTCCGGAGGTGCAAGTCGCGAAAAGTATGGCGCTTGCAGCGAACTTCTCAGAGCCGCCGAGCGGATTCGAACCGCTGACCCCTTCATTACGAGTGAAGTGCTCTACCAGCTGAGCTACGGCGGCGGGGCTCGCGGGATGGTACCGGCCCACGTACGCCGACGCCGCGCCGCGGCGACCCTGCCCCCTCGGGCGTATGCTCGCGTCCATGAGACTGGGTCCGGCGCTGCTCGCGGTCGCGAGCGTCCTCCTCCTGTCCGCTCCGGCGCAGGCGAAGTCGCCCGCCGCGTGCGGCCCGAACGACAAGGTCGAGACCGGGCTGCAGGGCCAGATCCCCGTCGTCGACCGGGTCACGGGCCGCGCGGCGGAGGGCTACAACTGCAACCTCGACGAGGTGGGCTCGTTCGCGAGCACGGGCTTCGCGAACTTCGACACCTACGGGAACTGCGCGTACTACTCGGACACGATCGGGCTGTACGGGGCCGAGGGCGGGACGATCGTGCTCGACGTGTCGGACCCGCGCAAGCCGGTCAAGACCGCGTACCTCACGGACGGTCCGGCGCGCAACGCGGGTGAGTCGCTGCGCGTCAACCGCAAGCGGGGCCTGCTGGTGGCCGACCGGTACACGATCGACGGCCTCGGCCCGCTCAGCCAGAAGCTCGACGACCCGGACTCGGCGCGGTCGCTGGCCGTGTACGACGTGAAGGGCGACTGCACGAAGCCCAAGCTGCTGGCCAACGCGGTGATGCCCAGCGCGGTCGGGCACGAGGGCTGCTTCCAGCCCGACGGCATGGTCTATTACATGGCGTCGACCGCGACGATCACGCCGATCGACCTCTCCGATCCGACGAAGCCCAAGCAGCTCTCCGACCCGGTCCCGCTCGGCATCCACGGCTGCTCGACCAGCGACGACGGGCGCCGCGGCTACTTCGCCGACATCGGCGCCGGGCGGATGCTCGTGATGGACACGAGCGAGGTCCAGGCG
>NZ_JBFIGP010000005.1:0-37313 GCF_041602235.1 Paraconexibacter sp.
CGCGCAGCAGCGGCGTCGTGTCGCGCAGCACCGGTGGCGCCTCACGGAGCAGTGGGGTCAGCGCGCCGGTCGTGGGTGGCACCGCCCGCAGGGTCGGACGCAGCTCGGTCCCGACGTCCCGCAGGGTCGTGACGAGCGTGGTCAGACGGCGGCCTCCCGCGTCCAGCCCGGCCAGGCGCGCCGGTAGCTCGTCGATCGTGCGGCCCAGGGCCTGGCCATCGTCGACCCGAAGGGCGGAGAACGTCCGTGCCGTGCCGCGCGCCATCGGGACGAGCGTGCGGCTCTGGTCGGCGACCGCCTCGACGGTGTCACCGATCTTGCGCACGGCCGTCCGCAGCTCGGTCCCCTGCACGCCCCGCGCGGACCGGGCCGCGGGAGCGAGCTCCCGGGTCAGCGTCGGCGCAGCACGCAGCGCGTGGCGCAGCCCGTCGGCGCCGCTGCCCGCCAGCGCCCCGTGCAGCTCCGAGACGACGTCGCGCAGGGACGCGCGGACGGGGGGCTGGGCGAAGCGCAACGCCCGATCCAGCTGCACGTAGTTGCGGGTCCGCGACCGGGGCAGGACGGCGCCACCGAGCGCGGGGGCCGAGCGCGGACCCGGTGACAGCGCGATGTACACGGGTCCCTCGAACGGGGTTCGCGGGCGGATGTCGGCCCGCGCGCGCTGCGTGATCGGCCCGGCGCTGTCCTCGATCTCGAGGGTGAGGATCGCGCCGTCGCCGACGCGCTCCCGGCCGGTGACCTTGCCGACGGGCGTGCCCGCCATGCGGACCTCGCCGCCGACGAGGTCGGTGCCGCCGGCGTCGTCGACCGCGATCCTGACGGTCTGGGTGTCCGCGAACGGATCGGGCTTGACGTACAGCAGCGTCGTCAGGAGACCGGCGACGAGCAGGACGACGACGCCCAGGATCCGACGCCTGCGGACGAAGGTGTCGGCGTCGTGCCGCCGCTGCTGGGCGAGGGTCCGGTCGGGGCGCGGTGTCATCGCGAGCACCCCTCGCTGTGCGTGAGTGCCTCGCCCGGAGCGGGATACGGCACGCGGGCCCGCATGCAGGTGAAGACCGGCAGGAACCGCACCGCCCGGGCGCCCGGCGCCTGCCCGACCCCGTAGCGGAACCCGCCCCAGCGGGTGAAGCCGTCGGGGGCCAGGAACAGATCCTTCTCGTAGGCGGCGAGGTGGTCGGAGAGCGTCTGCAGGGGCGCGGCCAGCGGCGCCAGCGACGCCGCGCTGGGCGTCAGGCTCCGCAGCACCGGGCTGGCGAGCCGCAGGACGGGGCGCGCCTGCGCGGCGAGCGTCGACAGCGATGCGAGGTCGCCGCGACGTCGCAGCAGCCGCCGCGTGTCGGGCAGGGCGTCCCGGAGGGCGAGCACCGCGGGACGCAGCTCACGGCTCGCGACGGCGGCGTCGTCGAGCAGCACGTCAGCGGCGGGCAGGACCCGGTCGGCGCTGCCGGCGAGCACCGGGAGCCGGTCGATCGCCGCCTGGATCGACTCGCTGCGCTCGGCCGTCGTGCCGAGCGTGGCCGCAGCGACGGGCAGCAGGCCGGCGAGATCCTCGCCGCCCGGCGTCGCGAAGCCGCGGGCCACGCGGTCCATGCCTCCCAGGAGGCGCGCGAGCTCCCCGGGCGGCTGCGTGGCCGCCTGCAGGAGGGGGGTGACGGAGTCCAGGGCCGGACCGAGGTCGCCCAGGGCGCGGTTCAGATCCGCTCCGCGGCCGGTGAAGCCGCGACCGTAGGCGTCCAGCGTCCGGCGCACGGCACCGGTGGTGGCGGGGTCGAAGGCGTCGACGACGTCGGTGAGCTCGACGCCGCTGCCGGTCCGTGCGAGCGGGATCAGGCCGTGCTCGGGGAGGGGGTCGGACGTCCGGCCCGGATCGACCTCGACGTAGGTCGCCCCGGCCAGTCCGCGCAGCCGCACCCGCGCGGTCGCGTCGCGGCCGACCGGCCCGTCGTCGAGGTCCACGGAGAGCAGCGCACCGCCACCCGGGCCGACGTCGACCCCGCGGATCTGGCCTGCGCGCCGGCCGCCGATCCGCACCTCGTCCCCGTCCTTCAGCAGCGGGGCGTCGGGCGGCGTCTCGATCCGCACCTGGTAGGGGTCGGTGAACGGGATGCCGTTGATGGCCACCACGGACAGGTAGGCGATCACCGCGAGCACGGCGAGGACCGCCACGCCGAGCGCGAGGCTGTGCCGCTCCAGGCCCTCGGCGCCGTGGGCGGCGCGCTCGAGCAGCGACCGGTGCTGTCGGGGTGGCGTCCTCATGGGCCCAGGAGGTAGTTGAGGAGATCGCCGTCGCCGGTCGGACGCCGGGGGCCGCGCGCCTGGCCGACGACCGCTCCGAGCACGTCGTCGAGCGCGGTGTCGAGGCCGAGCGGCAGGTCGGGGAGCTTGGGGAGCTTCGGCAACGCCGGCCGCGGCACGGGACGCGCCGGTGTCGGCCGTGGGGACGGCGGGGTGGACGCCGACGGCTTCGACGGGCGCGAGGGCTCGCGACGTCCGCCCCGGCTGCGCTGCTTCCCCAGGTACTGCGACAGGCACCCGGCCTGCACCGGCAGGCCGAACGCCTCGCACGAGAAGACCGCGGCGCCGCGCCAGTAGTTGCGGGCCGGATCCCCGAAGGGGTCGAACGGCTGGTTGCCGGGCTCCGCCGCCTGATCGGCGAAGTTCACGAAGAACCCCTCGGAGATCGGCTTGGCGGCGGGGACCAGCGCCGTGGTCATCCGGTCGAGGGCGGGGGAGGCCGTCGCGAGGGCGTCCAGGCCGCTCGCGAGCCGCGGGGCGCTGGCCCGGGCGGCCTGCAGCGTCGTCCCGAGGTCGCGGATGAGCGGGCGCGTGTCCTGCACCGCCCGCCGCGCGTCGGACGCGAACGCCGGCAGGTCCGCGGCGACCGCGGCGAGCCCGGGCGCCGACTCGCCCAGGCTGCGCGCCAGCGGGGTGGCGGCGCGGGCCGTGCGGGCGAGCCGTCGCGACGTGCCGGTGAGGCGGGCGAGCAGCCCGGGGGCACGACGCAGGCCCTGATCGAGGGCGGTGGAGCGGTCCGCCACGGCGCTCAGCGTCGTGCCGAGGGCCTCGACGGTCGTGCCCAGGTCACGACGCCGGGAGGCCAGCTGGCGGGTGGCCCGGTGGGCGTCCCCGATGAGGTCCCGCAGCGCGGACCGCTGGTCGTCGAGCTCCTCCATCAGCGCATCGGTCGCCTCCAGCGCCGGACGCAGCCGCAGGACCGCCCGCTGGACGTCGCCGCCCCGGCGGTCCAGGCCCTGCCCGAGGCCGACGATCAGCGCGCGCAGCCCGTCACGGGCCTCGGGCGCGAACGCCCGCAGCAGCTCGTCGAGCCGCGGCGCATTGCTGGTGCGGTCGGTCGCGATCGTGCCCCGCAGCGGCTGTGGGCTCGACCCGGGATCGAACGCGAGGTAGACGTCGCCGAGCAGGTCGACGGGACGGATCGCGGCGGTCGCGTCGGCCCGCGGCGCAGGCATGCCCTCGCGCAACCGCAGGGTCACCACGGCGGTGTTCCGCGGGGTGAGCTCGATCGTCTCGATGCTGCCGGCGGGCGCGCCCTGCACCCGGACCTCGTTCTTCTCCAGCAAGCCGCGAGCGCTGGTGAACTCGGCGCGCACGACCGTCCCGTCCTCGCCGGAGAAGGCGGCGTAGGCGGCGACGAGCAGGCCGAACACGAGCACGGTCGCGATCGCGGTACGCGGCCTCATGGCGCGCTCCCGACGAACGAGTCCTCGAAGTCCTTCCACGGCTCGCTCTCCAGCACGCCGGGCGTGCGGGTGAACGGCTTGGCCAGGTGCCCGGGCTCGATGTCCGACGGACCGCGGAGGTTCAGCGGCGGCGGAGCGAAGACCAGACCGATGCGGGCGGCGTGACCGTTGGCGTCGTAGTTGGCGGTGAAGTCCGCCCAGTTGGCGAAGAACGCGAACACGTCCGGCAGTCGCGTCCGCGCCTGGTCGAGCATCGGATTGCCGCTGCGCAGTGCCGAGGTGAGCTGCTCGAAGACGGGCGCCGAGGTCTGCAGGAACGGGCGCAGCGCGCGGAGGTCCGCGGGGGCGCTGCGGACGAGCTCGCGCGCCTGCGAGAGCGTCGGGCGGGCAGCGCCGAGCGTGGTGCGCAGGCGGCCGCTGAACGGCACGAGGGCGCGGGCGGCCGGACGGGCGTCGGCGACGACGCCGCGCAGGTCCGAGACGACCGCCGCCGTGGTCTGCAGGGCCTTGCGCGGCTCGCGGAGACCGGCCGGGAGCGCACGGACGCCGGCTTCGAGCCGGCGCTGACGGGCGGCGGTGACGTCGAGCGTCGACGCCAGGGCGTCCACGGCGGCACCCGGGGCGTCCGGGTCCTTCGCGAGCGCGCCGACGACCGTGCGCGACTGGCGCAGCAGTTCGTCGAGGGAGTCGCCCTCGCCGCGGACGCCGGCGAGCAGTTCGGCGGTCTCGCCGACCGCGTCCGCGCTGCGGCGCAGGGCGGCCTCGATGTCCGGTCCGCGACCGTCGGAGGCCCGCCGCATCCCCTTCAGGACACCGCGGACGTCGGCCCGCGTCCGCGGGTCGAGCGTCTCCAGCACCTGGCCCAGCTCGACGGGCTCGTCGTTCGGCGCGGTCCGGATGGTCGCTCCGTCGCGCATCCGCTCGCCCGATCCGGACGTCAGGTCGACGTAGCGGTTGACCTCTCCGGCCAGCGAGAACATCTGGAGCGCCGCGGTCGCGCCCTCGCGCGGGACCGCGTCGTCGTCGACCTTCAGGGTGACGCGGGGGCGGCGGTCCGGACCCAGCTCGATGTCCGTGACCTTGCCGACGTTGACCCCTCCCGATCGGACCTCGGCACCCCGCACGAGCCCGTGGGCCTGGTCGAAGCGGGCGACGAGCTCGGTGGACCCGCCGGAGCCGAGCAGCACGACGAGGACCAGGACGGCGGCGGCCGCGAGCGCGGCGAACGCGAAGGTGCGGGAGGTGGGCGCGGAGGTCATCCGATCGGGATGCGCGGGTTGGCTCCCCAGAACACCAGCGTCCCGATCATGCTGATCATGGTCACGCCGATGATGTTCACCGCCATCGACCGGGCGGTCGCGGTGCCCACCTCGATCGGGCCGCCGCGCACGTGGTAGCCGAAGTAGAGGCTGGTGCAGACGACGAACGCGGCGATCGTCAGCCCCTTGATCGTCGAGTAGATGAGATCGATCGGGTCCTGGAAGTTGTAGAAGAACAGCTCCCACGTGCCGGGGGAGACGTCCCCGAAGCGCTCGACCGACATCAGGAACGCCGCGAGGTAGGCCGACGCGACCGCGAGCATGTACGCGATCGGCAGGACGATCGCCGCGGCCAGCATCCGGGTCGTCACGAGGTAGGCGACCGATCGGACGCCCATGACGTCGAGCGCGTCGACCTCCTCGGCGACGCGCATCGCTCCGAGCTCCGCCACCATGCCGCACCCGACCTTGGCGGCGAGGATGTAGCCGAAGACGAACGGGACGACCTCCCGCAGCGTGCACCACGTGGAGAAGCCCCCGGCCACGGGGTCCACGCCGAAGGACCGCGCCAGCGCGGTGGACTCCAGCCCGCAGCTCCCCCCGGCGAGGAACGCGATCGCCATGATGACCAGCGTGCTGCCGGTCGCGATGAGCGCGGCCTGGCGCACGATCTCGGCACCGAACTCGCGGGCGTGGCGGACCTGCCGCACCCCGTGCCACCCGAATGCGGCGACCTCACCGACGAGGCCCA
Source organism: Paraconexibacter sp. (assembly GCF_041602235.1). Lineage (GTDB taxonomy): Bacteria > Actinomycetota > Thermoleophilia > Solirubrobacterales > Solirubrobacteraceae > Paraconexibacter. Next base: position 5,715 of record NZ_JBFIGP010000005.1, read on the forward strand.
GGAATCCGAGCCGGCCGATCCCGGGGATCTCGCTCGGCAGGGGCGACGCCGAGATCTCGTTCTGCGGTGAGGACGGTCCTGCCTTCACCGGAACACTCCGACGTCCGGGAACGCGGCGAGGAAGTACTGCGTGTAGACGAGGTTGACGAAGAAGATCGCGATCAGGCAGCCGACGACCGCCTCGTTGACGGCCCGTCCGACGCCTTCGGCCCCTCCCTTGACGTTGAGGCCCTTGTAGCAGCAGATGACGCCGATCAACACGCCGAAGATGCCGACCTTGATCACGCTCGCGGCCAGGTCCAGGAACGTCGTGTTGGCGAAGAAGTTGACGAGGAACCCGCCGCTCGTGCCGCCCAGGATCCCGACGGAGGCCACGTATCCGCCGAGCACGCCGAAGAGCAGGGCGACGACGTCGAGGGCCATCATCATCATGGCGAGCGCGAGGATCCGGGGCGCGACCATGTAGGTGATCGGGTCCACTCCGAGGACGCGCAGCGCGTCGAGCTCGTCGCGGATCTTGCGGGCGCCCAGCTCGGCGGTGATCGTGGTCCCGACCACCCCGGCGACGACGGTCGCGGTCACGAACGTGCCGAACTCGCGGACGATCGCCACGACCATGAAGCCGCCTGCGCGATCGATGGTGCCGAAGGTGACCAGGAAGTTCCCGGCCTGGAGCCCCGGCCCGGCGAAGCCCCAGGCCGCGATCGACAGGGCGATCGGCAGGAGGGTGACGCGGATGATGAAGATCGACTGCAGCACGAACTCGCGCCGCCAGACGAACGGGGGCCGGGCCAGGGCGATGAGCGCGCGCAGCGCGAGCACCAGCATGCCGCCGAGCGTCTGCGTCCGCGTACGGACCAGGCGACCTGGCTGGTCATAGCCGAGCACCTCCGGCGCGGAGGTCCCCCCGCGTCGTCGCAGAACGCTGCCCGTCGAAGCCACCTCGTCTCGCCCCTCTCCCGTTTGAGACGTCTTGACGAACCTCTCAAATACGCAAGTACCCAGTCAAGCGACCGGCGCGGGAGGATAGACGTTCGGTCCCGGTCCGGGGTGGGTCGGAACGGGAACGGGACCGCGTGCGTGCGGTCCCGTCGGGGATGTGGGCGCGGCGCTGCGCGGGACTCAGATGAACAGGCTGATGGCGGACTTCTGCATCCGCGCCAGGGCGGTCGCGGCGCCCGCGGTCTCGTCGAGGCCGTCGATGAGATCCTCGCGCTTGAGACCCATGAGGTCCATGGTCATCTGGCAGGGCCACATCTTCACGTCGAGGTCCTGCGCCATCTCCATGAGCTCCTCGGGCGGAGCGACGCCGTGCTTCTTGGCCAGCGAGCGCATCATCGACGGGCCCATGCCGCCCATGTTCAGCTTGGACAGCGCGGCGTGCTGGGCGCTGGGGCGGTTCATCGCCGCGAGGCCCTTGGTCATCCAGTTGTCCCCGGTGAGGCGCTTCTCCTCCTTCACCAGCGGGAACAGGCCCCAGAAGGTGAAGAAGATCGCGACGTCCATGCCGCCGGCGGCCGCGGTCGTCGCGAGGATCGTGGTCGGCCAGAGCCGGTCCAGATCTCCGCCCCAGGCGATCAACGTCATGAGGTTGGGGTCCCGGGGGTCCCGCTCCTCGATCATCCTGGCGACCATCTCCTCGAGTTCCTGCCGGCTCATCCCGGCGGTGAGGGCGTCTCCTACGGCGGCAGTGTCCGTCATGGTTGCGCTACTCCTCCTTGGTGGACGTGAGCTCACGCTCGAGCGCGGCTCCCCAACCGGCCCAGTCCCGGCGGATCCCCTCGCACACGGCGGTGCACAGGTCCGACAGGGACGGGTCGCAGATCTGGTAGTAGATGCGCGTGCCGTCGCGCCGGCGGGAGACGACGCCCTGGGCGCGGAGCAGGCTGAGCTGCTTGCTGACCGCGCCGTAGGACGTGCCCACGCGCTCGACGAGGTCGCCGACGCTCAGCTCGCCCTCGACGTGCAGGGCGTTGACGAGGCGCAGGCGCGTCGGATCACTCAGGAGCTTGAAGCGGTCGGCGATGCGCTCGACCACCACCGGGGGGAGCGCCGCGGCCGTCAGATCGAGGTCCGGCATCGGCCGCTGTTCATCCGAGGGCATCGGCCGAGAGTAGACGCTGTTTGCCCGAACGGTCAAGGATCATTTGAGCAATGGCGAAAACTTGACAACGGAACTCGGGAGGCGGTACGAATGGACCGCGGTCGTCAGGCCGCCTGCCGGGGACGGCAGCCGTGGACCTTTGAGGAGAGGACGCGTGGAGAGTTCAGCTGGCCCAGCCCAGACGCTTGACGTCAAGGGAGCGGCGTGCCCGATCCCGGTCGTCAAGACGGCCAAGGCGATGAAGACCATGAGCCCCGGCGACGTGCTCGAGGTGCTCGCGACCGACCCGGGCGTCGAGCCCGACATGCACGCCTGGACGAAGCAGACCGGGAACGAGCTCCTCGGGATCGAGGCGCAGGACGGTGGTGTGTTCCGTGTGCTGTTGCGCAAGTCCTGACCCGGAGCGGGGGGAGCGATCGTGAGCGCGGACAGCGACGAGGACAGCGTCCTCTACGTGATGACCCACGGGCTCGAGTCCCCGGAGCGATGCGCCACCCCGTTCTTCCTCGCGGCCTCGGCCGCGGCGATGGACGTCGAGACCGCCATCTACTTCACGATGAACGGGCCGCAGCTGCTGCGGAAGGACATCGTCGACCAGGTCGGGCCGAAGGGGGACGACGGGCAGAAGCTCCGGTTCTTCATCGACCAGGCGCTGGACTGCGGGGTACGGCTGCTGGTCTGCCAGCCGAGCCTGGACCTCAACGACCTGACCCGTGAGGAACTGCTCGACGAGGTCGAGATGATCGGTGGCGCGGCCTTCAACGGGCTCGCCATGGAGGCCGAGGCGGTCGTGAGCTTCTGATCCGATGGCCGACGCCGCCCTCACGAGCAGCTCCGCGTACAAGCTCGCCGAACCGCCGTTCGGCGACGTCCCCTACGAGGTGAAGGCGGAGCTCTTCGAGCAGGTCAAGGCCGACGTCCGCTTCGACGACTACCTCTACGGGTGCTACGAGTGCGGCATCTGCGTCGCCGCGTGCCCGTCGGCCCGCTTCTACGACTTCTCGCCGCGGCGCATCGCCCAGGCCGCGGCCCGCGAGGACGTCGACCTCGTCTACCAGCAGATGAACGAGGACATCTGGGAGTGCTCCCAGTGCTTCTCGTGCCTGCGCTGCCCGCGCGGGAACAACCCGGGTGGGCTGATCACGATCATGCGCGAGGTCGCGATCACGAACGGCCTCGCCTCCGCGAAGGAGGCGTTGCGCGGGTACACGCGCATCATCTACAAGATCATGTCGACCGGCACGCAGGTGTCACCCGACATGCTCCAGGCCGACGCCTTCCCGGACTGGGGGCCCGGGGTCGCGGCGGTCTCCGAGAACCTCGACGTGTGGCGTCGCGCGCTGCCGCCCGACACGCACCACACCACGACGACCGGGTGGGACATCGACGAGAAGACGCTCGTCGAGCTGTACCTCATCTGGCACAAGACCGGGGCGCTGGCGATGATCGCCGACGTCGACGAGTCCCTGCATTCGCTGCTCGAGGAGGTCATGGAGGACCTGCTCGACGAACACGGCTACGAGCTCGACTGACGCCTGAGGAGGCGATCGACGGTGACCATCCCCCTTCCACTGGTCCAAGGACCCGATCGACCGAACAAGAAGGACTTCGCCGGCTGGGAGCCCGACCAGGTTCCCGAGGACTTCCGCGAGCGCCTCTTCGAACTCGAGGCGGCCGGCGAGATCGTCGTGCAGCGCGTCGAGGGCGACTACGTCGAGGTGCCCCTGAAGTACGGGCGCACGAAGAAGGTCCCGATCGGCACGACGTGGCACCACAAGAGCTGCGGCCAGTGCGGGCACATCCCGGGCTACTCGACCTCGATCTTCTGGGTCAACCGCAAGCTCGGGATCGACTACCACGACCCGCGCGACCAGACCTCGTGCACCGCGTGGAACTACTACGCCTCGGCCACCTCCAACGCCGCGGCGCAGGCGGCGGTCGCCACGCGCAACTTCGCGGCCGCCCACGAGACGGGCCACTTCCCGATCATCCACTGCGGCACCTCCTTCGGGCACTACAAGGAGGTCCGCCACGAGCTCCTGCACCACGACGAGCTGCGGCACCAGGTCCGCGACGTGCTCGCCGCGCTCGGCAAGCCACTCGTGCTGCCGGAGGAGCTCGTCCACTACTCCGAGTGGTTCTACGCGATGCGCGACGAGATCCGCAAGCACCAGGTCCGGGACTTCTCCTCGATCAGCGTCACGGTCCACCCGGCCTGCCACTACTACAAGCTCGTCGAGGGCGACGCCATCTACGACCCGGAGGTCTACGGCGGGCAGCGCACCGCGGTGGTCTCGGGCGTCGCGACCGCCCTGGGCGCCGAGGTCCGCGACTACTCGACCTTCTTCGACTGCTGCGGGTTCGGCTTCCGGCACATCCTCGTCCAGCGCGACTTCACCCGCTCGTTCGCGACGCAGCGCAAGATCGCGCGGATGAAGGAGGAGGCCGACCCCGACGTGACGCTCACCCACGACACCGGGTGCGTGACGACGCTCGACAAGAGCCAGTTCGCGGCCAAGGCCCACGACGCCGACGCGCCGACGATCCCGGTCATGTCCGAGGCCCAGTTCGCCGCGCTGGCGATGGGCGCGCACCCGTACCTGGTCTGTCAGCTGCACTGGCACGCCGCCGAGTACCGGCCGCTGCTGGAGAAGATGGGCATCGACTGGGAGAAGGCCTGGGCGGAGTTCGAGACCGCCTGCGAGGACCTGCGCTCCGGCGGGAAGGACGTGCTCACCTGGGAGGACGTCGAGGTCCTCGATGCCTGATCCCGCGGTCCTGGTCATCGGCGGCGGTCCCGCGGGGATCGAGGCCGCCCGGAACGTCGCGGACCTCGGGGTCCGCGCGATCGTGGTCGAGCAGCGCGAGCGGCTGGGCGGGACCCCCGTCCACGAGCAGTACGCCGCGCTGACGCCGCACTTCGACGACGCCGAGCAGGCGATGGCGGACATGGAGGCCGCGCTGCGGGCACGTGAGCTCGCCGACGTGCGCACGTCCTCGCGCGTGACCGCCCTGTCCGGGGATGCCGGCGCGTTCCGCGCCACCGTCGAGGGCGAGCAGGGCAGCGAGGACGTCGAGGTGTCCGCGGTGATCCTGGCGACCGGGTTCACGCACTTCGACCCGGGCCGCGAGCGCCAGATCTACAACTACTACCAGTACCCCGACGTGCTGGCCCTGCAGGACCTCGAGGCGATGCTCAAGCGCGGTGAGGTGCTCGTGCCGTCCACCGGGCAGCCTCCCAAGCGCATCTGCTGGATCCAGTGCGTGGGCTCGCGCGACCGCAACATCGGCAACGAGTACTGCTCCAAGGTCTGCTGCGGCATCGCGTCCAAGCAGGCGATCGAGGTCCGCAAGCACGTCCCCGAGTCGCGCGCCTCGATCTTCTACATCGACATGCGCATGTACGGCTACTGGGAGCACCAGATCTACTGGCCCGCCCAGGAGCAGCACAAGGTCCAGTACGTCAAGGGGATCGTCACGGAGATCCTGGAGCAGCAGGGACACCTGCTGATCCGCGGCGAGGACACGACGATGGGCCGCCCGGTGGAGACGCCGATGGACATGGTGGTGCTCTCGGTGGGCATGGAGCCCTCGCAGGGCACCCGCGACATGGCGCAGCTCGCGGGCGTCGAGCAGAACAAGTACGGCTTCGTCGACGTCGCCCGTCCGCCGCTGGACACGGTGGGCACCAGCCGCGAGGGGGTCTTCGCCTGTGGCGCGGCGCTCGGGCCCGCCGACCTCGAGGACACGATCAGCTCCGCCGGCGCGGCCGCGGTCAAGGCCGTGGCGATGATCCGGCGCGGAACCCTCTCCGGGGTCTCGTGAGCGGGCTGCGCACCATCGACGTGACGGGCATGGACGACCCCGGGGTCCTCGACACCCCCAGTGTCCAGGAGTTCCTCCAGGAGATCCACAAGCGCGCGACCCGGGAGCAGCTCGACGCCCTGCTCGCAGCGCTCGGACGCAAGGCGCAGCGGTTCGGCGAGATCCTCGCCCCCGACGCCCTGACGACGATGGACGAGCCCACCGCGCGGGCGCTGCTGCGGTCGATCTTCGTGACGCGCCGACGGGGCGGCGCGGTCCTCGGCGCCGACCCCGTCTCGGTGTTCGCCGACCGGGTCGCGGAGCTGCTGTACGGATCCGGACCGCTCGAGGCCCGCTTCGATGCGTTCTGCGCGGCGGTCGCACTCGACGAGGCCCACGCCCCGGACCTCGCTGCCGAGCTGCTGCACTTCAGCGCGCCCGACGTCCACCCGCTGTGGTCACGCTGGATCTGGGACCCCCGGACCCGCACCGGCGCCCTTCCGCTCGTCATGGGGGACGACGTGGACCTCGAGGCGGACGGTCCCGGCGCCGTCTACGCCCGGGTTGCGCAGGCCTCCCGCTTCCTCGACGGGACGGCCGAGGTCGCCAGCTTCCGGACGTCCGCCGGCGGCAGCCTGGCGACGGACGTCTTCCTGGTCGGCGTCTACAGCGTCTACATGAACACGGTGCTCGGGCTGAAGATGAGCCAGGAGTTCAACGCGATCGTGCCGGCGCTGCCGGAGCTCGGACGCCGGCTCCTGGGCGTGCACAGGATGGAGGTCTGACGATGCCGACCGGTGGCTTCAAGCAGGAGCCGGGGATTTTCGAGGTCGAGGACGCCCAGGTCGGGGCGACGACGCTGCCGGCCGAGTGGAACCGTCAGCTCGCCGATCGCACGCTGACGGACTACGACGCCGTCAACCTGCTGGAGATCGCCGCGCTGGACGGCGCCGAGTCGATCGACTGGTGCTACGGCTGCGGCAAGTGCGTGCCGGTGTGCCCGGTCGACGTCGTCGGGGAGTACGGGCCGCGCAAGATCCACCGCAAGCTGCAGACCGGGATCGACCTGCTCGAGGACCCCGACCTGTGGCTGTGCACGACGTGCGGCAACTGCCTGCGGGTCTGCCCCAAGCAGGTGGACATGATCCAGATCATGCCCGCCGCCCGTGAGGCGGCGCTCACGCAGGGCAAGGAGGTCCCGGCCGAGCTGCAGGGCGTCTTCGAGTCCACCTTCAAGTACGGCAACGCACTCGGCCAGAGCCCGCGCAAGCGGGCGGCGTGGACCAAGAAGGCGGGCGTCCCGGTCCGCGAGCTGCCCAAGTCGCCCGGGCCCGTGGACGTCCTGCTCTACGTCGAGGACTACTGGTCCTACCACCCGCGCGGGCACACGGCGGCCCAGGCCTTCGCCCGGATCCTGACCCGGCTGGACGTGGACTGGGCCATCCTCGGTCACGAGGAGCGCACGATCGGGGACTCGCAGCGGCTGGCCGGCGAGAAGGGGCTCTTCGAGCTGCTGGCCGACCAGGTGAGCGACACGCTCGCCAAGTACGAGTTCGCCCGGATCGTCACCCCGGACCCGCACGCCTTCAACGCGCTGAAGAACCTCTACCCGGGGATGGGGCACTCCTACGAGGTGCTCCACTACACGCAGCTGCTCGCGCCGCTGATGGACGGCCTGGAGTTCACCGGGTCGGTCGACGCGAAGGTCACCCTGCACGACCCCTGCTACCTCGGCAGGCACAACGGCGAGTACGACGCGCCGCGCACGATCCTGCAGGCGATCCCCGGGGTCGAGCTGGTGGAGATGGGCCGGTGCCGTGAGAACGGCTACTGCTGCGGGGGCGGCGGTGGCGGCATGTGGCTCGACGGGCACACCGTCAACCACACCCGCGAGCGGCTCAGCGAGCGGCGCGTCCGCGAGGCGGCCGAGAGCGGCGCCGAGATCCTCGCCGTCTGCTGCCCCTACGAGGTGTCGCGGTTCGAGGACGGCGCGAAGTCCACCGGGCTCGACGGGGTGCTCGCGGTCCGCGACCTCGCCGAGCTCGTCGACGAGGCGCTGGGAGGCCCCGAGGCGATGGTGCAGGGGGACTGAGGTGGCCCTGCGGGTCATCGACGCCGGCCGCGTGAGTCCCCTGCGCTCGCAGGCGCTCTGGCACGGCATCGCCTCCGCGATGACCGACGGCGACGACCCGGTGCTGTCGCTGTGCATCCCCAGCGATCCGTACGTGGGCATCGGCTACCACCGGCGGCTGGAGGAGCTCGACCTCCGGCACACCGGACGCCGCCGGATCCGGGTGATCCGCCGGCGCATCGGCGGCGGTCCCGTCTGGCTGGACTCCGACCAGCTCTTCTTCCAGCTCACCGCCCCCGCCGGCAAGGTCTCCCCGGTCGTCTCGCGCCTGTACGAGGACTGCCTGGGACCGGCGGTGGACGCGTTCCGCAGCCTGGGCCTCGACGCCCGGCTGCACGCCGTCAACGACATCGTCGTCGGCGACCGCAAGATCTCGGGGACGGGCGCGGGGCGGATCGCCGACGCGGTCACGGTGGTGGGCAACGTGATCCTGCGGTTCCCGTACGAGCAGATGGTGGAGGTGCTCGCGCTGCCGTGCGAGGAGATGCGGGCCGAGGTCGCCCGCCTGATGCGCCGCCACGTCGCGTCGCTCAGCGACCTCGGTCGCCCGGACGTGGACCATGCGCAGGCGGCGCAGGCGCTGGTGGAGACCTACACCTCGTGGTTCGGGCCGTCGGTCCACGGCGCCCTGCGGCCCGAGGAGGAGCGCGAGGTGCTCCGCTGGGAGGACCGGATGAGCTCGCCGCAGTGGCTGCGTGGCCCCGGTCTGCCCGAGCGACCGGCGCGCACGGTCAAGGTGCGGGCCGGACTGCACGTCGCGTGGGCGCAGCACGACGGCGTCGAGCTGCTGACCACGATCACCGACGGCGTCATCACACGTGCGCGCGTGCGCGCACGTGACGACGCCCGCAGCCCGACCGACACGGACCGGGCGGTGCTGCTGGCCGCGGCCCCGGAGCTGGAGAAGGCGCTGGTGGGGGCGGGAGCCACGGCGGCGAGCGCCCGCGAGCGCCTCGGCGCCCACGGCGACCCGGGTAGACGAGTGGGGGAGGCGCTGAGCGCCGCCCTCGGATGGCGAGACTAGGAGCGAGCGTGCGAGGGACGTACATCGAGGTCGACGGCTTCACCCTCGACCCGGGGCTGCTCTACGACCCCCAGACCCACATGTGGGTCGAGCCGCGGGACGGCGGGATCGTCCGCGTCGGGTTCGACCCGCTCGGCCGCGAGACCTCGGGCGACATCGTCTCGCTCAGCTTCGTGCCCGTGGGCACCGTGGTCGACCGGGGTGGGAGCTTCGGGGACGTCGAGGCCGCCAAGCTCGTCGGACCGCTGCTGAGTCCGGTGGCGGGCACGGTGCGGGCACACAGCGCCGACGCGCTCGCCGACCCGGGCATGGTCAACCACGATCCGCTGGGTGCCTGGCTCGTGGAGCTGGAACCCGATCCCGGGACGCCCCCGGCGGACGGACTCCTGACCGGCGATGCCCTGCCGGAGTGGTTCTCGGCCGAGGTCGCGCGCTTCCGCGCGAAGGGGATGATCGCCGAATGAGCACCGTTGGCCGCGCACTCGCGGACGACCGGCTGCTCGAGTCGCGGATCGCGGCGTTCGGGACCGGGATCGAGTTCTACGCCCCCGGCCTCAAGCGGTGGGAGTCCAGCGAGTGGAAGCCGCGGCAGCCCAAGCAGTTCCTGCCGGTCTCGGTCACCGGGACGGCGTGCGCGCTGCAGTGCGAGCACTGCAAGACGAAGGTGCTCGAGGGCATGGTCACCGTCACCCGCGAGACCGACCTGTTCGAGACCGCACGCAGGCTGCAGGAGCAGGGCACCAAGGGCCTGCTGGTGTCCGGGGGCTCGCAGAAGCACGGCGGCGTCCCGCTGCTGCCGCACGTGGACGCCATGCGCCGCGTGCGTGAGGACCTCGGCATGCGGGTCGTCGTGCACTCCGGCGTCGTGTCCCCGAGGCTCGCGGACGGTCTCGCCGACGCCGGCGTCGACGCGGTCATGCTCGACATCATCGGCGCGGAGGAGACGATCCGCGACGTCTACCACCTCGATCTCACCCCGGAGGACTTCGACCGCGCGCTGGGCCTGCTGGCCGCCCGGGGGCTGCGGATCATCCCCCACATCGTCATCGGCCTGCACTACGGGCAGCTGCTGGGCGAGTGGCACGCGCTGGAGATGATCCGCCGGCACCCGGTCTCGACACTGATCCTCGTCGTGCTGACCCCCCTGGTGGGCACGCCGATGGGCAAGCTCGACCCGCCGCCCGTGCAGGACTGCACGGAGTTCTTCGCCACCGCGCGCGCCGCGATGCCCGACACGAAGATCAACCTCGGGTGCGGCCGGCCGATGGGTGCGATCAAGGTCGGGCTCGACCGGGGCGCGATCGAGGCCGGGCTCAACGGCATCGCCTACCCGGCGGAGGGCATGGTCGCGTACGCGCGCGAGCGGGGGCTGGAGCCCTCCTTCCACGAGTACTGCTGCTCGATGACGTGGGCGGACGCATGAGCGGCTGGCGCCTGCTCCAGGACGACGGCGCCGGCGCGGCGGACGGTCCCGCGCTCGACGAGGCGCTGCTCCACGGGTTCCATCGCGAGGGTGACGGGACATCGCAGCCCGTGGTCCGCCTGTACACCTACCGCTCGCACTGCGCGCTCATCGGCAGGCACCAGAGCCTCGCGGCGGAGGTCGACACCGATGCGTGCGACGAGCTCGGCATCGACGTCGGCCGGCGGCTCACCGGCGGCGGCGCGATCATCATGGGGTCCGACCAGCTCGGGATCGCGGTCGCGATGCGGGCCCCGGTCCAGCGCTCCCCGCGCGACGTCCTGCGGCAGTGCGCCGAGGGGGTGATCGCGGCACTCGAGCGCCTCGGGCTCGAGGCGCGGTTCCGCGGCAAGAACGACCTCGAGGTCGGCGGACGCAAGATCGCCGGACTCGGGCTGCACCTCGACCAGCACGGAGGGCTCCTCTTCCACGCCAGCGTGCTGGCCGATCTCGACGTCGAGGTCCTCGTGCGGGCACTGCGGATCCCGGGCGCGAAGCTGTCGGCCCACGGCATCGGCCGGGTCCAGGACCGGGTGACGACCGTCTCCCGCGAGCTGCGGACCTCGATGACCGGTCCCGACCTGCGGCCGTTCCTCCTCGCCGGCTTCGTGCAGGCGCTCGGCCCGGACGTGCAGGACGGCGAACCCACCGTGCGGGAGCGCGTCGTCGCCGCGGACCTCACGGAACGCTACGCCTCGCCCGACTGGCTCGATCAGCGCGGGGGACGCGACGCGGTGCACTCCTCGGCCCTGGTCCGGACCCCGGAGGGACTCCTGCGGATCTACGTCGGCGTGCAGGGATCGGCCCTGTCGAGCGTCATGGTCACCGGGGACATGTCGTTCCTGCCGGACTCCGTCAACCGGGCGGAAGCGCTGCTGCGATGGCGACCCGCGGAGCCCGACCTGATCGCCGACACGCTGCGCGAGGTGCTGGAGCCCGAGGTGTTCGGCGTGGGCCCGGACCCGATCGCCGCCGGCGTGTGGGCCGCCGCCCGGGAGGCGATGGAGCGCTCGGGATCGTTGCCGGTGCGGCTCAGCGGCTCCTGCTACTTCCCCGACCCCATCACATCCCAGCCGTCCCCCGACCTCGCAGCCACGGAGACCGCATGACGACCATCGACCTGCCCGGGACGCACGTCGCCCCGCGAACCGTGAGCCCCGACTGGGTGCGGATCTCGTACGCCAGCGCGCTCGCGCTGCGCTTCACGTCAGGGCGCTTCAGCCGCGAGTTCCCGTTCGGCGGCATCAACCTGCTGCTGTCCTACGACTCGGGGTGCCTGTCGGACTGCGGGTACTGCGGCCTGGCCCGCACGCGCCCGGGCGACTACGAGGACAAGTCGTTCATCCGCGTCGAATGGCCGCTCGTGGAGACCGACGAGCTCGTCCGCCGGATGGTCCGCCACGAGGACAAGCTGACGCGGCTGTGCATCTCGATGGTGACCCACGGCCAGGCGTTCCGCGACACCGTCGACATCTCGCAGCGCATCACCGGCGCCGTGCGCGCGCCGCTGTCGATCCTGGTGGCGCCTCCGACGCTCAACGAGCAGCGGCTGCAGGCGTTCAAGGACGCGGGCGTCGACATGATCGGCATCGGCCTCGACGCCGTCACCGAGGACCTCTTCCGCTCGCTGCGCACCGACGTGCCGCACGGCGGGCTGCGCTGGGACCAGTACTGGGAGATCGTGGGCCACGCCCGCCGCATCTTCGGGCCGTGGAAGGTGAACTGCCACACCCTGGTCGGCCTCGGTGAGAGCGACCACGACCTCATGGGCATCTTCGCGCGCCTGCTCGACCGCGAGATCTTCTCCTACCTCTTCTGCTTCAACCCCGAGCCGGACTCCCGGATGGGCCACGTCGAGAAGACGCCCGTCCAGCGCTGGCGGCGCATCCAGCTCGCCAAGTTCCTGCTCGAGGAGGAGGGCCTCGACCCCGGCGCGTTCCGCTACGACGACGACGGCGGCCTCGTGCGGATCCACGCCCCTCGCGACCTCGTCGAACGCGTCGTCGACGACGGCTGGGCGTTCATGACCAACGGCTGCCCGAGCTCCGGCGGCGAGCCGGGCTGCACCCGGCCCATGGGCAGCTGGCGTCCCACCGAGTCGCCGCGCGACCTGCCGTGGCAGCCGACCGACGCGGACCTCCGCGACATCCGTACGCAGCTCGATCTCGACGAGCTGCTGCGGGACGGACCTGGACCTACCCGCCCCCTCGAACACCGCGCGCCGCCCGCCGCGGGACGTTTCGCCACTACACAGGAGACCTGAGATGCACATCGTCGTCCCGATGAAGCAGACCGTCGACCTCGTCGAGGAGCTCGAGCTCAACGACGACGGGACCGACGTCGAGCGGGAGTACCTGAAGTTCATCTCCAACGAGTGGGACGAGCAGGCGCTCGAGGAGGCGCTGCTGATCAAGGAGGCGTCCCCCGGTACGACCGTCACGGTGGTGGGGCTCGACGAGGTCGACGTCGACCAGACCCTGTTCGCGGCGCTCGCGAAGGGCGCCGACCGGGCGATCAAGCTCGGCGGGGACTTCGAGGAGGGGATCAGCAGCCACCAGCGCGCATCGATCCTCGCGCAGGTGATCGAGGGGCTGTCGGCCGACCTGATCCTGATCGGCGTGCAGAGCCCGGAGGACCTCGACGGCCAGACCGGCGTGCTGCTGGCCGGCACCCTGGACCTCCCGCACGTCTCGGTGGCCATCGGCGTCGAGCCACACGAGGGCGGCGTGAAGGTCAGTCAGGAGTTCGGCGCCGGGGTGGTGCACGAGATCGCCGTCGACGGACCAGCGGTGATCGGGGTGCAGGCGGCCCGGCAGGCGCCGCGCTACGTGGCGATCAGCCGTATCCGCCAGGCGATGCAGGCCGGGGGCCTGGAGGAGCAGGAGGCGCCGGAGGCGGCGGCGGCCGGATCGGGCCTGACCATCCGGCGGCTCTTCGCCCCCGAGGCCGCGTCGCAGGCCGAGATGCTCGGCGGTGACGCCGACGACGTCGCCGCCCGCCTGGCGCAGATCATCGCCGACCGTGGCCTCGTCAAGGCCTGAACCGAGGAGGAACACGATCATGGGCAACGACATCCTTGTGCTCGTCGAGCACCACGCGGGAGCGGTCCACGACTCCGCCGCCGAACTGCTGGGCAAGGCGCGGGAGCTGGCGGCAGCCACCGGTGGGGAGGCGCTCGCCGTGCTCCTGCACGACGGCTCGGCCGCGTCGCTCGCGTCCGGCCTGCCCGCCGACCGCGTGCTGTCGGTCGAGCACGAGGCGTTCGCGCACTTCCTGCCGGAGGCGTACGTCCTCGCGATGGCCGGCCTCATGGCCGACCGCGACCCGCGGCTCACGCTGGTCGCCAACACCACGGTCGGCATGGACCTGGCCGGCTCCCTGTCGGCCCGCACCTCGGCGCCGCTGGCGGCGTACTGCATCGGGCTGGAGGTCGAGGGCGACGTCGTGGTCGCCACCAACCAGGTCTTCGGGGGCAAGCTGCACGCCGAGGTCGAGATGCCGGGTGGCATCGCGTCGGTGGTCGCCGGGGCGTTCCCGCCCGCGGAGGGTGCCGGCGGCGCGACCGTGGAGAGCGTCGGCGCACCCGACGGGCTCGGCAACCTGCGCATGCGGTTCCTGGCCCGTGTGGAGCCCGAGACCAGCGACGTCGACATCACCGCCCAGGACATCCTCATCTCCGTGGGCCGCGGCATCGGCGGCGACGAGAACATCGAACTGGCCGAGGATCTCGCCGGTGCGCTCGGCGGCGTGGTCAGCGCGTCGCGCCCGGTGGCGGACGCGGGCTGGCTGCCGAAGACCCGGCAGGTCGGCAAGTCGGGCCGCAAGGTGAAGCCCAAGCTCTACATCGCGTGCGGCATCTCCGGGGCCCCCGAGCACCTCGAGGGCATGCGGGATGCCGACCTGATCATCGCGATCAACACCGACGAGAACGCGCCGATCTTCGACGTCGCCCACTTCGGGACGACCGAGGACCTGTTCGACGTGGTCCCGGCGCTGACCGAGGCGCTCGAGGCCGCCGCTTCGGCCGCGTGATCACGGAGCCCGGAATGTTCGTGCTGGCCGCCGCCGAGGAGACACGCGAGGTCTTCGAGAACGTCGCCACCTGGGAGAAGGGGCTCTTCTACGGGTTGGCGCTGATCTCGACGCTCGTGTTCCTCGGCGGCTTCGGCCGCCGCGTGCGCAAGTACCGCAGGGGCCGGCCCGCGTACCGCTTCGATCACCTGCCGCGCCGGATCGTCCGGGCCGTCTCCCGGATCTACGCGCAGGCCACCGTGTCGCGCGGCAAGCGCAACGGCATCGTGGGCGTGGCCCACGGGGCCGTGATGTGGGGCTTCACCGCGCTGCTGATCGGCACCACGATCCTGGCGATCGACACCGAGTTCGTGCGCCTGTTCTGGGGCGAGGACGCCTCCTTCTTCAAGGGTCCGTTCTACCTCACCTACTCGGTCCTGCTCGACATCCTGGGGCTGGCGTTCGTGGCCGGGGTGATCACCCTGGGGGTGCGCAGGCGCAGCAAGCCGCCGACCCTGGACTACACCCGCGCCCAGGAGCCGGAGCACGGGTACGACCGCGGCGGCATGCGCCGTGGCGACTGGCTGTTCGTGGGCCTGCTGCTCGGGCTCGGCCTGACCGGGTTCCTCGGCGAGGGGCTGCGGATCCGGGCCAACGGCTTCCCGGACTTCGAGGAGTGGTCTCCGGTCGGCTACACGATCGCGAAGGGCATCGAAGGCGTCGGACTCGGCGCGGCGACGGCGAGCGACCTCCAGCACGTCAACTGGTGGGTGCACGCGGTGATGGCCCTGGGGTTCGTGGCGCTGATCCCGTTCACCAAGGCGATGCACCTCGTGCTGGACTTCGCGAACCTCGCGTTCACCGACCCGACCTCCGCGCGCAGGCTCCCGCGGCCGGCCCCGGCGCCCGCCTCCGGCAACGGATCGCCGCCGACGATGCCCAACCCGGGGATCCTCGCCCTCGAGGACCTCACGTGGAAGGAGCTGCTGAGCCTCGACGCCTGCACGAAGTGCGGTCGCTGCCACCAGGTCTGCCCGGCCAAGGCCTCCGGGGCGCCGCTGTCGCCGCGGGACCTCATCCTCGACCTGCGCCAGTGGGTCGACAGCAGCGAGGGCATCCCGGCGGTCCTCGACCGCGAGGCCCGGCCCGAGGCCGACGGGCCGCGTGCGCCGCAGGGGACCCCGGTCGCGGGCGGGGTGATCCCGTCGCAGACGTTGTGGGCGTGCACCACGTGCATGGCCTGCGTGGAGGTCTGCCCGGTGGGCATCGAGCACGTGCCCACGATCGTCGGGATGCGCCGCCAGCTCGTGGACGGCGGCGACGTCGAACCGATGCTGCAGCAGACGCTGCAGAACTTCGCGCAGCAGGGCAACTCCCACGGCAAGTCCTCGCGCATGCGCGCGCGCTGGACCAAGGGCCTGGACTTCAAGATCCCGGACGCCCGCAAGGAGCCCGTCGAGTACCTCTGGTTCGTCGGCGACTTCGCGTCGTTCGACGAGCGCTCGCAGGAGGCATCACGCCGGGTCGCCACGATCCTCCACGAGGCCGGGATCTCGTTCGGCCTGCTCCACGACGGGGAGCGCAACGCCGGCAACGACGTGCGGCGCGTCGGGGAGGAAGGGCTGTTCGAGCTGCTCGTCGAGCAGAACCTCGCCGCCTTCGAGAGCGCGGAGTTCCGGTCGATCTTCACCACCGACCCGCACTCCCTCAACACGCTGCGCAACGAGTACCCGGAGTTCGGGGACATGCGCCCGGTCGAGCACTACACGGAGCTGCTCGTGCGCCTGCTCGACGAGGGAGCGCTGCAGGTCGACCGGCCCACGGGCGCCCGCGTCACCTACCACGACCCCTGCTACCTCGCCCGGTACAACGGCGTGACCGACGCCCCGAGGAAGCTCCTGGCCGCGTCGGGGGCGCACCTGGTCGAGATGCCGCGCAACGGGGCCAACACGTTCTGCTGCGGGGCCGGCGGCGGCCGCATCTGGATGGACGACTCGAAGCTCACCGAGCGTCCGAGCGAGCAGCGCATCAAGGAGGCCATGGGCCTCGGCGAGCTCGACTACTTCGTCGTCGCCTGTCCCAAGGACCTCGCGATGTACTCCGACGCGGCCAAGACCGTGGGGGCGCCGTTCGAGGTGATCGAGATCACCACGCTGCTCGAGCGCGCGCTCGTGCGACCGGAGCCGGTCGCCGTCGGCGCCGCCCCCTCCGATCCGGCGCAGGCGGAGACGTCATGAGCAGGGAGCTCGCCTCATCGCTCCCGCCCGAGGTGGCCCGTGGTCTCGCGGCACGGCTGCGCGATGCGGCGGCGGCCGCCGACAGGCTCGCCGACTTCAGCTTCGCCGAGCACGACACCGTCCCGCCCCCGGTGCTGCGCGACGGAGAGGAGCGCGCCGTGGCCGGCGACTTCGTGGGGCGAGCGCTGCACGCCGCGACGGATCCCCTGGGCGGCCGGATACTCCACGCGGCGGTCGGCGACGGCACGCCGATCGAGGAGCTGACGGCAGCCACCGGGCTTCCCCGGCTCGCGGTGCTCGAGCGGGTGTACGAGCTGCTCCAGCTCGGTCTGGTCGCACGGGACCTCCAGGCCGACACCGTGGTCGCCACGGGGGCGGGCCGCGCGCTGGACCAGGTGGTCTCGGAGCTCGCCGACGACGTGTCGGACTGGCTACGGGCGCGCAGGCGGTCCGAGTGATGCGCTGCCCGCTGTGCAGCTTCGACGGACCGCGCTCGCAGGTGCACGCCCACCTCGTGGACGATCACGCCGACCACGTCCGGACCTGGATGGACGACACCGGCCGCATGCGCTACGAGGTCACCTGCCCCGTGTGCGGCGACGCGCACATGCATCGCGTCAAGCCCCGCGGCAGCGATCCGGAGTTCCTGAGGGTGTTCGCCGACGAGATCCGCCTCGTCGCGTTCGACATGCTGCTCTGTCACGTCGAGGCCGAACACGCCCCCGAGGCCGCGGCGGCCGAGGCACAGCCCGGTGCGCCGTTCCCCGCCGCGGGCCCGGGCGGTGGTCGCGGCCGTCCCGGGGACGGCGTCGTCCCGCTGCCGCCGGGCATGCCCGCCCCGACGCCGGGACCGCTGGACCGTGTCGGCGGCGTCGACGTCAAGACCTGGAAGCCCGACAAGGAGGACCGATGAGCGCGGTTCGCGGCTGTGACATCCCCGAGGACCTCTACTACCTGATCGACAAGCACGTCTGGGCTCGCCGTGAGGGCGATCTCGTCGTCGTCGGCCTGACCGACGTGGCTCAGAACATGGCGAGGTCGATCATCTCCGTCACCGTGAAGAAGACGGGCAAGAAGCTGGCCAAGGGCAAGAGCGTGGGCACGGTCGAGAGCTCGAAGTGGGTCGGCCCGGTCCCGGTGCCCGTCGCGGGGGAGATCGTCGAGACCAACGACGCGCTGAAGTCCGATCCGACGCTCCTGAACCGCTCGCCCTACGGTGACGGGTGGATCGCCAAGATCGCCCCGGACGACTGGGACACGGACTCCGTGGACCTCGAGACCGGCCGGGAAGGCGTGGCCGCCTACGAGGCGTTCCTCGAGGCCGAGGGCATCGTCTGCGACGACGAAGGTGGCGACTAGGTCAGGTGCTCGTCCACGCCGGCTGCGCCGTCCCGGAGGAGTACCTCTACCACCTCGACTACGACTGCTGGGTTCGGCTCGAGGAGGACGGGACGGCCCTCCTGGGTATGACCGACATCGCGCAGACGCGGTGCGGCAAGATCGTGTCGATCACCTTCAAGGCGCTCGGTCGCCGGATCGCGCGCGGTCGTACCGTCGCGGTGATCGAGAGCGCGAAGTGGGTCGGTCCGTTCCCGGCGCCGCTGTCCGGCACGCTCGTCGCCACGAACGCCGAGGGCTTCGCCGCCGATGGCCTGATCGCCAACCGCGACCCGTACGGCGCGGGGTGGCTGGCCCGCATCGAACCGGACCGCCTCGACGACGAGCGCGGCGACCTGGTCACCGGGGTGGAGGCCTTCCCGCACTTCCGCGAGGTCATCGAGCGCGACGAGATCTCCTGCATGCGCTGCGCGGACTAGGGCCGTGCCCGGCGATCCACAACCCCGGGCGCTGCTGCTGCGCACGCGCGACGAGCTCGTCGAGCGGCGGGCGCAGAAGGTCGCCGCGCGGCTGGGCGCGCAGGCCCTGCTGGTCACCGCGCCGCCCGGGCAGCAGGCGGGAGGAGAACCCGTCGGGCTGCTGGTCGAGCTCGAGCTCGAGGGGGCGGTGGAGACGATCGCGGTGTGGCGCCAGGCCCGGCCGGACCTGGCCATCGTCGGCTACCTCTCGACGCCGGAGCCGCAGGTCTGGGCGGCGGCGGAGTCGGCGGGGGCCGACGGCGTCACCACCCGGGGCCGCGCGGACCGCGAGCTGGAGCGGGTGATCACCGACCGCCTCTCGGGGGCCCGGGCGGCACGGCGCCTGCGCGCACTGGACTACCGCGACGTGGCGGGACGGCTGGGGTTCGTGGGGCTGCTCGTGGACACGCCCGTCGGGGACATCGCGCTGTTCCACGTCGGCAACGCGGTGCACGCGGTGAGCGCCCGCTGCCCGCACGCCGGCGCCGACCTGTGCCACGGTGAGGTCGAGGGGGACGTCGTCACCTGTCCACGGCACGGCAGTCAGTTCCGCGTCAGCGACGGGGAGCGGGTGCGTGGCCCTGCCGACCTCGGCCTGGCGAGCTTCGCGACGGTCGTCGAGTCCGGTGTCGTCTACGTGGAGCTGCCCGATCCCGCCGGTGAGCGATGATCGACGCCATGACACGCCGCGACCGCGGCCCCGCGCTCGACGAGCTCGGGGAGCCGCCCGACCCCCGCTTCACGATGGCCAACGAGCGCACGCTGCTGGCCTGGAACCGCACGGCGCTGGCGCTGATCGTGGCCGGACTGGCCGCCGCGCAGCTGCTGGACATCGGGTCGCGCGGCCTCGTCGCGGCGCTCGCCGTCGGGATGGTCGGGCTCGGCGTCGCCCTGAGCGTCACCAGCCTCGGGCGCTGGCGGCGGGCCGAGCAGGCGATGCGGCTCGGACGCCCGCTCCCGGAGTCCGGCGTGCACGCGGTGCTCGTCCTCGGGGTCGTGGCGATCGGCGCGCTGGCCGTGACCGTCGTGCTCGTCGACACGTTCGGCATCTGAGGTGAGCCCCGACAGCCACAACCATCCGTCGCTCGCCCGCGAGCGGACGGTGCTGGCCTGGGGACGGACCGGCCTCGCGCTCATGGCCACCGCGGCGCTCAGCCTCCGCGCCGGCGTGCTGGAGGGCTCACCGGCCGCGGTCCTCGCCGCGTTCGCCGCGCTCGGCGGCGTGGTGGTCGGGGTCGCGGTCAGCCGTCGCGCAGGCCGACGGCCGGTGGTGTCCGACCTGGCGGCGATCGCGCGGGACGTCCGCACACTGGTCGTCAGCATCGCGCTCACGGGCGCGGCGGCGCTGGTCCTGGTCGTCGTCAGCGTCCGTGACGCGTCCTGAGCCGCGTCGCATCCGCGGCACCTTGACACTCTTGAGCATTTGCCCGTATGGTCGAACAGGCGAGAGGATGCGGGTCAGGGCCGCGCCATGAGGGTGGCGGCTGCCCAGGGCTGAACGACGTACGAAGGGAGCTGCATGATCTTCCGGCAGGTCATCCACGACGATCTCGGCTGTGCGTCCTACCTCGTCGGCGACGAGAACGCCGGTGTCGCCGCCGTCGTCGATCCGCGGTTCGAGATCGACGAGTACCTCGAGCTCGCGCGCTACATGGGCGTGTCGATCGAGCACATCCTGGAGACCCACAACCACGCCGACCACGTCAGCGGTCACGGTCGGCTCGCGTCGGCGACCGGGGCAACGATCCACGTCCACCGCGACGCGGAGCCCGACTACGACCACGAGCCGTTCGACGACGGCTGGGAGCTCCAGGTCGGATGCGTCAAGATCCGCGCGCTCCACACGCCGGGGCACCGCCCGGAACACACCGCCTTCGCGCTGATCGACACCCGGCGCGGTCCCGAGCCGTGGGCCGTCCTCAGCGGGGACACGCTGTTCGTCGGTGACGTGGCCCGACCCGATCTCGCGATCGAGAAGTCCGAGGGCGCACGCGGCATCTTCCGGTCGCTGCACGACAAGATCCTCGGCCTCGAGGACGACGTCGAGGTGTGGCCCGGCCACCTCGGCGGGTCGATGTGCGGCGGTCCCGGGATGGACATGAAGGTGTCCTCCACGATCGGGTACGAGCGCAAGCACAACCCGATCCTCGCGATCCGCGACGAGGACGAGTTCGTCGAGCAGGCGCTCGCCAAGCTCGGCGAGCAGCCGCCGAACTTCCAGGCGATCGTCGCGCTCAACCGCGGCCCGCTGCTCACCGACGGTGTCGAGATGCTGCCCCTCGCCCCGCGGCAGGTCGAGCAGCACCGGGCGGAGGGCGCACTGCTCGTCGACGTCCGCACCGACCTGCAGTTCGACGAGGCGCACATCCCCGGGGCGGTGTGCATCCCCCGACACATCGCCGGGTTCGGGTCCAAGCTCGCCTGGATCGCCGACCGCGAGAAGCCGATCGTCTTCATCGGCCGCGACGACGACGACGCGCGAGAGGCCGGCAGGCTCGCGCTCGCCGTCGGGATGCGCCGCCTCGCCGGGTACCTGCACGGGGGCATGACCTCGTGGCGGCAGGAGCGCCGCCCGGTCGACCGCGTCGAGCGGATGGAGGTCGCCGACCTGGCGCGGCGCCAGTCCGGCGACGATCCGGTCCAGATCCTCGACGTCCGCACGCAGAGCGAGTACGCGGCCTGCCACATCCCGGGGTCGGTGCTGACCACCTACCACGACATCGAGGGCATCCCCGACGGGATCGACCCGACGAGGGCGATCGCGGTGATCTGCGCCTCCGGGCAGCGCGCGGCGGTCGCGGCCAGCCTCCTGGGGCGCTACGGCGCCACCGACGTCATCCACGTGGTCGACGGCGGTGTGCCGGCGTGGAGCAGGGCAGGCCATCCGACGGAGCAGGAGCGGGCGGTCGCAGCGACGTGACCAAGATCGGGTTCGTCCTCGACCAGCGGTCGTGCATCGGCTGTCACGCCTGCACGGTCGCCTGCAAGCAGGAGCACGGCGTCGAGCTCGGGGTCTTCCGGACCTGGGTGAAGTACGTCGAGACCGGGACCTTCCCGGACGTCAAGCGCAACTTCTCGGTGATGCGCTGCAACCACTGCGAGGACGCGCCGTGCGTGGCGATCTGCCCGACCAAGGCGCTCTTCAAGCGTGAGGACGGGGTCGTCGACTTCGACAGCGACCGCTGCATCGGCTGCAAGGCGTGCATGAACGCCTGCCCGTACGACGCGCTGTACATCGATCCGCAGACCCAGACCGCGGCCAAGTGCAACTTCTGCGCGCACCGGCTCGACGAGGGGCTGAAGCCCTCGTGCGAGATCGTGTGCCCGACGCAGGCGATCACCAGCGGCGACCTCGACGACCCCGACTCGGAGGTCTCGCGGCTGATCGACACGGTGCCCTCGCGCGTGCGCGCGCCCGAGCAGGGCACGCGGCCGCAGGTGTTCTACCTCGGAGTGCACGACGCGGCGATCGATCCCCTGGCGATCGCGCAGGGCAGGGAGTACCTGTCGCAGATCCCGGACTCCCAGCGGGAGAAGCTGCGGCCGCTGAAGGACGAGGGAACCGCGACGACCGTCTCCGACATCGCCCACCCGCCGCCGTGGGGATGGAAGGTCTCCAGCTACTTCCTCTCCAAGGGCGTCGCGGCCGGCGCGATGATGCTCGCCGTCCTGCTGCTGGTGGTCGGCGCGGACGGCTCGGCGCTCGCCGACGTCGTGCCGGGCGCCGTGGCCCTCGCCGGGATCGCCGTGACCGGGCTGTTCCTCGTGTGGGACCTCAAGCAGCCGACCCGGTTCTACTACCTGTTCACCAAGCCGCAGCGGCGGTCGTGGCTGGCGCTCGGGGCGCAGGTCATCAACCTCGCCGCGATCGTCGCGCTCGTCTTCACCGTGGCCGCGATCCTCGATCTCGACGGGCTGCGCGACGCGCTGCGCTGGGCGATGGTCCCGGCCGGCGCGGCCCTGGCCGGGTACACCGCGCTGCTGTTCAACCAGTGCGAGGGCCGCGACCTGTGGCAGAGCCCGCTGCTGCTGCCGCACACGATCGTCAACGCGCTGCTGGCCGGGGCCGGGACGCTCGCGGTCGCCGCGCTGTTCTTCGACGTGTCGGCCGACATCGAGGACGCGCTCGCCTGGTCGCTCGGGCTCGCGGCGGCGCTCAGCGGTGCGATCGCGCTCCTGGACGCCTACGGCCGGCACCCGACGCGGCAGGCGGAGCGCGCGGCGAAGAACCTGCGCCGCGATCTCTACGCGCGACCGTTCCGGGCCGGGCTGCTGCTCGGGGCGCTCGTTCCTGCGGCCGTCGCCGCCGCGGTGCTGGCGGGGGCGCCGAGCGCGCTGCTGGCCGGTGGCGGGGTCGTGGCCCTGGTCGGACTGTGGTTGTACGAGGACGCGTGGGTCCGTGCCGGGCAGAGCGTTCCGCTGAGCTGAGAGGACACGAGGAGAACCCATGGGTGGCATCGAGCGCAAGGGGGCACGGCGGCCGACCGGGTACGGCGCGCAGGACAAGCGGTTCGAGACCTACCCGCCGCACGATCAGTGGGACGCGTGGAAGGCCAACGACCCGCAGGCCTGGCCCCGGAGGGTCCAGCGCGAGTACATGATCGTGCCCACGGTCTGCTTCAACTGCGAGTCCGCGTGCGGGCTCACCGCCTACGTCGACAAGGAGACCTTCGAGGTCCACAAGCTCGAGGGCAACCCGCACCATCCCGGGTCCCGCGGCCGCAACTGCGCCAAGGGGCCCGCGACCATCAACCAGATCAAGGACCCCGAGCGGATCCTCCACCCGCTGCGCCGCAAGGGACCGCGCGGCGGAGGCGGCTGGGAGCGCGTGAGCTGGGACCACGTGCTCGACACGTTCGCCGAGCAGCTCAACGCGGCGTTCTCGGCCGACCGTCCCAACGACGTCATGTACTTCGTCGGCCGCCCGGGGGAGGACGGCTTCGCGGACCGGTTCCTGGAGACGTGGAACTGCGACGGCCACAACTCGCACACCAACGTCTGCTCCTCCGGCGGGCGCGCGGGCTTCGGGTTCTGGTCGGGGACCGATCGGCCCTCGCCCGACTACGCCAACACCAAGTTCGCGCTGCTGATCTCCTCCCACCTGGAGGCCGGCCACTACTTCAACCCGCACGCCCAGCGGATCATCGAGGGCAAGCACCGCGGGGCGAAGATCGCGGTCATCGATCCGCGCCTGTCGAACACGGCGTCGATGGCCGACTACTGGCTGCCCGCCTGGCCGGGGACCGAGGGCGCGGCGCTGCTGGCGATCGCGAAGATCCTGCTCGACGAGGACCTCTACGACAAGGACTTCGTCCGGCGCTGGGTCAACTGGCGCACCTACCTGCAGCAGGCCGACCCGGCCGCCGAGCTGACGTTCGACAACTTCATCGTCGCGCTCAAGAAGGAGTACGAGCAGTACACGCCGCGGTTCGCCGAGCAGGAGACGGGCATCCCGGCCCAGACGCTCGTCCAGGTCGCGCGGGAGATCGCGGAGGCCTCGCCGGCGTTCACCTCACACATCTGGCGTGCGGCGGCGGCCGGCAACCTGCACGGCTGGCTGGTGACCCGCGCGGTGATGCTCCTCAACGTCCTGACCGGATCGGTCGGCGCGGTCGGCGGCACGTCCCCCAACGCGTGGAACAAGTTCATCCCGGCGCCGTGGAAGAAGCCGACGTCCAACACCCAGTGGAACGAGCGCAACTGGCCGCGCGAGTACCCGCTGGCGCACAACGAGATGAGCATCCTGTACCCGCACATGCTGCTCGACGACCGGTTCACGCAGCCGGTCCTGCTCACCCGTGTCCTCAACCCGATCTGGACGTACCCCGACGGCTACTCGTGGATGCGGGCCCTGCGCGACGAGCAGCGGGTGGGACTCCACGGCGCGCTGACACCGACCTGGTCGGAGACCGCCTGGTGGTCGGACTACGTGCTCCCCATGGGCCACGGGCCCGAGCGTCACGACACGCACTCCTACGAGACGCACTCCGGCCGCTGGCTGGGGTTCCGCCAGCCGGTGCAGCGCGTCGCGATGGAGCGCCTCGGTCACGAGGTGGAGTTCACCTACGAGGCCAACCCGGGCGAGGTCTGGGAGGAGGGGGAGTTCTGGATCGAGCTGTCCTGGCGCGCGGACCCGGACGGGTCGCTGGGCATCCGCCAGTACTACGAGTCCCCCTACCGGCCGGGCGAGAAGATCCGCCTGGAGGAGTACTACCGGTGGATGTTCGAGAACTCCGTCCCCGGCCTGCCGGAGAAGGCGCAGGCGCAGGGGATGGAGCCGCTGGAGTACATGCGGCGGTTCGGTGCGGTGGAGGTCTCGCGGGACGACTACGCCCAGCACGAGGAGGAGGTCGCAACCCCCGAGGGCGCGACCGTCCAGGGGCTCGAGGAGACCGTGACGCTTCCGGAGATGAGCCCGACGCACATGCCGCTGACCGGGCGGGGCGACCGTGTCGCCGTGATGGTCGACGGCGTCGCCCGCAAGGGGTTCAACACCGTCTCGCGCAAGCTCGAGCTGTTCCAGCCCGACCTGGCCGAGTGGGGCTGGCCGGAGGTCGCCACGCCGACCTACGCGCGCACGCACGTCCACCACTCGCTGATCGACCACGAGCGCGGTGAGTACGTCCTGATGCCGACCTACCGGCTGCCGACGATGATCCATTCACGGTCGGGCAACGCGAAGTTCCTCAACGAGCTGTCGCACACCCACCCGCTCCTGGTCTGCCCGCAGGACGCCGAGCGCATCGGCGTGCAGGACGGGGGCCTCGCGCGGGTCGAGACCGAGATCGGCTTCTTCGTCATCAAGGCGATGGTCACCGAGGGCATCCGGCCCGGGATCGTGGCCGCGTCCCATCACATGGGCCGCTGGCGCCTGGCGGAGACCGAGGGGATGGCGCGGTGGTCCTCGGCCCTCGTGACGATGGAGGAGGCGCAGGACACGGTGCTGTTCCGTCAGGTCCACGGCGTCCAGCCCTGGGAGTCGGAGGATCCGAGCTCCAGCCGGGTGTGGTGGAACGATGCAGGGGTGCACCAGAACATCACCTTCCCCGTCCACCCGGATCCGATCAGCGGGATGCACTGCTGGCACCAGAAGGTGCGGGTGACCGCGGCGCGGGAGGACGACCGGTACGCGGACATCTTCGTGGACTTCAAGAAGGCGCGCGAGGTGTACCGCAAGTGGACGTCGGTCGCGCGGCCGGCCGCCGGGGATCTGCGCCGGCCGATCTGGCTGTTCCGTCCGGTCAAGCCGGTCCTGGACGCCTACGCCCTGCCCCAGGACGAGGCCACGCGTGCCGCCCGCGAGCGGATGGAGCGCGGCGAGCACCCCGACGCCCGCGAGCTCCACAAGATCCTGGACTGGTCTCCAGAGGCGGTCTGGGGGGCCGCGCCCCAGGCCCAGGTCAGCACCACGCGCTGAGCGGTCCGATGGCGGACACCGCAGATCGCCCGCGGGCTCCCGCCCCGGCACGTGGGCGCAGGTTCGCCCGGGCCGACCTCCTCGCCGGGTTCACCGTCGCGCTCGTCCTGATCCCGCAGTCGCTCGCGTACGCGGAGCTGGCGGGCATGCCGCCGGAGCGCGGGCTGTACGCGGCCACGATCGCGCTGCTGGTGGCGGCGCCGCTGGCCTCCTCGCGCTACCTGCAGACCGGCCCGGTGGCGGTCACCGCCCTCCTGACGTTCGGCGCCCTGAGCACCCAGTCGGCCCCGGGCAGCGCCGAGTACGTCGCGCTGGGGCTCCTCCTCGCGGTGATCGTCGGCCTGGTGCGCATCGCCATCGGCCTCGCGGGGGCGGGGGTGATCGCCTACCTGATGTCCCAGCCGATGCTGATCGGCTTCATCCCGGCGGCCGCGATCCTGATCATGTCCTCGCAGGTGCCCAACGCCTCCGGATCGGACCCGCCGGACGGCGCCGTGGTGGAGCGTGCGCTGTGGGCGCTGGGACACCCAGGGACGTTCGAGCTCGCGGCGGTGCTCATGGCCGTGGGCACGGTCGTGCTCGTCTTCGCCGGCCGCCGCTGGCATCCGCTGTTCCCCGGTGTGCTCGTGGCCGTCGTCGTGGCCGTGGTCCTCAGCGAGCTGCTCGGATACGGCGGGGTCGTCGTCGGTGAGATCCCCGTCGGTGCCCCGCCGATCTCGCTCGACCTGCCGTACGGGGAGATCGGGGCGCTGCTCATCCCGGGGACGATCATCGCGATCGTCGGCTTCGCCGAGCCCGCGTCGATCGCGCGCCGGTTCGCGGCCGAGGACCGCGACATCTGGGACGCCGACCGCGAGTTCGTGAGCCAGGGGGCCGCCAACGTGGCGGCGGGGCTGAGCGGCGGCTTCCCGGTCGGCGGATCCTTCTCCCGCAGTTCGCTGAACCGCCTGGCCGGGGGCCAGAGCCGCTGGAGCGGGGCGGTGACGGGTCTCGTCGTGCTCGCCGTGCTGCCGGTCGCCTTCCTGCTCGAGCCGCTGCCCAAGGCGATCCTCGGTGCCGTGGTCATCTCCGCGGTGCTCCCGCTGGTGCAGTTCGGTCCGTTCGCCGAGCTGTGGCGGCGGTCGAAGCCCGCGTTCCTGGTCGCGGCGTCCACGTTCGCGGCGACCATCCTCTTCGAGCCGCACGTCGAGCGGGGCGTGCTGGTGGGGGTCGGGCTGTCGATCGCCGTGCATCTCTGGCGCGAGCTGCGTGTCGATCTCCGCTGCTGGGTCGAGGGGGACACCCTCCACGTCCGACCGTCGGGAGTCCTGTGGTTCGGTGTCGCCCAGGCGATGCAGGAGCGCATCCTCGCCGAGCTGGCGGCGCGGCCCGACGTGCGGCGGCTCGTGGTCCATCTCGACGCCGCCGGGCGCTTCGACATCACGGCGGCGATGGCGCTGCGCTCGGCGTTCGACGATGCGAGGGCCGGGGGCGTGGAACCCGCGCTCGCCGACGTCCAGGAACGCGACCGCAGGCTGACCTGCATGATCGACGCGGAGGCCTGAGCCGTGGCGCTCCCGAGTCCCATCCCCGCCGAGCTCGCCGAGGTGATCGCCCAGCGGCTGCGCGCGATCGGGGATCCGATGCGCATCCGCGCGCTGGACCTGCTGCGGGACGGCGAGCGGTCCGTGGCGCACACCGCGCAAGCCCTCGGCACCAGCCAGCAGAACGCCTCCAAGCACCTCGCCGTGCTGTCGCAGGCCGGACTGGTGCAACGCCGCAAGTCGGGGACCACGGTCTGGTACTCCGTCGCCGACCAGTCGGTGTTCGACCTGTGCGAGCAGGTCTGCGGTTCCATCCAGCGCCAGCTCACGGAGCGCGCGGCGCTGATGGAAGGCGCTGCCCCCGCGGGTCGCTGACGCGAACCTGCGGGTCCTCCGGGCGTCGTCAGCCGCGCGCCGCGAGCGCCGTGCGCATCGCCCGGCGGCGGCGCCGCCGTTGCAGGGACCGGGCCAGCAGCCCGTAGCGCGGCGAGGCGAACAGCGCGATCGTGAAGCAGCCCGCGGCGACGAGGCCCATCGCCCCGGCGATGGAGGCGTCGGCCTCGATCGCCAGCGTGTGGCCGCCGGTCGCGCTGACCCAGCCGATCGCCACCGTGGTCGCGACCATCACCCAGAGGCGGTCGGTGAGCAGGTAGGCGGTCGCCGCCGGGACGATCAGCATGGTGACGACGAGGATCGCGCCGACGGACTCGAAGGCGGTCACCGCGGTCATGGCGACCGCCACCAGGAGGAGCCGGGAGAGCAGGATCGGGGGGATGCCGACCGTGCGGGAGAACTCGGGGTCGAAGGTCGTGACCTTCATCTCCTTCCACGTGAGCGTGATCAGGAGCAGGTTCACCGCCGCCACCGAGCCCATGATCACGATCGAGCGGGCGACCTCGGCGCCGAAGAGCGTCCAGGTGTCGAACGGGGCGAACGCGATCTCGCCGTAGATGGTGGAGTCGAGGTCGAGATGCGCGCCGCTGGCCCAGCGCGTCACGCCGATCACGCCCAGCGCGAACAGGGCGGGGAACACGAGGGCGATCGCCGCGTCGCTCTTGACCAGCCCGGTGCCGCGCAGGGCGTCGATCGCCAGGACGCAGACGATCGCGAACAGCCCGGCGCCCGCGATGACCGGTAGGGGCGCCCGCGTCTCGAACAGCAGGTACACGAGCACGATGCCGGGAAGGACGGCGTGCGACACGGCATCGCTCATCAGCGCGACACGTCGCAGGATCAGGAAGGGCCCCAGCAGGCCCGCCGCCGTGGCCACGAGCCCGGCGGTGAGGATGATCACGAGGTCGTCGCTCATCAGCGACCCCCCGCCGCCAGGGCGCTCAGGCGGTCGGCGTACTCGTCGCCGAGGCTCGCCCGGAGATCGGTCGGGTCCGGCTCCCGCGCGTCGGGCAGCTCGAGCCGCCAGCCGTGCTCGAGCCACGCGCTCCACAGCTCCCGGCGCTCGAGGACCGCGTGGGCGGCGGCAGCACCGGGCTCGGAGAGGTAGAGCCTGTCGCCGTCACGGGCCAGCATGCCGGCCCGGTCCAGATCGCGAAGCGCCGCGCGCAGCGCGCGTGCCGGACGGCCGCTCGCCTGCGCGAGCTCGACCGCGGTCGGCGGTGGGCCGGCGTGGATCGCGGTCTCCAGGTCCACGAGCACGCTCTCGGCCAGGGTGCGGCGTCGGGCGGCGCGGAGCTTGCGGGCCCGCCACAGCACGCCGCGGTGTGGGGCCGCCAACACGCACAGCACGACGAAGCCCACGGCGACGAGGACGATCACCGGCCCCGTGGGCAGCTCGCCCCGGGAGGAGATGAGCGCGCCCGTGACGCCGACCGCGGCCCCGATCAGCGCAGCGACCGGGATCACGAGGGAGAGGCGGTGCACCAGCTGGCGCGCGGCGACGGCGGGGGCGACGAGCATCGCGACCATGAGGATCGCTCCGACGGTGCGGAGGCCGACGATGACGGCGACGACCAGCAGCATCGTCATCAGGACCTCCAGGACGCGGACCGGAAGCCCGACCGATCCGGCGAAGCTCGGGTCGAAGAGCGTGGTCTTGAGCGGGCGGAACGCGAGCGTCACGAGGGTCAGCGAGCAGACCGCGAGCGCCGCCATCACGACGAGGTCGCGTTCGAGCAGTCCGGCGGCCTGCCCGAAGAGGTACTTCTCGAGGCCGGCCTGGTTGGCGTTGTCGGTGCTGGCGATGTAGGTGAGCAGCACGATCCCCAGCGAGAAGAAGCTCGACAGCACGACGCCGATCGCCGCGTCGGGCCGGATCCGGCTCGTGCGCTCGATCCCGACCATGAGCAGCGCGCCGACGAGTCCGGCGAACGCAGCGCCGACGAGCAGCGTGCTCGCGTCCTTGGCCCCGGTGGCGAGGAACGCGATGCAGACCCCGGGCAGCGCGGCGTGGGCGAGGGCGTCGCCGACGAGGCTGCGTTCGCGCAGCACGGCGAACACGCCCAGCGCCCCGGCCGTGAGCCCGAGCAGCGTGGCGCCGACGACCACGACGGCGTCGGTGTAGTCGAGCGGCAGCAGGTCGATCAGCCAGCCCACAGCGCCTCCGCGTCGTCGGCGGTCACGGTGGCCGCGCCGTAGGCCCGGCGCAGCGTCTCGGGGGTCAGGACCTCATCGACGGGGCCGCTGGCGATCGCCCGGACGTTCAGGAGCAGGACGTGGTCGAACACCGATCGCACGGTCCCGAGGTCGTGGTGCACGACGATGATGGACCGGCCCTCGTCGCGGAGCTCCCCGAGCAGGCCGAGGATGCTCGCCTCGGTTCGCGCATCCACGCCGGCGAACGGCTCGTCCATCATCATCACCGGTGCCTGCTGGGCCAGGGCGCGTGCGATGAACACCCGCTGACGCTGCCCGCCCGAGAGCTGACCGATCTGCCGGCCGGCGAAGTCCGCCATGCCGACGCGGTGCAGGCACTCGTCGATGAGGGCGCCCTCGCGGCGGGCCACGCGCCGGAACCACCCGGTCTGCGGATAGCGACCCATCTCGACGACCTCACGCACGGTGATGGGGAAGTCCCAGTCGACGCTGTCGCGCTGCGGCACGTAGGCGACCCTGTCGCGGGCCGCCTTGACGGGCCGTCCCTCGATCAGCGACTGACCGGCGTCGGACGGGATCAGGCCCAGCGCGGCCTTCAGCAGCGTGGACTTGCCCGCCCCGTTGGGTCCGACGATGGCCGACAGGGCGCCGTCCGGGAACCGCGCGTCGACGTCCCACAACACGGGGCGCGCGCCGTAGGAGACGGTCAGGCGGCGGACCTCCAGCGGGGCCGGTGGCGGCGCGACGGGAGTGGGCTCGGCGTGCGTGCTCATCGTGAGAGCGCCTCGGTGATCGTGTCGGCGTTCGCGCGGACCATGCCCACGTACGTCCCTTCGACCGTGCCCTCGTCCCCGGCGGCGTCGGTGTACAGCTCGCCGCCGATACGGGCGGTGTGCCCCCGGCTCTTGGCGGCCGCGAGCACCGCCTCGATCGTCTGGCGCGGGACGCTCGACTCGATGAAGGCGGCGGGGATCTTGCGGGCGGCGAGCAGCGCGGCGACGCGCCGCACGTCGGAGGTCGTCGCCTCCGACGCGGTCGAGATCCCCTGGATCGCGGCGACCTCCATCCCGTAGCGCTTCCCGAAGTACTCGAACGCGTCGTGCGACGTCACGAGCAGGCGCCGGTCCTTCGGGATCTTCGCGATCTGCTGCTCGACGTAGGCGTCGGTCTCCCGCAGCTCGGCCGTGTAGCGGGCCAGGTTGGCCTCGTAGGTCGCCGCGTGCTCGGGGTCCTTCTCCTTCAGGGCCGCCGCGACCGTTCCGGCCGCCACGATCCACTTCTCGACGTCGAACCACACGTGGGGGTCGTACTGCTCGCCCACGACGTTGGCGGGCGGGTCGAGCAGGTCCTCCCGCAGGATGTCCTTGGTGATCGCCACGGTGGTCTGGCGCTCCGCGAGGTCCTCGAGGAGGTCGCCCATCTTGCCTTCGAGCTGGAGGCCGCCGTAGATGATCACGTCGGCGTCGCGCAGCTTGCGCAC
>NZ_JBFIGP010000006.1:0-36654 GCF_041602235.1 Paraconexibacter sp.
CAGGCTGCGGTACGCACGTGGGCGGTGAGAGCCCCACGGAGGAGGTCGCCGATCCCGGGCGTCACGGCCTCGTCGGCCAGCACGAGGTCGAGGTCCGTCGCTCCGCGCTCCGCGGCGGCCCACCCGACGATCGTCTCCCGCTCCCCGTCCCAGACGGTGGCGCACAGGACGGTGCGCGTGCGCGGATCGAACCGCAGTGCTCGGGCCAACTCGACCTCGTCGACGCTGATGCCGAGCCGGTCGTGCAGGTGCACGATGCGGGCGTGGTCGCTGACCTGCGGGAAGCGCAGGCGCACGCGCCGGCCGTCGGGGAGGGAGGTGGTGGCGTCGAGGCGCACGAGCGGATCTTCGGTGCGGAAGCTGGGATTCCCGTGAGGAAGGGGTGAAAACGGACGAACGTGTGACGCGTCCCACAGGAACGGGACGCAGAGACGGTCATTCCCCGCGGCGCGATACGTCAAACGCCCATCGATCAGGTGCGCTGTCGGTCAGGAAGCCTGCCCGCGAGCCCGATGCAGGGCAGCCAGCCGCTCCCGCGCGACGGGCTCCTGGTCGTCGGGACGGTAGAACCGCGTGCCGCTGACGAGTGGCGGCATCACGTCCTGCGGACTGACGTGTCCGGGACGGTCGTGCGGGTAGTCGTAGCCCGGTTCGCGCCGGTTCGCCGAACGCAGGAACGACGGCGGGGCGGCTGCCCCGTGCTCGCGGACGTGGGCGCGGGCGGCGTGCAGGGCGGCTCCCGCGGCGTTGGACTTGGGAGCCAACGCGAGGTGGATGGCCGCCTGCGCCAGGGGGTAGTGCGCCTCCGGCATCCCGACCATGTGGGCCGCCTGCATCGCGGCGACCGCGACCGGCAGCGCGCTCGGGTCGGCGAGCCCGACGTCCTCGCTGGCGAGGATCACCATGCGCCGGGCGATGAAGCGCGGGTCCTCGCCGGCCTCGAGCATGACCGCGAGGTAGTAGAGCGAGGCGTCGGGATCGGAGGCCCGGGTCGCCTTGATCCATGCGCTGATCGTGTCGTAGTGCTGGTCGCCGGCCTTGTCGAACCGGATCGCGCGGCGCTGCAGGGCGTCCTCGGCGTGGTCGAGGGTGACCGTGACCTCCGCTCCCGGGTCCACGGCGGTGGTCGCCGTCGCGGCCGCGAGCTCGAGGGCTCCCAGCGCGGTGCGGGCGTCGCCGCCGCTGCGGTCGGCGAGGAACGCGAGTGCCCTCGGCTCGACCACGACGTCGCCGAGCTCACCACGCTCGATCGCACGGTCCAGCAGGGTACGCACACCGTCCTCGGTGAGCGCCTGCAGCTCGTACAGGCGCACCCGTGAGAGCAGGGCGGCGTTGACCTCGAAGCTCGGGTTCTCCGTCGTCGCGCCGATCAGCGTGACCAGACCCTCCTCGACCGCCGGGAGCAGCGCGTCCTGCTGGGCCTTGTTGAACCGGTGGATCTCGTCGAGGAAGAACACCGTGTGCTGGCCGCCGCGCCGCCGCTCGGTGGCGCGCTCCATGACCGCGCGGACCTCCGGGCGGCCGGCCTGCACCGCGCTGAGCTCCTCGAACGCCGCCTCGGCCGCGCGGGCCACGATGCGGGCGAGGGTCGTCTTGCCCGTGCCGGGCGGCCCGTACAGGAGCATCGAGTGCGGCCGACCCGTCTCGATCGCCGTGCGCAACGCGGAGCCGCCGGCGAGCAGGTGGTCCTGGCCGACGACGTCCTCGAGCGTCCGGGGTCGCAGCCGGGCGGCGAGCGGAGCGTCGGGGGCGATGCGATCCGAGGGGTCCGGTTCGGGCTCGGGGCTGAAGAGCTGATCCACCCGGGGCAGGATGCCGAACGGGTCGGACCGGGCCCCGGTGACGCTCGGGGGTCGAGCGTCAGAGGGGCGGGAGCGGGCCGCCGCCGAGGGCGACCGCCGCGCCCGCGAGCGCGGCGGCCAGCAGGACGACGACCACACCGCGTCCGAAGCGCAGCAGGACGATCGCGGCGACCACGGCGACCAACGCCTGCCAGGTCTCGCTGATCCCGTCCACGAGGATCACCGCCGCTCCGAGGATCGCTCCGACCGCCGCCGGCCCGGCACCGTCGAGGAACGCCCGCGCCCGGACGCTGCGTCGCAGGGTCTCGAAGCGCCCGCTGCCCGCCCCGACGATGAGGAACGAGGGGAGGAAGGCGATCAGCGCCGCGAGCAGCCCGCCCCCGACGCCGGCGGCGGCGTAGCCGACGCCCGCCACGGTCTGCACCACCGGACCGGGCGTGATCTGCCCGAGGGCCACGGCGTTCAGGAACTCCTGCTGGGTCATCCAGCCGTACGCGTCGACCGCGTCGGCCTGCATGAGCGGGATGATCACGAAGCCGCCGCCGTAGGAGAGCGCCCCGACCTTGAACGCGGTCCAGGCCAGGGCCGGGAGTGCCGCGGCGCCCGTGGCCGCCAGGGCGATCAGCGCCGGAGCCGCCACGGTTGCGGCGCCGCCGCCCGACCAGGGCAGCGCGTCGCGGGCGGCCAGTTCGACCACCCCGCATCCCAGCAGGACGAGCACCACCCACGGTCCGACGACGTTCGTCGCGACCGCGGTCACCGTCACGTACGCGACGGTGCGCACCAGCCGTGACCCCGTCAGGCCGGCGATGGCCGACCGGGCCAGCCCGATCCCCGCGTCGAGCACCACCGCCACCACGGCGGCGCCCGCCCCGGCCGCCAGCCCCCGCACCACCTCGGGCGGGGCGTCCTGCAGCGACACCGCCGCGAGCGCCAGCAGCAGCACGAGCCCCGGCAGGATGAAGGCCAGCCCGCCCACGACCGCGCCGCGCAACCCGGCGACCCGCTGCGCGCAGAAGATCGCCAGCTGGGTGGACGCCGGGCCCGGCAGCAGCCCGCAGGCGGCGTTGGCGTCGGTGAACTCCTCGTCGTCGAGCCAGCCGCGTCGCTCGACGCAGAGCTCGCGAAGCAGGGCCACGTGGACGGGGGGTCCCCCGAAGCCCACGCAGCCGATGCGGCCCCATTCGCGCAGGACGGTGCGCAGGGCGACGCGAGGAGCGGGACGGCGCTGCACGCGGGGATCGTGCCAGGACACCCGGCCAGCCGCCGTGAACGTCCGGGTAGCATCGATCGGGATGCCCGACGCCCCACCTGTCCTGGACCCGGCCGCGCTGCAGGCGGACGCCACCGCGCTGCTGCGGACGCTCATCCGCTTCAACACCGTGAACCCGCCCGGCAACGAGCGCGGTGCGCAGGAGCACCTCGCGGCACTGCTGCGCGACGCCGGGTTCGAGGTCACGCTCGTCGGCCGTACCGAACCGCGCCCCAACCTCGTCGCCCGGCTGCGCGGGGCCCAGGACGGCCCGACCCTGTGCCTGCTCTCGCACGTCGACACCGTGCTCGCCAACGCGACCGAGTGGCAGCGCGACCCGTGGTCCGGCGACGTCGACGACGACGGGATGCTCTGGGGCCGGGGTGCGCTGGACATGAAGTCGCAGACCGCCGCCGAGGTGGCGGCCGCGATCGGGCTGGCGCGCAGCGGCTGGCGCCCGGCGCGCGGTGAGCTGCTCGTCGTGGTGGTGGTCGACGAGGAGGCCGGCGGCGGGGAGGGCGCCGTGTGGATGTGCGAGAACCACCCGGATCTCGTGCGCTGCGACGAACTGCTCAACGAAGGTGGTGGCGCCGTCATCCCGTTCGACGGGGGCCGCTACCACGGCGTCTGCGTGGCGGAGAAGGGCGTGTTCCGCTTCGACGTCATCACCGACGGGCACGCCGGCCACGCCTCGATCCCGAAGATCGGCGACAACGCGCTGCTGAAGATGGCGCCGTTGCTGCAGCGGATGGCCGACGCCCAGCCGGGCTTCGATCTCACCGAGGGGCCGCGCGCGATGCTCGCCGGGCTGGGCCTCGCCGTCGACGGCGAGGACCCGACCGCGTCGCTCGAGGCCCTTCGCGCCAAGGACCCGGTGCTCGCGATGCTCGTCGAGCCGATGCTCGGGGTCACGCTCGCGCCGACGAAGATCAAGGCCAGCGAGAAGATCAACGTGATCCCGTCGACCGCGGAGCTGCGGGTCGACTGCCGCGTCCCGCCCGGACTCGGCGAGGAGGAGACGCTCCGGCGCATCCACGAGGTCCTCGGAGGCGAGGGCTACCGCATCGAGTTCACCGAGCAGGTCGTCGGCAACGGGTCTGCGGTCGAGTCCGAGCTCATGGACACGATCCGCCGCTGGGTCGGCCGGGAGGATCCCGAGGCGCAGGTGATCGCGACGATCCTGCCCGGGTTCACGGACTCCCGGACCTGGCGCAGCGCGTTCCCCGACTGCGTCGCGTACGGCTTCTTCCCCCACCGTCACATGACGCTGTACGACACGGCCCCGCTGATCCACTCCAAGGACGAGCGCATCGACGTGCGCGACCTCGGGTTCGCCGCCCGGTGCTTCGCCGACATCGCGCAGGAGCGCCTGGCATGAGCGCCGAGACGGGGACAGACACGCAGGATCCCGGCGAGAAGCTGCGGCTGGGCGGCATGGCGCTGCGCAACGGCCTGCTCGTGCACGGTCCGTCGCACTGGGCCGCGGCCGTCCGTCGCGACGACGGATCGATCGCCGTCGCCAGCGGCGTCAAGCCGCGGCTCCAGGGTCGCATCGAGAGCGTGCCCGGCGCCCGCGGGGTGGTGCGGCTCGGCGAGGCGATGCTCGTCATCCCCCTGGTCAAACGGGCGCTGCCGGAGGCCCGGCTGCCCTTCCAGGACCGCACCACGCTCGGGGCGATGGCCGCCACCGCGGGCGCCGCGCAGCTCGTGCGACGCCGCCTCCGGGGCGCGGGGGGCGAGGCCGCCATCGCCGTGCTGTCGCTCGCGCCGTCCCTGCTGGCGCTGCGCACGGGCGACCTCGCGGCCTACCACGGCGTCGAGCACAAGGCGATCGCCGCGTACGAGCAGGACGAGGACGACGCCGCGGACGTCGCCAAGGAGCACGACCGTTGCGGCTCCCACCTGATGGCGCCGCTGCTGACCGCCAACGTCGCGGGCAGCGCCCTGTTGCGCAAACTGGTCGAGCGACCGGGCCCGGCCCACGGCGCGGCGCTCTCGCTGGCGTCGATCGGCGTCGCGGTCGAGGTGTTCGCGTGGAGCGAGCGTCACGCCGACTCGGCCACGACGCGCGTGCTGCGCAAGCCCGGGTACGAGCTGCAGCGGCTGCTCGGGACGCGTGAGCCCACCGCCACGCAGCTCGAGGTCGGCGAGGCCGCGCTCGCGGAGATCCTGCGGGTCGAGGGCGCCCCGGTCCCCGTCGGCTGACGGGCGCCGCGCGGCGGGCGGCCGCGCCCAGCGGAAGGGTGTCCACGGTCGGGCGTCGAACGGTCAACGAACGATGCCGATCTGCCGATAACACCCTCCTGTGACCCCTGACGCGCAGCAGATCCTGGACAGCAAGGTCAAGCTCTCGGAGGCACTGCAGGCGTTCGTCTCCAGCCTCCAGAACGTCAGCCTCGTCCCGGTCGAGGACCGCGGCGGGCTCGGTGCGCGCCTGCAGGAGTTCGCCGCCGACTGGGGCGGGCTCATCGGCCTCGTGTTCATGGGGGCGATCGTCTACGTCCTGTGGCGCACGCTGCGGATGATGCCGCGGACCAAGCCGGTCCAGATCAAGCCGCAGACCAAGCTGTCGGTGGGCTGGAAGGAGATCGCCGGGGCCGACGACGCCAAGTCCGAGCTGCAGGAGGTCGTCGAGTTCCTGCGCGATCCCAAGCCGTTCCGCAAGCTCGGCGCCAACGTGCCGAAGGGCGTGCTGCTGCACGGGCCGCCCGGCACCGGCAAGACCCTGCTCGCCAAGGCGGTCGCGCACGAGTCCGGCGCGCAGTTCTTCGCCCAGTCCGCCAGCTCGTTCGTGGAGATGTTCGCGGGCCTCGGGGCGGCGCGGATCCGACGCCTGTTCGACGAGGCGCGCAAGAACGCGCCGGCGATCATCTTCATCGACGAGCTCGACGCGGTCGGAGCCAGGCGCGGCAGCGACAACAACTCCGAGCGGGAGCAGACCCTCAACCAGCTGCTCGTCGAGATGGACGGGTTCGAGTCCACCGGTCAGCTCGTCGTGATGGCGGCGTCCAACCTGCTGGAGAAGCTCGACCCCGCGCTGCTGCGTCCGGGTCGCTTCGACCGCCAGGTGTTCGTCTCCCCGCCGGACGTCGCCGGCCGCGAGCAGATCCTCGCGGTGCACACGCGCGACAAGCCGCTGGGGGAGGACGTCGACCTGCGGGTCGTCGCGCAGCAGACGAGCGGGCTGACCGGAGCCGACCTCGCGAACCTCGCGAACGAGGCGGCGATCTTCTGCGCGCGCCGCAAGGCCGACGCGCTCAGCGCCAAGGACTTCGACGACGCCCTCGAACGGGTCGTCGCGGGCGTGCTGACGAACACGACGCTCAACGACCACGAACGGCGCATCGTCGCCTTCCACGAGGCCGGGCACGCGCTGTGCCGCGAGCTGCTGATCACCGCCGACCGGGTGCACAAGATCTCGATCGTGCCTCGCGGGCGCGCGTTGGGCTACGTCATGAACCTGCCCGACGAGGACAGCTACCTGAAGACCCGCGACGAGCTGGTCGACCAGATGACGGTCCTGCTCGGCGGCCGCGTGGCCGAGCAGGTCGTCTTCGGCGCCGTGACCAACGGCGCGTCGAACGATCTGCAACGCGTCGCGGAGATCACCCACGCGATGGTCCACGAGTACGGGATGGGCACGTCAGGGACGCCGGCGCGCGCCGTGACCGACGCCAACGTCGTCAGCGACATCACCCGCCGGATCCGCGACGAGGAGCAGCAGGCGCTCGCGTTCGAGGCCGAGCGCGCCGCGTACCGGATCATCGGGGAGCACCGTCAGAAGCTCGAGGAGTTCGCGCACGCGCTGCTCGAGCGCGAGGTGCTGGACCGCGACGCGATCGACGTCATCATGCGTGGCGTCCCGAAGCTCGAGCGGCGGCCCGGATCCCCCGACCTGCGGATCGCCGCCACCGAGGATCCGTCGCGCAGCTGAGGCCACGGGGCCGCCGCGCTCACGTGCGCGCGAGCCAGCCGTCCAGCAGGTGGCGGGCGATCGCCACCGACGGCGGCAGCAGCAGCGGGGCGTCGGGCGTCCCGTCGGCCGCCGCGGCGATCTCCTCACGGGTGAACCAGCGGACCGCTTCGAGCTCCGCGTCCGCCACGTGGGCCTCGCCGCCCGCGTAGACGGCCTCGCATCCGATCATCAGCGACGCCGGGAACGGCCACGGCTGCGTCGCCACGTAGCGCACGCCCGCCACGCTGACCCCGGCCTCCTCGGCGACCTCCCGAGCGACGGCGGACTCCAGCGACTCGCCCGGCTCCACGAAGCCGGCGAGCGAGCTCCAGCGGTTCGGGGGCCAGGAGGGCTGCCGACCCAGCAGGACGCGGTCCTCGTCGGTCACGAGCATGATGACCACGGGGTCGGTCCGCGGGTGGACCTGGTGTCCCTCTGGGCAGGTCCGCACGTGTCCGCCGTCGCCGGAGACGTTCGGGGCGCCGCACTGCCCGCAGAAGCGGTGGACGAGATGCCAGTGGCGCATCGTCGCGGCGTAGGCCAGCAGGCCGGACTCGGCCGGGTCCAGGACCGCGGCGGCGGCCCGCAGGTCGGACTGGCGGTCGCTCTCGGTGGCGTCGGCCACGACGAGCGCCGCGCCGTCGGCGTCCCGGCCGAGCACGAGTGCGGCCCCGCCCGGGGCGTCCTGGCCGACCAGCGTCCTGCCCTCGATGGCGACGCGGGTGGCGCGCAGGCGCGGGCCCGACTCGGCGATGGCCCACGGGTCCGGTCCCTGCAGCTCGAGCCGCCCGTCGATGACGACGCCCGTGTCCCCGACGACGACCGCCCGGGTGCGGGGATCGGCGAGGATCTCGTCCACGAGTCCGGGGTCCGAGCGTCGCGCTCCGAGGCGGTCGAGCGTGCCCTGGGCGTACGGGATCCGCATGCCGGGAGCCTCGCAGACGGGCGGGGTCACAGCTCCCGGCGCACGACCCGGGTGGCGATCTCCGCGGCGCGCGCCAGCGGGCCACGCCGCCGCCACTCGCCGGGGTGGACGCGGTCGCTGCGCTCGAGGTCGCGCTCGAACTGCTCCGACAGGAGCGCGGCGACCTCCCGCGACTGCACGCACAGCGTCGCCTCGTCGTTGCGTGAGAAGCTGCGGTTGTCGAAGTTGATCGAGCCGATCGTCGTCCACGCGCCGTCGATCACCAGGGTCTTGGCGTGCAGCATCGTCGGCGCGTACTCGTGGATCGCGATGCCGCAGTCCAGGAGCGGCGCGTAGGTGTCCTGCCCGGCGCGCCGGACGATCTGCTTGTCCGCGTGCTCGCCCGGCACGAGGACGCGGACGCGGACGCCACGGCGGGCCGCTTCGCAGAGCGCCTCGCTGAACTCCTCGCGCGGCGCGAAGTAGGCGGAGGTGAGATCGATCGTCGAGCGGGCCGACGCGATCGCCAGGTACAGGAGGGCCTCGGCGTTCGTGTCACCCACGCTCGCCCGGGAGCGCACGAGCTGCATCGGCCCGCCACCGTCGAGTCCGTCGAGCTGCGGCAGGTGGTCGGGGCCGCAGAGCATCTGGCCCGTCGCCTCCAGCCAGCTCTCGGCGAACGCTCCGTGCAGGCCGCGCACGACCGGCCCGCGCACGCGGACGTGCGTGTCGCGCCAGTGCTCGGGGTCCTGCGCGTCGCCGGTCCACTCCTGCGCGATGCCGACCCCGCCGGTCATGCCGACGTGGCCGTCGGCGATCAGCAGCTTGCGATGGTTGCGGTTGTTGGCGCGACGCAGCGCCCGCGACGCGACCGGGCGGAAGCGCTGCACCCGGGCGCCCGATCCGCTCATGATCTCCATGACGTCGCGCGGCATCCGCAGCGAGCCGACGGCGTCCAGCAGCACGCAGACGTCGACGCCGGCGCGGGCCCTGTCGGCGATCGCGCCGGCGACCTCGCGGGCGATCTCCCCCGACCAGTACACGTAGGACAACAGGCACAGGGTGTGCTGCGCGGCGCCGATCGTCTCGAGCATCGCCGGGAAGATCTCGTCGCCGTTGATGAGGAGGTCGAGCTCGTTGCCGTAGGAGATCGGCGCGCCGGTCAGGGCCTCGCACGCCCGGAGGAAGTCGGCTCCGGACACGTCGAGCGGATCGTCCAGCCGGTAGGTGCCCTGGCCGCTCACGGGACGAGCACCTCGGCGCGCCGCGGGTGGACGTGCGCCTCGAGGGCGGCGACCTTCACCAGCTCCCCGTCGACGTTGAAGCCCCGGCCCTCGGCGTCGGTGGCCATGTGGACCCGCGCGGTCCTGGCCCGGGCGTGCGGGACGTCGTGCTGGGCGTCGAGCGTGCCCCGTCGCATGCCGTAGGCCCGGCGGGCGAGGGCGATCCGGGCCCCGGCCGGGACGACCGTGACGTCCAGCAGCCCGTCGTCGGGGTCGGTGTCGCCGACCGCCGAGCCGCCGCCGAAGTGCCCGGTGCCCGAGACGGCGACCTGCCAGGCGGCGCCGGAGAAGAACGGGCGCCCGTCGAGCGTCACGTCGACCTCGATCGCGGGCGCACGCAGGCCGGCGCGGACCGCCCCGAGCCCGTAGGCGAGCGGGCCGAGCCTGGCCTTCAGCCCGCGCGCCTCTCGCGCCGCCCGCACCGCGAGGCCGGCGTTCGCGGCGTTGACGAACGGCCGCCCGTCGGCGGTCACGCAGACCTCGACCGGCCGGGTCGTCGGGGTGGGGGACAGTGCGACCCGCGCCGCCTGCTCGAGGTCGAGCGGCAGCCCGAGGGCACGTGCGAAGTCGTTGGCCGTGCCGGCGGGCAGGACGGCCAGCGGCACCCCGCCGTCCGCCGCGGCCAGCGCGCTCGGGCCGATGGTGCCGTCCCCGCCCGCGACGACCATCCGGTCGGCGCCGCTGCGGGCCGCCGCCTCCTCCTCGCCGAGGGCGAAGGAGCGCACCTCGGTCGCCCCGGCGGAGCGCAGCAGGGCCACGATGTCGGCGGGATCGCGGATCGCGCCACTCGCGGGATTGATGATGAGGGCGACTCGCATGACCGGCAGTCTTACCCGTTGAGGGCGGGGTCACTCCACCGCACCTCCGGACGGAGCGCCGCGGTGGGCGCGGAGTAGTCTGCCGCCGATGCGTCCCGACGACCTCTGCACCACCCCCGCCGAGCACGCCGCGCTCGCGGCCCTGCGGGAGCGTGCCGGCAGCGGCAGCCCGATGGAGCGCCACTGTCACCGTCAGTTCCTGATCTGCGAGCGCCTCGCGGGCGAGCGGGCGTACGACCGGGAGGTGGTGCTCGTCGCCTGCTGGTTGCATGACGCCGGCCTGTGGACCGCGAGCAAGGATCCGTACGTCACGGAGGGCGCGCGGCTGGTGCAGCAGGTGGTTGCGCCGTTCGGGTGGCCGCAGGAGCGCCTCCAGCTCTGCATGGACGCCGCCGAGCAGCATCATGCGCCCCGGTCGGTGGAACGGCTCGGCCCGGAGGTCGAGCTGCTGCGTCGGTCGGACCTCGTCGACGTGTCCCGCGGCCTCGTGAACTTCGGCATCGAGCGGGCCTGGCTGCGCGAGCTGTTCCGGCAGATCCCCAGGACTGGGATCTGGCGGCACATGCTCGGGCCGGCCACCGTGCAGGAGCTGCGCCACCGTCCGCGGTCGCTGGTCGGGGTCTTCCTGGCCCCGCGCCGCACGACGGTCTGACGGGTCCGCCGGCTCCTCGTGGCCCGGGCCGATCAGGCGACCGACTAGACTCCGCCACCGCATGTTCGGACGCATTGATCACATCGGTGTCGCGGTCGAGAGCATCGACGACACGCTCCCCCTCTACGCCGAGCACTACGCGATGGAGCTCGTCCATCGCGAGCGCGTGGAGGAGCAGGGCGTCGAGGCGGTCCTGCTCGACGTCGGCGAGAACCACGTCGAGCTGCTCCAGCCGCTGGGCCCCGACACGCCGGTCGGCAAGTTCCTGGCCAACCGCGGTCCCGGGCTGCACCACGTGGCCTACCAGGTCGCCGACATCGAGGCGGTGCTGGCGTCGCTGAAGGCGGCCGGGATCCGGCTGATCGACGAGACGCCGCGGATCGGCATCCGCAACTCGAAGGTCGCGTTCCTGCACCCCAAGAGCTCGGGCGGCGTGCTCACCGAGATCGTCCAGCCCGCGGAGGGTTCCCACTGATGTCCGATTCCGTCAAGCGCGTCTCCGTCGGCTTCCACGCCGCCCCGCCGCTGGGTCTGCGGCTCACCGACGCCGCGCTCGCCGACCTGCAGGCCGGCCTCGGCAAGGCGGACTGGCTCGAGGTCGAGGCCGAGGACGCCAGCGTCACGCTCAACCTCTCGCAGGTGCTGTACGTGCGCGTCGAGAAGGACGATCAGCGCGTCGGCTTCGGCCTCGCCGGCTAGCCGGTCGGGCGGGCCACCATCGCCGTGTCCTCCCCGGTCGCGCTGCCGCGCGGCGCCCGCCGCGCCCTGGGTCGCGCGGACCTCGCGACCTACCGCTGGGTTCGTGGTGGCCTCCACCACGCCGAGGTCACCCCGCGGGTCGCGGCGTTCTCCCGGCTCGGTGAGCACGCTGCGCTGTGGCTCGGGATCGGTGCGGTGGGTGCCGCGGTCGACCGCGGCCGGCGTCCGCGCTGGCTCCGTGGGCTGTCGCTGGTGGCCGGCGCGTACGTGGCCAACACCGCGGTGAAGAACGTCATCGGTCGCCAGCGCCCGGCGTTCGAGGAGTTCCCGCACCTCGTGAAGACCCCCACCCAGCTCTCGTTCCCCAGCGCGCACGCGACGTCCTCGTTCTGCGCCGCGGCCGCGTACCGCGGCCTGCTCCCGGCCGGCCCGCTCTACGCCGCGGCGACCGCGATGGCGGTCTCCCGCGTGGTGCTGGGCGTCCACTACCCCAGCGACATCGTGGCCGGCGCCGCGCTGGGCACCGTCGTCGGAACCCTCGGAAGGCAGTCCCCATGAGCATGAAGGTCGGCATCGTCGGGATGCCCAACGCCGGCAAGTCCTCGCTGTTCAACGCGCTCACCAAGGCGGGCGCGGAGTCGGCCAACTACCCGTTCACCACCATCGAGCCCAACGTGGCGGTCGTGCCCGTCCACGACGACCGTCTCGACCAGCTCGCCGAGGTGATCGGTGCGAGCGAGGTCGTGGCCGACACCATCGACTTCCACGACATCGCGGGACTGGTGGCCGGCGCTCACAAGGGCGAGGGCCTGGGCAACAAGTTCCTCGCGAACATCCGGGAGACCGACGCGATCGTCCACGTGGTGCGCTGCCACGGCGATGAGGGCGTGATCCACCCGGAGGGCCGCGTCGACCCGGCGGCGGACATCGAGACGATCGAGACCGAGCTGATCTTCGCCGACATGGAGCAGGCCGAGAAGCGACTGGAGCGCGTCGTGCGTTCCGCGCGCGGCGGTGACAAGGCCGCCATCGCCGAGCAGCGGTGGCTCGAGGAGCTCGTCGCCGGGTTCCTCGAGGGCAAGCCGGCCCGCGGGACCCCGATGCCCGACGACGTCGATCGCTCGCAGACCATCCATCCGCTCACCGCCAAGCCGGTGCTGTTCGTCGCCAACGTCGACGAGGGCAGCGATGAGGTGCCGGCGATCGTCGCCGACCACGCCGCGAAGGTCGGGGCCGGCGCCGTGGCGGTCAGCTCGCGCATCGAGGCGGAGCTGAGCGAGCTGGACGAGGAGGACGCGGCCGCGATGCGCGACGACCTCGGCGTCGCGGAGTCCGGGCTCTCCCGGGTCGTGCGCGGCGCGTTCGAGCTGC
This sequence comes from Paraconexibacter sp., assembly GCF_041602235.1. Lineage (GTDB taxonomy): Bacteria > Actinomycetota > Thermoleophilia > Solirubrobacterales > Solirubrobacteraceae > Paraconexibacter. The sequence goes on from NZ_JBFIGP010000006.1 coordinate 12,737, forward strand.
TGCACCTGCTGACGTTCTTCACGGTCGGATCGGGCGTGCGGGCCCAGTCCTGGCACCTGGAGCGCGGGCTGACCGCCTGGCACGCCGCGGGGGAGATCCACACGGACATCCAGAAGGGCTTCGTCCGCGCCGAGGTCGTGCCGTGGGACGCGCTGCTGGCGGCCGGGGGCTACGGAAAGGCCCGCGAGGCCGGCACGCTGCGCCTCGAGGGGCGCGACTACGTGATGCAGGACGGTGACGTGATCACCGTGAAGTTCACCCCGTAGCGCCCGGGCTCGTATCCTCGGCACCGTGTCCGAGCACGCCGAGAGGCTCCATCGAACCGCCGGCCTGATCGCGCTGACGGTCGGGGTCGGGACCGCGACCAGTCCCCGCACGTTCGTGAGGCCCTTCGGCGTCCCCGCGCAGGAGATCACCGCGGCCGGCGCCTGGGGATGGCGGATGTTCGGCATCCGCACCGCGCTGATCGGCGGCCTGATCGTCGCGGGGGACACGCGCGCCCGCGCGGCGATGATCCCCGTGCAGATCGCCGACCAGGTGACGTTCGTCCTCGCCGGACGAGGAGACGGCGGCGTACCGACCCGAGCGGTGCGGATGGCCCAGGCCGTGTCCGGTGCGCTCGTGGTGCTGAGCGGCCTCGCGTACCTGCGGGACTAGGACGCGGGGACCTACCGGGCCTGCTCGGCCTGCGGGACCCGGGCGGTGGCGGGCACGGGCGCCCTCGCCGTGGCGGGACGGCCGCGGGCCCGCAGGATCCCGCGCAGCAGCCAGACGTCGAGCGCGAGCAGGGCGAAGATGCCGATCACGATCGTCCAGGCGATGGCACCGCCGGGGCCGGACGGGCGCGCCGAGGCCGCGAGGCTGTCGGAGCGGTAGAGGTCCGTGGACCGGAAGTTCCGCTCCGCGACCGCCCACGCCGGCTTGCGCTGCCCGTCGTAGGCGATCAGACCCTTGTTGTGGATGCCGTCGCGCGGCACCTTGCGCTGGGCGCCGCCGTCCCAGTTCGGCTTGACCGCGAACTCCCGCAGGGTCCAGTAGATCGCGCCACCCAGGAACGGGGAGCGGTCGACGATGCCGAGGACCTGCCTGACGTAGTCGTCCTGGAAGGCGAAGGTCTCCTTCGTGGTCGCCGGTCCGGCGAAGGTCGACTCGGCGCCGAACTCCGTGAGCACGAGGGCCGCGTCCGGGTACTTCCGGTGCATCGCGGCGAGGTACGGCTCGAGGTCCGCCAGGTTCGCCGTCGAGTGCTTCTTCTTGCCCTTGTACCAGCCGAAGTAGGAGTTCACCCCGAGCAGGTCGTAGGCCTGGTAGGCCCGCTGGGCGGGGAAGCCCGGGTAGCTCAGGAGGTCGACGCTGATGGGCAGCGTCGGATCGAGATCGTGCACCACGCCGCGAGCGGACCGCAGGAACGCCGCGGTCCCCGGCTCGCGGTCGGGCTGCGGACTGAGCTCGTTGGCCACCGAGTGCGTGATGACGGACGGGTGCGAGCGAGCGGCGATGACGGTGTCGCGCAGCGTCCGCAGCGCCTCGGTCCGACCGGCCTCCGTCTTCAGCGCGACGTCCCGGTGGTACACGGGCGCCTGGCTCCACACCATGATCCCCGCCTCGTCGAGGCGGCGCAGCAGCCGCTCGTCGAGCAGGTAGTGCGCGCGGGTGACGTTCGCGCCGACGGCCTCGAGGTCCCGGACGATGCCGTCGATGTCCGCATCGGTCAGCGCGGGCCCGCGGCCCGGCACGTCCTCCTGGATCGACGCGCCGCGCATGTCGATCGCGCGGCCGTTCAGCTCGAGCATCGCGTTCTTGACGGCGACCGACCGCAGCCCGATGCGGCGCTCGTCGACCTGCAGCACGCGGTCCCCGAGTCGCGTCTCGATCCGCGCCCGGTAGAGCCGCGGCGACTCAGGCGACCACAGCTGCGGCGTGCCCGCGACGGGCACCGTGAAGCGCACCCGCGCCCGCTCGCCGGGCTCGAGCTCACGTGACCGGGCGGAGCCGGTCGACACCGTCCCGTCGGGGGCGGTGAGCCTGACCCGCACCGTGGGGCGCGCCGCACCGCTGCCGCGGTGCTCGAGGGTGCCGTCGACGATCACGTCGGCCGGGCACGACCGCGCGCCCGAGGGCGGGCAGCGCACCTCGGTCATGAGACCGGGGTCGTCCAGGCCGATGGTGGCGCGCGGGACGAGCGAGACGGGGCGGGTCAGCCCTCCCCAGTTCCACCAGCCTTCTCTCGGCTCCTTGCCCTTGCGGTTGTCGATCCGCACGACCAGCGTGTTCGGGCGGCCACGGCGCAGCCCGGCGGCCGGAAGGGTGAACGGCACGTAGGGATCGGCGTGACGGCCGAGCTTGCGCCCGTTGAGCCAGACGTCGGCGACCCGCCGGGCCTGCTCGAACCGGATGCCCCAGCGCATCGCCGAGGGCTGCGACGGGCCCTCGAACGTCGTCCGGTACCAGCCCACCGTGCCGCTGAAGTTCCCCTCGACGGGGCGACCGTCGAAGACGCCCGGGACGGTCGCCGGTCGCCACGCGGGCGAGCCCTCGCCCGCGTTCCACCGCTCCCGGATCCCGCGGTCGGTGGGGTCCGGGGCGAACGTCCACCCGTCGGCGAGGGGGATCGCGGACGGCGGGTCAGCCGCGGTCTGCGCGGGGGCGGGCGCCGCACCGAGGGTCCCGGCGAGCACACAGCCGAGGACGACCTTGCGCATCCGTGTGCAGGTCATGGAAAGCACCGTCGAACATGATGGCGCACTCTGCGCCTTCTCAGGTCGCCAACGCGTCCAGGCGCTCAGCCAACCGGTTCATGCCCCGCTGCCGCGCGGCGGCCGCGGCGTCCGCCCATCGGGTCTGGCCGTCCTCCGGGCGCGTGACATCGACGGGGCGCAGCGTCGCGATGTCCCGGAAGGCTCGGAGCTCGTCGGCCTGGTCGGTGAGCGCGCCGATCGCGCGGGGCGACAGGCCGGCGGACCGGGCGGCCACGGGCGTGGCGGCGAGGACGAGCAGCGCCTCGAGCGTCCCGTGCTCGCGCAGGAGCTTGGCGGCGGTCTTCTCCCCGATCCCCTTGGCTCCCGGCAGGCCGTCCGACGGATCGCCGCGCAGCGCGATGAAGTCCGGCACCTGGGAGGGATCGACGCCGTACTTCGCGCGCACCGCGGCCGGGTCCATCTCCATCGGCCCGCCCTTGCCGCCCGGATACAGGACGGTGACGTCCTCGGTCACGCACTGGAACATGTCGCGGTCACCCGTGAACAGGACCGCGCGGCCTCCGGCCTCCGTCTCGAGGCGCGCGAACGCGCCCAGCAGGTCGTCGGCCTCGAGGTCGCCGGCGTGCTCGCTGGGCCAGCCGAACGCGCCGAAGAAGCCGGGGGCGACCTCCCACTGCGGCACGAGATCCTCGGGCATCGGCGGTCGATCGGCGTGGTAGCCGGGCCACGCCGCCGTCCGGTAGGCCGCCGCTTCCGCGCCGAAGCACAGGACCACGGCACGGGGCGCGAACCGCTCGACCGCCTGCAGCAGCAGGTTGGAGGTGCCCAGCAGGGCGTTCACGGAACCGCCGTCGGCGCCCTTGATCGAGGAGGGCAGCGCGAAGAACGCGCGGTACAGCAAGGACGGCGCGTCGACGACCAGGAGGGGGGCGGGGTCGGTCACGGAGCCGACCCTAGCGCGCGCTACGGGCCGTCCAAGGGCGCGGCCGCGGCCAGCGGTGTGAGGACGTGCAGGTAGTCGATCAGCGAGCGGTCGCTGAGGAAGTGGTGGCGCACCCGCTCGCGGGCCGCGGCGCCGAGGGTGGCCGCGCGCGCCGGGTCCTGCAGCAGGGTCACGATCGCCTCGCCGAAGGCGCCGAGGTCGGAGGGGTCGTCGACGAGCAGCCCGCAGCGGTCGTGGTCGATCTGGTCGACGATGCCGCCGACGGCCGAGGCGACCACCGGGCGGGCCTTCCACATGGCCTCGGTGACGGTGAGGCCGAAGCCCTCGGCCAGGCTCTTCTGGAGCACGATCGCGGCGGTCCGCTGCAAGGCGTTGATGACCACGGCGTTCTCGTCCGGGTCGTCCATCGGGACGAGCAGCAGGTGCACGCGCCGACGCAACTCCTCGGGCAGCTCGGCCCGGCGGGCGCACGCCTGCTCGTACACGGCCGCGCCCTCCGGGTCGTCGGTGACGCCCGCGACGCTCGGCCCGGCGTAGACGAGGTGCACGTCGGGCACCTGTCGTGCGATGTGCTCGGCGAACACGTCGATCACGCCGACCGGGTCCTTCAAGCGGTCCCATCGGGACACCTGCAGGACGAATCGGGCGCCGGCGGGCAACGGGCCGGCGCGCTCCCCCTCGACACGGCGCACGACGGGCACGTCCCGGCCACCGATCGTGCACGTGGTCGGGTGCGCGGGAACGTGATCGGTGATGCCGCTCGCCCCGAGCACGTCCTCGGTGACGGAGGGTTCCATGGCGGTGTTCTTCGCCGAGAACGGGTCGATCGACGGCATGACGAACGCGAGGCGGTCGCGCGGGATCGACTCCCAGGCGTAGGCGGGTCGCGAGAACACGCAGCGGTCCGCGGCGAGCACGTCGGGCCGCAGGAAGTGCCGCGCGCTGCGGACGAGGTCGTCCGCGCGGTCGGCGCCGATGTGGCAGCGCCACACGACCGGGACCCCGAGCGCGGAGAGCGCCGGCACCATGCCCGCGGTCTGCGGGTCGTGCAGGAGGACGATGTCTCCGCGGTCGACCCGGTCCGCGAGCTCGCGCGCGATGGGCGCGAGGGTGCTCGTGTACACCTCGCGCTCGTGCGTCCCGAGCGGCCCGCCGTCACCCACCGAGCCGTGCAGGCGGTTGTGGAGCCGCTTGGTGATCGCGAAGAACTCCGGGTTGCCGCGCACGACGACCCATCGCGCGCTCACGCCGATGCCCTGGGCGTATCCCAGCAGCGGTCCGAGCATCTCCGCGACGCCGCCCCCGCGCGCCGTCGAGTTGACGTTCCACACGGTCCGACCGGCGAACACCGGTCGGGCCTCCTCGATCCCGCGCTGCACGCGGTCGACGCCCGCTGCGTCGAGCACCGAGGCGAACGCCTCGAGGCTGCGCGGCGCCACCTGGACGTCGCTCAACAGCGGGATGGGAGCGAGGGCGGAGCTCATGAGGAGCCGGGTAGGGTGGCCACGCTCGTCGCCTCGAGCAGATCGGGAACCTGACTGGTGCGGGAGCGGGCGATCCGCGTCCGGACGCGGACGTGCACCCCGGGCAGGAGGTCGGCGACGTTCCGGTCGCCGTCACCGTCGATGTCCTGGGTGGCGATCTTGGCGTCGTCGAGGGCGAACGTCAGGTCCTGACCGAGCGACGCTCCGGCGTGGGATCCCGCGTCGGTCACGTGGACCACGATGCGCTGGAGGTCCGTGTCGACCCAGCGGATCTCCCCGGACACCTCGTGGACGACGGTCGGATCGTTGCTGCGGCCGGCGCTGTGGACGGTCGGATCGGTCGGCGCGGTTCGCGAGTCGCGACGGACGGGATGGCGTTGCACGTAGGCACTCCTGCGATCGGGTACGGGTCCACCGTCGCAGTGCGCGGTTTCCAGGGCATCGGTGCTGCTTCCCCGTCCGCCTGTGGAAAACCCGCAGTGCGTCAGCGCACCGCACCGACCACCCCGCCGGGTCTGCCCGCGGCGATCCACCGCCTCCAGAGGACCAGGGCGATGATCAGCGCGGCGCCGATCGCGGCGATCGGATCCCCTCGGCCGAGGTTCAGCGCCAGCACGAAGGCGACCGGGACGAGGCCGGCCACGTTGACCGCCAGCGCTCCGAGGCGGCCCTCGCGGAGGTTCAGGACGGCGGCGGCGATCAGCGCGCCGCAGAAGCTCGCGAACACCGCCGCGGCGTAGAACTGCACCAGGGTGGTGTCACGACCGCCCGCGGCGACGATCAGGCCGACGGCCAGGCCCAGCAGGAGCGCGATCCCCCACGGCGGCGCGAAGTGCTTGTTGGTGGCCGCCAGGCGGGTGGGCAGGAGCGCCGGCCCGGTGTCGTCGTCGCGCGCGAGCGCCTCGAGCAGCCCGGACCCGGCGATGAACGACGACGCTGCTGCCGCGAGCAGCAGCAGGGCGCTGGCGATCTGGAAGAGGTCGAAGTGCAGGTCGCCGCCGGTCGCGTTGCGCGCGATGTCGGCGAGGAGCGTGGAGTCCGCCTGCGGGCCGGTCTCGCCCAGCCGGGCGGCCAGCGCGGCGAACGCGAGCGTGAGCGCGCCGACGATCGCGACGAGCAGCCAGATCGTGAGCGTTCCGAAGGTGCGACGCCCACGGTCGTCGAGCTGCTCGAGCTGGGCGATCGCGTTGGAGGGGGCTTCGAGGCCCGTGGCCAGCGCCATGCCCAGCGGCATCGCCAGCAGGATGGCCCCCAGGCCGACGCTGCTGACGTCGGCGACGACCGGCACCGTGGCCGGGGTCGGGTCGGCGATCGCCCCGCGCACGATCACGGCGAGCGCGAGGCCGAGGAAGACCAGGACGGAGGTGGCGAAGCCGATCCGGCCGCGGTGGCCGTCCAGGCATCCGATCGCGACGGCGCTCGCGAGGACCACGGCGATCACGGTGCGCCCGTCCGCCAGTTCCGGCACCCAGGCGATCAGCGCCGACGCGCCGGCCGCGCAGCTCACGGCGATGGTGAGGGTGAAGTCGACGATCAGCGCGCCGAGGGGCACGAACGCCCAGCCCTCACCGAAAGCGACCGCCATCGCCTCCGGCCCGCCGCCCCCGCGAGGGAACCGGCGGACCAGCTGCGTGTACGTCGCGGCCACCAGCGCGATGATCGCGACGACGAGCGCCATGGTCGTCGCGATGCCCGCGAGATCGCCGTCGAGCCTGCCCAGCGCGGCCTCGATGGCGTACGTGACCGACGAGACGGGATCGGCCATCACGGTGAAGGCGAAGGCGACGAAGAGGTGGAACCGATGGTCTCGCCGGAGCTCGGACACGCACCCCCATCGTAGGATCCCGGCTCCCCCATCGTTCGACAGAGGAGACATCGCATGGCACAGGTGACGATCAACGGGATCGAGGAGCTCAAGGCGCTCGTCGGCCAGGAAGTCGGCGTCAGCGACTGGTTCGAGGTCAGCCAGGACGTCATCCAGGCCTTCGCCGACGCGACGGGCGACCAGCAGTGGATCCACGTCGACGTCGACCGGGCGAAGGCCGAGAGCCCGTTCGGGGGGCCGATCGCGCACGGCCTGCTGACGCTCTCGCTCGGCCCGGTGCTGATGTTCCAGATCTTCGAGGTCACCGGGGTGGCCGGCGGCCTCAACTACGGCTACGGGAAGGTGCGGTTCCCGGCCCCCGTCCCGTCGGGGTCCAAGCTCCGGGTCCGGGCGGCGATCTCCTCGGTCGAGGAGGTGCCCGGTGGCGTGCAGGCGACCGTCACCCAGACCTTCGAGATCGACGGCGGCACCAAGCCGGTCTGCGTCGCCGAGGCGCTGGTCCGGTTCTTCGGCGGCTGATCGTCGTGGCGGGGCGCGCGCCGAGCGCGGGCGCGCGCCGCGGGGGCTACCGGGCCCGGACCGTGGGCCCGGCGATGCCCTTGTACACGATGCGGTAGGAGCCGGCGCGCGGCAGGCTGGCCTCGTAGCGGCCCTTGCGGTTCACCGTGACCTCGGCGACGAGGACCCAGCGGCCCTTCGCGCGCCGCTGGACCTTCAGCCACTCGCCGGACTTCGAGGGGAGGACCCGGCCGACGATCCGCGGGGATCGCGACGGCGTCGGTGCGAAGGACGAGCTCGCCCGCGCGTTCGGGGTCGCCCCGCCGCTCTTGGAGTCGCCCTTCGTGCTGGACGACGGTCCGGTGGGGCCCGTCGGGGCCTTCTTGGCCGTCGACGTCACCAGCGTGAACGTCGCCCAGGTGTCGTAGAGCCCGAAGCGGCGGCGGAGCTCCGGTCCGGTGACCGTCGTCGTGCCGCGGGTTCCGATGACCTGCGCCTTGACGATCCGGGGGGACACCCCGCGCTTGATCACCTTGATCCGCTTGAGGTTGCCCTTGACCAGGCCGCCGAGCTTGCTCTTGGCGCGGCTGAGGGTGTACCGGTAGGGGCCCCAGGTGTGGCGGGGGGACTCCTTGTCGTACGGGTCCTTGACGCTCTTGAGGTAGGGCGCGGGCTTGGCGCCGAGGAAGCCGTTCTCGACGTTCTCCGTCCTGCCCCCGGAGGTCGAGAAGAAGTAGGTGACGACCGGCTCGCCCTGGTAGGTGACGACCTGGGAGCGCGTCTGCGCGACGGCCTCGTCGGTGGAGGACGTCTCGGCGGCGACGCCGCCGTAGACCTGCGAGCGCACGTCGGCGTAGTGCTCGAAGCCGTCGCCGGGCTTGTCGGTCGTGATCGCGTAGGTGCGTGCGGCGACCGCCTGGGCCTTGAGCGCCTCGATCGGCCAGCTCGACGGGCTCTCCTTGCTGACCACGCCTCGCACGTAGTCCTCGAGGTCGACGGCGTTGATGGCCAGCAGCCCGCTGATCGCCCCCGCCCGGAACTCCAGCGCGCCGCGGTAGCGCCCGCCGCTGATGCCGTTGGCGGCGGTGCCGCCCAGCCGGATCGAGCCGTTGGACGGGGCCTCGACCCGCAGGGGCGACGTGTACGTCGCGATCACGCGGCCGGAGGAGGTGCGCAGCGCGACGCCCTTGGAGGTGCGGGCGACGGAGTACGTCGCCTTGGGGTCCAGTCGCCGGTGACCGCTGACCTTCTCGGCTCCGCTGAACGACCCGGAGAAGCCGGACTGCAGGAGCACGCGGATCTGCCGCCCGCTGTCGAGCTTCCCGAGCTTGGTGTCCGTGTAGTAGTGGCCCAGGATCTGCTCGTAGGTGTGGCCGTTCTTCGCGAAGCCGAACGCTCCGTACTGGCTCATCCCGACGCCGTGGCCGAATCCGCGGCCCTTGATCACGATGCGCGAGGCGCCCTCCGCCACGGGGGCGAAGGCCACGGCCCCGAGAGCGATCGAGGCGAGGATGGGCAGGCGACGGCAAGTCACGTTCATCGAATGATCGGAACGCCTCCGACCAGGTTGAGTTGCGGTCAGCCGATCTGGCTGGATGGCCGCTTGCACACAGGGTACGGGAAGGTGCATGCGCCGGGCTCCGGAACGCCGGTATGGCGCTTCGGGCCGTGGGTATGCTCGAACGCATGAGCACGGTCACAGGCGCGTCACGCGAGTCCGCCGTCGTCGACGGCGTCCCGCACCAGCTCTACATCGCCGGGGAGTGGCGCGACGCCTCCGGCGCGGGCACGCTGGAGGTGGAGGATCCGTCCACCGGCGAGGCCCTGTGCACGGTCGCCGACGCGACCGCGCAGGACGGTGAGGCCGCGCTCGCCGCGGCGCACGAGGCGTTCCCGGGCTGGCGCGACACCGCTCCGCGGGAGCGGGCCGACGTCCTGCGTCGCGCCTACGAGCTCATGACGGAGCGGACGGAGGATCTCGCGCTGCTCATGACGCTGGAGATGGGCAAGCCGGTGGAGGAGTCGCGCGGGGAGATCGCCTATGCGGCGGCGTTCTTCCGCTGGTACGCCGAGGAGGCCGTTCGCATCGACGGGCGGTTCACGACGAGCGAGAACGGCAAGGGTCGCGTGCTCACCCTGCGCCGGCCCGTCGGCCCGTGCGTGTTCATCACGCCGTGGAACTTCCCGATGGCGATGGGCACGCGGAAGGTCGGGCCGGCCATCGCGGCGGGCTGCACCATGGTCGTCAAGCCCGCCAAGCAGACCCCGCTGAGCATGCTCGCGATGGCCCAGATCCTCGAGGAGGCAGGGCTCCCGGGCGGCGTGTGCAACGTCCTGACGGCGCGCAGCTCCGGTGAGCTCATGGCGCCGTTGATCGCCGACCCCCGGACCCGCAAGCTGTCGTTCACCGGCTCCACGGAGGTCGGCAAGAAGCTGATCGAGCAGTCCGCCGAGCAGGTGCTGCGCGTCTCGATGGAGCTCGGGGGCAACGCGCCGTTCCTCGTGTTCGGGGACGCCGACCTCGATGCCGCGGTCGACGGGGCGCTCCTCGCCAAGATGCGCAACATCGGCGAGGCCTGCACCAGCGCCAACCGGTTCCTCGTCCACGAGTCCGTCGCCGAGGAGTTCGCGACCCGGCTCGCGGAACGGCTCGGGGCGTTGAAGGTCGGCAGGGGTACCGAGGAGGGCGTCAAGGTCGGCCCCCTCATCGACACGGCCGCGGTCGAGAAGGTCCAGGAGCTGGTCGGGGATGCCGTCGACCGCGGGGCCCGGGTGCTCACGGGCGGCTCGCCGCTCGAGGGGCCCGGCCACTTCCATCAGCCGACCGTGCTCGCCGACGTGGATCCGCAGGCCCGGCTGCTGCACGAGGAGATCTTCGGCCCGGTCGCGCCGGTCACCACGTTCAGCTCCGACGAGGAGGCGATCCGCCGTGCCAACGACACGGAGTACGGGCTCGTCGCCTACGCGTTCACCCGCGACCTGAATCGCGCCTTCTCGGTGATCGAGGGGCTCGACACCGGGATGATCGGCCTCAACCAGGGCATGGTGTCCAACGCCGGCGCTCCGTTCGGAGGCGTCAAACAGTCAGGTTTCGGGCGCGAAGGCGGGCCCGAGGGCCTGCACGAGTACCTGGAGACGCGGTACGTCGCGATGAACGTCCCGTAGCGCGTCGGGCGTCGTCGGACGGTGCGACGCGCGGGAGGCGACGGTCGCTACCCTGACCCGACTGATGGTGCCGGCGACGATGCGAAGGAGACGGGGGATCCTCGGCGCGGCAGCGCTTGCGCTGCTCGTCGGCGTCGGCGTGCCCGTCGCCGGTCAGGCCCAGAACGACGACGCCGTCATCACCCCGGTCAAGCCGGCCAACCTCGCGAAGGTCTCGCCCGGCGCGGGCAGCGTCCGGGCGCGGACGGCCGCCTCGAGCGGCCTGGTCCCGAGCGTCATCCACGGTGGGGCGACGGGGCGCATGGCCCTGGCCGGACCGTGGCGGGTCCAGACCGACCGCTACGACCACGGCAGGCTCAAGGGCTACCAGGCCGGCGCGTTCGAGGGCTCGCGAGCGATGCTCCCGTTCTCCCCGAACGCCAAGACGCTCACCGGCAAGGCCGGCGCGGAGAGCTTCCGCGGGACCGTCGCCTGGTACCGGACGACCTTCTCGGTCCCGACGGGTGGCGACTACCGGCTGCGCTTCGAGTCGGTCAACCACCGTGCGACCGTCTACCTCGACGGTCGCAAGCTCGGCACCCACCTCGGCGAGTACCTGCCGTTCGAGTACCTCGTCGGCCTGGAGGAGGGCGTCCAGCACGAGCTGGTCGTCAAGGCCGACTGGCGTGGCCCGCTGCGGATGAAGAAGGCCGGGTGGCACCGGACGTGGTTCAACTTCGGCGGCATCAACCGTGAGGTCTCCGTGCGCCCCGTGGGCACGGCCGAGCTGACGGCCCCGACGATCCAGACCCGGCTGCAGCCGGACGGCAGCGCCAAGGTCGACGTCACGATCCACGCGCGCAACCGCATCAACGCGCGGTCGCTCCCGGTCTCCGGCGTCCTGCGCCGCGGCGACGAGCGCTACCCGCTCTCGTTCCCGGACATCGTCGTGGCCCGCGGCGACACCCGCGTCCTCTACGCGCAGGTGACCGTGCCGAAGCCCGCGCTCTGGGCCCCGGGCTCACCGAACCTCTACGACCTCGAGATCGGGATCCCGGGAGAGGCGGGGTACGTCGAGAAGGTCGGGCTGCGGGAGATCACCCGCCGCGGCAGCGACCTGCTCCTGAACGGCCAGCGGATCGTGCTGCGCGGCGCGTCGATCCACGAGGACGCCAAGGGCCGCGGTGACGCCGTGACCGCCGCCGACATGGACGGCCTGGTCAAGGACCTGGTCTCGATCGGCGCGAACGCGACCCGGGCGCAGCACCCGCTGCACCCGGCGCTGCTCGAGCGCCTGGACGCGGCCGGCATCCTGCTCTGGATGGGCATCGGCCCGGTCGACGCGCCGGGGGCGTGGACGAGCCGGGGATCGAAGCTGCAGGCGCAGGCCCGTCGCCGGGTGCGCACGACCTTCTTCCAGACGCAGACGCACCCGTCGCTGATCGCCTGGAACCTCGTCAACGAGATCGCCGGCAACGGCCATCCCGCCGGACAGATCCCCTACATCAGGACGATGTCCGCCGAGCTCAAGCGCCGCGACCCGGGGCGCCTGGTCGCCCTCGATGTGTGGGGTGCCCATCCGCCCAAGAAGGCGGGGGCGGTGTACCGCAACATCGACGCGATCGGCGACACGAACTACATCGGCTGGTACGAGAAGACGAAGGCCCGGCGGTCGACCGTGCGCAAGGCGATCCGCGATCACATCGGGCTGCTGCGCCGGGTGTTCCCGGACAAGATCCTCGCGGTCACCGAGTTCGGGGCGGAGGCCAACCGCCTCAACCCGACCAACAAGCCCGGCGGGTTCCGGTTCCAGGCCGACCTGCTGAAGCTGCACCTCGACGTCTACTCGTCGATCCCGAAGCTCTCGGGGATGCTCGTCTGGAACCTCCGGGACTTCGCCGTCGCGCCGTCGTTCGCGGGCGGATCGATCCGCAAGCAGGTGCCCGAGATCAAGATCGTCAAGGGCATCAACCAGAAGGGCCTCTTCGAGTACTCGGGCCGGCGCAAGCCGAGCGCCGACGTCGTCAAGGCCGCGTTCGCCCGCGCGGCGGGCTGAGCCGCCGCGCGGACCGGGGCGCCGTCGTCAGGAGGCGGAGCTTCCCGCGGCGATCCTGCGGAGGTCGATCGTCTTGTCGTACAGCTCGGCGTCGACACCCTCCTCGAGCGCGACGTCGCGGAGCGGTCGTCCGGTCGCGGTCGCCTTCTTGACGATCACGGTCGCGAGGTCGTAGCCGATCGCCTCGTTCAGCGCGGTCGCCGTGGCGAGCGTCGCACCGGCCGACGCGGCGCAGCCCGCCTTGTTGGCCTTCAGCCCGTCGATGCACTTCTCGCTGAAGGCCACCGACGTGGTCGACAGCAGGTGGATCGACTGCAGCAGGTTGCGCGCGATGAGCGGGATGCGGACGTTCAGCTCGAACTGGCCCTGCATGCCGCCGATCGTGATCGCGGTGTCGTTGCCGATCACCTGGGCGGCGACCTGCAGCACGACCTCGGGCAGGACCGGGTTGACCTTGCCGGGCATGATCGAGGAGCCCTTCTGGAGCTCCGGCAGGAACAGCTCGCCGATGCCGGCGCGCGGGCCCGATCCCATCAGCGCGATGTCCTGGGCGATCTTCGTCAGCGAGACGGCGACGACCTTGAGCGCGCCGCTGAGCTCGACGAGCGCGTCGCGGTTGCCCTGGGCCTCGAACGGGTCGGCGGGGGCGGCGATCGCCCGCAGCTTGGAGTCCTTGACCAGGATCTTCCGCACGCCCGCGGCGAACTTCGGGTGCGTGTTCAGGCCGGTGCCGGTCGCCGTCCCGCCGAGGGGGATCTGGCCGACGTGGACGAGCGCGGCCTCGACGCGCTCCTTGCCCAGGCGGATCTGCGCGGCGTAGCCGGCGAACTCCTGACCGAGGGTCACGGGGACGGCGTCCATGAGGTGCGTGCGGCCGGACTTCACGACGTTGTCGAAGGCCTTGGCCTTCTTCGTCAGCGACTTCTCGAGCTTGGTGAGCGCGGGGAGCAGCGTGTTGGTCGCCTGGTCCAGTGCGGCGAGATGGACCGCGGACGGGAAGACGTCGTTGGACGACTGGCCCATGTTCACGTGGTCGTTGGGGTGCGCCTTGCCCCCCGTGAGCGCCGAGATGACCTCGTTGGTGTTCATGTTCGACGAGGTGCCCGAGCCGGTCTGGAAGACGTCGATCGGGAACTGGTTGTCGTGATCGCCGGCCTTGATCTCGGCCGCGGCGGCGGCGATCTGCTCGGCGAGCGCCGGGTCGAGCTTGCCGAGGTCGGCGTTGACGGTGGCCGCCGCGCCCTTGATGGCAGCGAGCCAGTGGATGACCGCAGCCGGGACGGTCTCGCCGGAGATCGGGAAGTTCTCAACGGCCTTGGCGGTCTCGCCGCCGTACAGGCGCTTCTTCGTCGCCATGAATGCTCCTATGAGTGACAGTGTCGGGGGGAGGCGGACGCCCCCGGGATGCGGAGGTCACGCGCCACGGCCAACCCTACTCGGCGCGCTGGGAGCGCATGTTTCCGGCAGCGGGCGCGTTGGTAGGTGCATGGTCATGCCCCGCCGGTGCCTCCTCACCCTGCTCGCAACCGCTGTCGCAGCTACGGCGATCCCCGCCTCTGCGTCGGCCGTCGTGGGTGGCCGGGACGCCGCGCCGGGCGAGCTCCCGGCGGTCGCCTCCGTGCGGCTCGGCGGCCTGTTCGGGTGCACCGGAACGCTCGTGGCGCCGACCTGGGTCCTCACCGCCGGGCACTGCGGCTCGCTCACCGGGGCCGCGGTGTCGTCGCCGATCTCGTGGCCCGCAGCGATGATCGAGGTGCGGCTGAACTCGATCACCGCGCACGAGGGCGGCGGCGAGCGGGCCGCGGTGAAGCGCGCGGTCATCCCGAGCGAGTACCTCGGCCTCCAGGACGGCTACGACGTCACCCTGCTCGAGCTCGCGGCACCGGCAGGCCCCGCTCCGCTCCCCATCTCCGGGCCGCGGCAGACCGCGCTGTGGGCCCCCGGGGTCCTCGAGACGGTCGCCGGGTTCGGGGTCACCGAGGAGGGTGGCGACGCCCCGGACGTGCTGCAGGTGGCGCGGATCCCGACGATCAGCGACGCGGCGTGCGCCGAGCAGGTCTCCTCGTTCTCGTCGCTGACGATGCTGTGCGCCGGCTACCCGCAGGGCGGCATCGACACGTGCCAGGGCGACTCGGGCGGACCGATCCTCGGCCGGATGCCCGGTGGCGAGCTCCGCGTCGTCGGTGCGACGAGCTTCGGTGACGGGTGCGCTCGGCCCAACAGCCCCGGGGTCTACGCCCGGGTCGGCGACGCCACGCTGCGCGCGTTCGTGGCGCGGTACGCACCCGAGGCGATCGACGCGGGACCGATGACCGCGGCGCCCAAGAAGGCGAAGCGGTCCTCGAAGGCCAGGAAGAAGTCCGCGAAGCCGCGCAGTCACGCGCCGCGGAAGGCCCGGAAGGCGAAGCAGGGGTCCCGGTCCTCACGCTGAGCTCAGCGGCAGAACGCGACGAGCTCCCGCGCGAGCCCGACCGGATCGTCGTAGGCGATCAGGTAGCCGGCCGCGCCGAGCACGCGCAGCTGCCCGTCGGGCAGCAGGTCGAGGGCCTCCTCGGCGGTACGCAGCGGGTGGAACGGATCGCGTCCGGCCCACAGCAGCAGCACGGGTAGGTCGAGCTTCGGGTAGGCGTCGAGCAGGTCGCGCTCGCCGCCGGTCGGCCAGTCGGCCGCGAAGCGCGCCCAGGAGCGCGCGAGGTTCGCGTTGCCCCCGACGTCCTGGAACGCGTGGCGGAGCAGGTCGCGCGCCTCGGGGTTGCGCTGCGCGCTCAGCCGCAGTCCGTACTCCGGGCGGTACACCGCACGGGCGGCGTGCGGGAGCAGGCGATCGAGGCCGGGGACGGCGCCGGCCCGCGCGCCGATGCGCGACACCCGCCGGCGGGCGACTCCGGTGGCCGGCGGGCGGTGCAGGACGGAGGGCATCACGACCATGCGGCGAGGGCGCAGGAGGCCGCCGGCGACCGCGCGGACGAGGACCTCGGCCCCGAGCCCGTGTCCGCCGACGAACGGGCGCGGGCCGCACGTCTCGTGACAGAAGGCGCCGAGCACCTCGGCGTACCACGCCCGCGTGTAGGGGTGCCGCGGCCGGTCCTCGCTGTCCCCGTGCAGCGGGAGGTCGGGGAGCACCACGCGATGGCGGTGGGTCAGGTGCTCGACGACGGGCTCCCACTCGCGGTGGTTCAGCAGCTCGGAGTGCAGCAGGCACAGCGCCGGCCCCGTGCCGCCCTCCCGGTAGGCGACCCGGGCGCCGTCGTGATGGTGATAGAGCCGCAGCTTCACGCCGCGCGACTCCGGCAGGACGCGGCCGGCGGGCGCAGCGGCGTGGCTCCGGGACCGGGGAGGTACACCCATCGATCGTAGAGTGCGCCGGTGGCCCGCTCCCCGTACGACCGCGAGATCCTCGCGCTCGCGTTCCCCGCGCTCGGGGCACTGGCGGCCGAGCCGACGTATCTCCTCGTCGACACGGCGATCGTCGGGCATCTCGGGACGCGGGAGCTCGCCGCGCTGGCGCTGGCCGCCAGCGTCCTGGGCACCGTCACCGCGCTGTGCAACTTCCTGGCCTACGGGACCACGGCCCAGGTCGCTCGGCTGCACGGCGCGGGTGAGGGGGCGCGGGCCGGCGCGGTGGCCGCGCAGGCGCTGTGGCTGTCCCTGGCGCTCGGCGTGATCGCCGCGTCCGCCGTCGCGGCGTTCGCGGAGCCGCTGGTCGCCCTCCTCGGCGGCGAGGGCCGCACCGCCGAGCTCGCCGCCCGGTACCTGCGGCTGGCGGCGCTGGGCCTGCCCGCGGCGATGCTCGCCCTCGGCGGGCAGGGGTACCTGCGCGGGGTGTCGGACCTCCGGACCCCGCTGATCGTGCTGATCGTGGCCAACGTGGCCAACGCGGTGCTCGAGGTCGTCCTCGTGTACGGCCTCGACACCGGCCTCGACGGTTCGGCGCTCGGGACCGTGATCGCACAGGCCGGTATGGGCGCGGCGTTCGCGATCCTGCTCCTGCGCGCGGCACGGCCGGCCGGGGCGATCGGACCGCGGCTCGAGATCCTGCGACCGATGGTGCGGACCGGCGGGGACATCGTGGTCCGCACGGGCGCTCTGCTCACGGCGTTCGTGCTCGCCAGCGCCGTCACCGCGCGCATCGGTGAGGCGAGCCTCGCCGCGCACCAGATCGCGTTCCAGCTGTTCATCTTCCTGGCGCTGACGCTCGACGCCCTGGCGATCGCCGGGCAGGTGCTCGTCGGCCGGCGGCTGGGCGCGGGTGACGTGGGGGGAGCCTTCGCCGCTTCCCGGCGGATGGTGACGCTGGCGGCGATGGTGGGTGTCGGGGTGGGCCTGCTGCTGCTCGCGGGTCGCGAGGTCATCCCGCGGGCCTTCAGCAGCGACCCGGAGGTCCTCGCCCGCGCGCACGACCTGTGGCCGCTGTTCGCGGCGATGCAGCCGGTCGCCGCGGTCACCTTCGCCTTCGACGGCATCCTGCTGGGGGCCGGCGACACGCGGTTCCTCGCGCTCGCCATGGTCGGGGCCCTCCTCACGTTCGCGCCGCTGGCGCTCCTGGCGCTCGCGGCGGGGTGGGGCGTCATCGGCGTCTGGGCGGGGCTCAACGTGCTGATGCTCGCGCGTGCGGCCGCCACCGGTCACCGCTTCCGCGGCCGGCGCTGGCTCGTCCCCGGAGCGGTCGCCAAGGTCGCCTGAAGGTGCGCAGGGCTCCGCAAAGCGACCAAGATCGGCCCTTCCACGGCGAAAACCTGTGCAAAGGCACCCGGGGCGGGCGCAGGAGGCGCGGTCGCTGTACACCAGTGAGCATGAGCACCTCGAACGGGGCAAGTGCGCTCGGTCTGTCGACGTCCGAGGCCGCACGCCATCTCGGCGTGTCGCTCTCGACGGTCCGGCGTTGGTCGGACCTCGGGCACCTCCGCGGCTACCGGACCCCCGGTGGGCAGCGGCGCTTCACGATCGAGCAGCTCGACGAGTTTGTCCGCGGCCTCTCGGGAGACCGACTCACCGAAGGGCGCGACGTGGCCTGACGTCGCTCCGCTGACACCCCCCGGCCGGCGACGCTCGACGTCGCCCGGTCACGCCGGTCGCCGCGCTTCCGTGAGGGAGCGCGGTGGCTGTTCCGGGGTCCTCAGCGCGATGCGGCGTCGTTGATCCGCCGCTCGATGTCGAGCTCCGCGTCGAAGTCCGCGCCCTCCGCGTGCCGGTACTCGGTGCCCTGCCCGGCGAGCAGCGAGGCGAGGTGCTCGACGTAGGTGCTGTCGAGCTGTGTCCCGGCGACGCGCCGCAGCTCGTTGACCGCCTCGAAGCTCGTCATCGGGGTGCGGTAGGTGTCGGGTGCGGTGAGCGTGTCGTACACCTCGGCGACGGCGACCACCTTGGCGAGCTCGGGGATCTGCGACGCGGTGAGCTGCCGCGGATAGCCCCGGCCGTCGGGACGCTCGTGGTGGGCGCGGATGATCTCCGAGACCGGGCCGTAGAGGTCGATGTCCTTCAGCAGTTCGGCGCCGATGTCGGGATGCCGGCGGATCGCCTTCCAGTCCTCCGGCTGCAACTGGATGCCGCGGTCCATCACGCGGTCCGAGAGCGCGAACCGGCCGATGTCGTGCAGCAGGCCGGCGGTGTGCGCGAGCTCCTGCTCCTGCTTGGGCAAGCCGGCGGCGGCGGCGATGTCCCGGCTGAAGCGGGCGACGGCGGCGCAGTGGCGCGCGGCGCGGGCGTCCCGGGCGTCCAGCGTCCGGATGAGCCCGCTGAGCAGACCCCAGGAGAGATCCGCGTAGGCCCGCGTGCGGTCCCGGGCGCGCACGACGAGGCGGGCCATGTAGGCCGCGGCGGCCGTGATGACCGCCACCAGGACGAGGGCGACCAGGCCGACCTCGACGTAGGTCACGGCCGCGACGACGATGAACAGAGCCTGGAAGGCCTGCGCCGCGGCGATCGCACGGAGCGACGAGGCGACGTCGCGCAGCCGGCCACCGTCGAACAGGGTCATCAGCGCGACGATCAGGAGGGTTCCGCCGCCGACGACGATGCAGGCGGCGGCGATGATCGCCAGCACGGCCGCGGTACCGCCCGAGGCGACGTCGTCGACCGAGGCCAGCAGGAGGCCGGCGGCGGCGATGGGCGCCGTGAACACGGCGAGGTTGAGGACCAGGACGCGCGAGCGGTAGGGGTTCGCGAGGTAGCCCGCGAGGCAGGCGAGCGCCGCGATCGCGATCGCGGGACGCGGGCCGGAGATGACCGCGGCGAGCACGAAGGCCACCTCGGATCCGGTGATCGTGAGGTTCGCCGCGTAGCGGACGGCGGCGACCTCCGAGGCGACTGCGACGACGGCACAGATCAGTACGCCTCGGGTGAACGGCGAGGTGTCGCCGATCGCGACGACCGCCGCGCCGGCGATGAGGATCGTGGCGACCACCAGCGCGGACCGGGGATGGGTCCGTGGCGACACGTCCGGGTGGGGAGGATCCTGCGCCGTCACGTCGTGACGACTGTAGGACCGTCAGCGGGAATTAGCGACCCTGGATCGGCATTGCACAGTCCCTTTCGACTCGTGATCGTCGGTCTCCGGGCCCGTGGGGGCCCCCAGGGCGCTGATATTACGCAAACGACGACGTTTTTGCATATGTTTCCTCCATGAACCTGTGCACTGTGGGGGCACGTGCAGGACTCGGCCAGCGGTTCCGCTGCACTGCGAGGGGTCTATGCGCACCCTGAAGACATCTGAGGCTGCGGCTCTGCTGAACGTGAGCCCGAACACGCTTCGGGCCTGGGAGCGCCGCTTCGGGTATCCGAAGCCGATGCGGTCGCCCGGCAAGCACCGCCTGTACACGCACGGCGAGGTCGCGTCGCTGCGCGACGCGCTCAACGACGGACTGTCCATCTCCTCCGCCATCTCGCGGGCGCGCGAGTCGGTTCGCGCCGACACGCACGTGCTCACGGGCGCGCTCGCCGCCTACGACCTCGCGCGCGCCGACCAGGCCATGGAGGCCGCCCTCGCGCTGCGCTCGCTCGAGCGCGCGGTCGAGGAGATCATGCTGCCGAGCCTCGACGAGGTCGCCGACAAGCACGGTGCCGACAGCGCGCCGTGGGCGTTCGCCGCCAGCTGGGCCAGCGAGTGGCTGCAGCGTGCGCGCCGCCTCACTCCCGCGCCGATCCGCCAGGACTGCGTCCTGATCGGTGACGCCACCTCGGGCAGCGGCGACGCCCAGTCGCTGCGGCTCCGAGCGCTCGAGCTGTTCACGACGCGCGCAGGTGCCCGCGTCCTGACGTTGCCCGTGAGAAGGATGGGAGGACTGCAGGGAGTCCTCGACGCTCACGGCCCCGACGCCGTCGTCCTCGCGGGCGACGCCGTGTCGGACGACGAAGTGGCCCGGTGGGCCTGGGCGGTCAGGTCGGCCGCCGGGGTGTTGCCGGTGCTGCTGTACCACCGCGGAGTGCGCGATGAGCGTCACTCCGCCGCGGCTGGGAGGACGCTCGATGATCAGCCGAGCGTCGCCGGGCCGCAGGTTCTCCACGCCATCGAACTGGGGATGCGTCCGGATGACGCGTCCGGGGGCCAGTTCATCACGGCGGGCGAGGATCGAAGTGCCAGTCAGAAGGTCCCCCAGCGACAGCTGCGCACGGTCAGCGCGTAGCGGTCGAGTCCCAAGAAAGGCCCAACCACCATGCCCCGTCCTCTGCTGAGGGCAGTGCCCTCCGTCCCCCCCGGCGGTCCCGCGGTGCAGTTCTGCGGGCATTGCGGACGCACCCCCACCCACCCTGAGTCCTCCGCTCGCGTCTGCGAGCGCTGCCACATGGGAGTCGTCCTCTCCGCGTCGTCCGACCTGGTTCCCGGTACTGCCGAACCGTTCCTGGTCGTCGACCGCGGTCTCTGCGTCGGAGCGCTGTCGCGTTCCGCCGAACGCCTGCTCGGCGTGATCGAGCCGGATGCGGTCAACCGTCAGGTGACCGACTTCCTCGTCCCGGCGGACGTCGAGCGCTCCGCGCAGGACAACCTGCACGCGATCCTCGTGTCCGCCGCCGGCGGCTACGCGCCGATCGAGCGCACCGTCGTACGACCGGCAGGCGAGTTCGGGGTGTTCCTCGAGGCTCGCGTCGGACGCTGCGGGCCTTCGCCCGCCGCGCTCGTGGTCCTGTCGGCGATCGACTGATCGCCCGCCGTCCACGCCGGCGTGCGGAACCCTGCACGCCGGCCGGGCTGCACCGGCCCTTGCGTCCTGCAGCCTTTGCTGCGCGGCTTGCCGTGCGGGCCTCGGAGCCGCACCATCGCGGTCATGGGGTCCATCCGAACGAACGCCGCCGCGGCGATGCTGGGGGTCAGCCCGAACACGCTGCGCTCCTGGGAGCGCCGCTTCGGCTTCCCGGAGCCGCAGCGAACCGCCGGAGGCCACCGGCAGTTCGACCTCGGTGAGATCGAGGCCCTGCGGGCCGCGTTCGAGCAGACCCACAACGTCTCGTCGGCCATCACGATCGCTCGTGAGCGGGGTGCCGGTCCGGCCTCGCCCACGCGTCTGCGGTCGTCGTTCGGGCGTTTCGACGAGCAGGAGGCCGACCGGATCCTCGAGGAGAGCCTCACGGTGCGGTCGGTCGAGCGGACGGTCGAGGAGGTCATCCTTCCGGCCGTGGAGCTTCTCGCCGCTGATGGCGAGGACGGTCCCGAGTACGGCTTCGCGTGGCGCTGGTCCAGTGGCTGGCTCGCCGCCCAGCGGCGGCTGTCACCGCCGGCGCACCGCGATGAGGCGATCGTGCTCTTCGACGCCGGTCGTCCCGGCGGCGTGGACGCGTTGCACGCCCAGGCGCTCGACCTCGTCCTGCGCCGGATGGGGCTGCGCACCCTGACGCTGACCGTCTCGCTCGATCCGGGGCGCCTGACGCGCGCCCTGCACGCCGTCGGTCCGGGAGCGGTCGTCCTGACCGGGAACGGCGCGAGCCTGGACACGCTGCACCGCCTCGTCTACAGCGCGCGGCGCGCCGTGGAGGGTGTCGCGGTGCTGGAGTACCGCGGCGCGCTCCCCGCGACCGGAGCGACGATCGTGGAGTCCCTGGGGGAGCAGCCGTCCCACGCGCGGGAGCGGGTGCTGGCCCACCTCGATCCCGCCGCCCGGGAGGGCCGGCGGGCCGCCGCTGGGCCGGCCGCCGGCGAGCCGCTGCACGTCGTCGATCCCGCTCAGGATCTCGCGGCGCTGCTGCGGGACGTCGCCGCCTGAGTTCGCGGTCACCCCGTCCGCGCTCCGGCGTGTGGGCAGGCTGAGCCGTCCGACCCGCCTGCCATGCTCGCGCGCGTGCAACTCGTGCCTGGCGATCCACTCGCGCACCGCGCCCTGGAGAGCCTCGTTCGCGCGGAGGCCAGCGTGCGCCGGCGCCTCAGCGCCGAGCTGGACCGTGAAGGGCTGTCGGGCTCGGGCTTCTCGGTGCTCGTGGTCCTGACCCGTGGCGGCGGCGAGCTCGAGCTCCGCGACCTGCGCAGCCGGCTTCGCACCTCGAAGGCGAACGCCACCGAGGTGGTCTCGACCCTGGAGTCCCGCGGGTACGTGGTACGGCGGCGGCTGCCGTCCGACCGGCGCGCCGCCGCGGTCACGCTGACCGACCGTGGCAGGGAGCTCGTCGACCGGCTCTTCCCGGAGCACACCGAGCG
Source organism: Paraconexibacter sp. (assembly GCF_041602235.1). Lineage (GTDB taxonomy): Bacteria > Actinomycetota > Thermoleophilia > Solirubrobacterales > Solirubrobacteraceae > Paraconexibacter. The sequence goes on from NZ_JBFIGP010000006.1 coordinate 35,008, forward strand.
CGTCGCCAACGCCTTCAGCGTGCTCGACGAGGACGAGAAGCGGTCGCTCGAGGCGATCTGCCGCAAGCTCGCCGCCTGATCTGCGCGTCGCGCCGGGCCGTCGGACCGGGCTCGACCGTGCGGGCCCAGGATTGTTGGGAGAATGCGCGGCCACATGGCTCAGCGCGCTGTCGATCCCTCCCAGTCCTTCCCTGATCTCGAGCAGCAGGTGCTCGAGCGGTGGCGCGAGCGGGACATCTTCAAGGAGTCCATGCGGCGCCGCGAGGGGGCCGAGCCGTGGGTGTTCTACGAGGGCCCCCCGACGGCCAACGGCCGCCCCGGTGCACACCACGTCCTGAGCCGGGTGTTCAAGGACATCTTCCCGCGGTACAAGACGATGCAGGGGCATCACGTCCAGCGCCGGGGCGGGTGGGACTGCCACGGGCTCCCGGTCGAGATCGCGGTCGAGCAGCAGCTGGGCATCACGTCGAAGGCGGAGATCGAGGCGTACGGGATCGCGGAGTTCAACGCCAAGTGCCGCGAGTCGGTCTTCACGTTCCTCGAGGACTGGAACGCCCTGACGGAGCGCATCGGCTTCTGGGTGGATCTCGACGACGCGTACCGCACCCTGGACACCACCTACATCGAGTCCGTCTGGTGGTCCCTGCGCCAGATCTGGGACAAGGACCTGCTGTACGAGGGGCACAAGGTCGTCCCCTACTGCCCGCGATGCGGCACGGCGCTGTCGAGTCACGAGGTGGCGCTCGGCTACAAGGACGTCGTCGATCCGTCGGTCTACGTCCGGTTCCCGCTCACGGCGACCCACGGTCCGCTGCGGGCCGGGGACGTGCTGCTGGGATGGACCACGACGCCGTGGACCCTGCCGTCCAACGCCGCGCTCGCGGTGGACCCCGACCTCGAGTACGTCCGCGCCAGGCGGGACGGCGACGACGCGGTGTACGTGCTCGCCGCGGCCCTGCGCGAGAAGGTGCTCGGGGAGGCCTCCGTCGTGGTGGAGTCGTTCCCCGGCCGTGAGATCGAGGGCGCCCGGTACGAGCCGCCGTTCGACTTCATCGAGCCGTCGGCGTGGGGGGAGCAGGCCCACTCCGTGCTGCTCGGGGATTTCGTCACGGCGGACGACGGCACCGGCATCGTGCACACCGCGATCGCCTTCGGCGAGGACGACTACCGCCTCGGGACCGGGGCCGGGCTGACGGTCGTGAACCCGGTCCGGCTCGACGGGACCTACGACGAGCGCCTGGGCGAGTACGCCGGGCGGTTCGTGAAGGACGCCGACGCGGACCTCGTCGAGGACCTGCGGCGCCGGGGGCGTCTCCTGCGGGCCGAGGACTACGAGCACGCCTACCCGCACTGCTGGCGCTGCTCGACCCCGCTGCTCTACTACGCCAAGCCGTCGTGGTACATCGCGACCTCGAAGGTGCGCGATCGGCTGCTGGCGAACAACGACACGATCAACTGGCACCCGCCGCACATCAAGGACGGGCGGTTCGGGAAGTGGCTGGAGAACAACATCGACTGGGCGCTGTCGCGCGAGCGCTACTGGGGCACGCCGCTGCCGGCGTGGCGCTGCGAGGCCGACCCGGCCCACATCCACGTCGTCGGGTCCTTCGACGAGCTCGAGCAGCTCAGCGGGGTCCGGCTGGAGGA
>NZ_JBFIGP010000007.1:0-35187 GCF_041602235.1 Paraconexibacter sp.
CCGAAGTTGCGGCTGAGCTCCACCACGATCAGACGCGGGTCGGCCGCCGCGAGATCGACGAGCGCCTCGCGGGTCCCGTCGGTCGAGCCGTCGTCCACCACCACGAGCTCGACCTGCTCCGCGTCGAGCGCCGCGAACGTCCGCGACACGAACGCCCGGACCGAGTCGACCTCGTTGTACATCGGAGCGACGACGCTCACGAGCGTCCCTCGTTCGCGTTCGGCGCCGGTCACCCGGGCGATCGTAGTGCCCCGGGTAGGGTGAGGACCCGTGAGCCCCGTCGCACCTGAGGCCTGCGTCGCCTGCGGCAGCGCCGGGCTCGTCCCGCATCTGCGGGTCGCGAGCGAGGTCGACCTGGCCGGACTGACGCCCACGACGAGCCGGTACGGGACGGCGCTGGCCGACATCGTGCGCTGCCGCGCGTGCGGTCACGGGCAGCTCTCGCCCATGCCGCCGGCCGCGACGCTCGAGACCGCCTACGCGGACGCCGCCGGCGACGACTACCTCCAGGAGGCCGCCGGACAGCGGGCGACCGCCGCCCGGTCCCTGGCGCTCATCGAGCGTCACGCGGCCCGGCACGAGCGTCTGCTCGATCTGGGCTGCTGGGTCGGCTTCCTGCTGGCGGAGGCGCGCGCTCGCGGCTGGAGCGCGACGGGGGTGGAGCCGAGCGCCTTCGCCTCGGCGTACGCGCGCGACGTGATGGGCCTCGACGTCCGGACGGCGGACCTGCTGCGCGCCGAGGTGCCGACCGACCACTTCGACGCGGTCGTCCTCGGAGACGTCATCGAGCACCTCCCGCGCCCCGGCGAGGCCCTGGATCGCGTGGCCGGGCTGCTGCGCGAGGGCGGCGTGGCGTGGCTGGCGCTCCCCGACGCCGGCAGTGCCGTCGCTCGTGCCCTGGGACGCCGCTGGTGGTCCGTGCTGCCCACCCACGTCCAGTACTTCACCCGGACGTCGATCCGCACCCTGCTGCGCACGCACGGGTGGGAGGTCCTCGACGTGCGGACCGCGCCGAAGGCGTTCACGGCGCGCTACTACCTGCAGCGGCTCGAGGGCTACTCGCCGCTGGCGTCCCGGGCCGCGGTCGGTCTCGCCGAGCGGGCCGGGCTGGCCCGGCGCGTCCTGGCCCCGGACTTCCGCGACCGGATGCAGGTCGTGGCGCGGCCACGGTGAGGCGCGCGCTCGCGGGCGGGCCGTTCGCGGTGGCGAAGCCGGCTCAGCGACGTGGGCGGCGCGGCGGAACGGTCACGGTCGCCGGGGCTGTCACATCCATCCGGCGACCGCCCTTGATCGCGAGGTGCACGCGTCCGGTGCCGCCGATGCGCAACCGGTCCCCGTCGCGGGAGAACGTGACGAGCTCCTCCGGCGGGCGCGCGAAGACGAACCGCGTGTCCCAGAGCCGCCCGGTCTGCTGCACGGTCCGCGCCGCCCAGCGGGACGGGGCCTCGGGGACCTCCTCGAAGAGACCCCAGCTGATCGCGGACCGCAGCGCGTCTCGCCAGTACGGCCAGTCGTGGATCCCCGCGACGGGCTCGTAGTGGACGTCGGCGCCCGTCGCGCGAGCCGCGCGCACGAAGTCCTCGGCCTGCTGACGCAGTTCGATCTCGGCGAGGGCGCCGAACCAGTTGCCCAGCTCCGCGGGCCGTGACGGGTCCGCCGTGCCGTCCCCCACGCGTACGAACAGGCGCGTGTCCCGCAGGTTCGGCAGCTGCGCCGTCGGGTTGTGCCCCTGCCAGTAGAAGGCGGCGTCGCCCGGGTCCCCGTAGACGTCGTCGTGCGCCTCTCCCTGGGTGTCGAAGGCCGTCGGCCATTCGGGACGCTCGATCGAGATCGCGCCGGAGAACGAGGCGGCTGAACCGAAGTACCCAGGCCGCTGCGCGGCGTAGTGGAGCGCCCCGAGGCCACCCATCGACAGGCCGGCGATCGCGTGGTCGCGCCGCCGCCCGGACACCCGGTAGCGCCGCTCGATCAGCGGGATCAGCTCGTCGAGGTGGTAGCGCTCCCAGGCCCGGCCGTCGCGGCCACGCTTCCCACCCTCCCACCAGTCGGCGTACCACCCGCGCGCCGCCTCGGGCATCACGACGATCGCGTTCAGGCCGGCCGCCGTCTCGGCGAGATCCCCCTGTCGCGGGCTGACCCACGAGTCGTAGGCGTCGCCGTGACCGTGCAGCAGGTACAGCACCGGGAAACGCCGGCGACCGTCGTACCCGGCGGGCAGCCACACGTTGGCTCGCAGCCGCCCCTCGCGTGGCTCGGCGCCCGCCGGGAGGTTGAAGGCGGCCTTCGCGGGGTCGACGAACCTGCTCGGCGTGTCGATGGTCTCCACCCGGGCGGCGGCGGACGCCACCGGCGACGCGCACGCGGCGACGAGCAGAGTGAGCAGGACCGTCCGGAGCAGGCGCATCGCACCGGAGTATTGCGTGGACCGGGCGGTCCGTACCTGGCATCACCGGGCCGCCGCCGTGGGCAGCGTCAGCTCCGCGGCGGCTCGAGTCCGAACGGGACCGGCCGCGCGCCGCCGCGGCGCGCGAGGCGCTCGGCCATCGCCGCGCGACGACGGCGCGCGGCGGGCAGCAGGCGCCAGGCCTGCAGGTAGCCGGCCAGCAGGTGCCGCTCGCGGAGCACCGCGAACCCGAGGGCGAGGATCTCGTAGAGCACCAGACGGGGAAGGTCACGCACCAGGTCCCCGGGGTCGTCGTTCTTGACGATCATGAGGAGCCGGTTGCGGAACTGCAGCGTGCGATGCTCGGGCGGCAGCTCGGCCCGCGTGGTGGGCGAGTAGAACCGCACGTGCCACGCGATCGCCGCCGGCTCGTAGGTGCAGGACCAGCCCAGGCGCTGCGCGCGCCACGCCAGATCGGCGTCGCTGGCCCACAGCTCCATGTCCTCGTCGAGCACCTCGGCGCCCACCGCGCAGTCCTCGAGCACCTCACGGCGGTACAGGACGCAGGCGCCGTCGCCGCCGAACGCCGGGCCGCGCCGCCCGCGAGACGCCACGGGCCGACCGTGCGCGACGAGGCTGTTCTTGCGCCGGCGGTCGAACGTCATCCCCGCGGCGTCCAGGACGTCGAGGCGATCGGCCTCCGCCATGCCGCTGGCGCGGACCAGGCGGGGAGCGACCGACCCGACCCCGTCCCGCTCGAGCTGGGGCCGCGCGGCGTCGAGGAACCCCGCGTCCAGCACGCAGTCGGCGTTCAGCAGCAGCACCGCGTCCCCGTTGGTCGCCGCGAGCCCGGCGTTGATGGCGGCGGCGTAGCTGCGGCGCTGCGGCAGGCCGATCACCCGCGCCCCGTGGCGCTCGGCGACCGCACGGGTCCCGTCGACGCACGCGTTGTCGATCACCACCACCTCCGCGTCCGGCTGGGCGACCGCGGCGGGGAGGCAGTCCTCCAGCAGCGACGCCTCGTCGACGCTGAGGACGAGGATGGTGCACGTCCCGCTCATGCCGCGAGCACCTCGCGGTACACGGCGACCGTCTCGCGTGCGGTGCGCTCCCACGAGTACGCCCCGGCGACGGCCCGTCCCGCCGCCGCCAGATCGTCACGACGATCGAGTGCCTGCAGGATCGCGGCGGCGATCGCGTCGGTGTCCAGCGGGTCGAAGAGGACCGCGGCCCCGCCGGCCGTCTCCGGCAGCGCGGTCGCGTCCGCGCACGCCACCGGGATGCCGCGGGTCATCGCCTCGGCGATCACGAGTCCGAACCCCTCGTACAGCGACGGATGGACCAGCGCCGCGGCGCCCCGCAGCAGGGCGTCGAGCCGGCCGTCCGCGAGGTAGCCGCTGAACTCGACGTCCGCGAACGCCGCCGAGCTCGCCGCCGGACCCGGCTCACCCACACCGGCGAGCACCAGCCGGTGGGTCAGGCCCTCCTGCTCGCGCAGCGCCTGCCACGCCTCCGCGAGCCGCGTCAGGTTCTTCTTCCCGCGGATGTCGCCGATCGCCAGGAGGTAGGGACGTCCGTCATCGGGAAGGCCGGCCGCCGCGAGCCCGGCGGGGCCGTCGCCGACCGGCAGCGACGGGGCGTTGGGGATCACGCGGATGCGCGCCGGGTCGATCCCGTACCGGGTCGCCACGTCCTCGGCGGTCCACGTGCTCACGCAGATGACCGCCTCGGCGGAGCGCGCCGCGCGGGGCGTCACCCAGCGGTACTTCATCCCGGTGCGGCGGGAGAAGTCCTCCGGATGCGACTCGAACGCGAGGTCGTGGATCGTGACGACCCCCGCGCACGGACGGCGGAGCGGCAGGAAGCAGTTGGGCGCGTGCACGAGGGCCGCGCCGGCCCGTCCGGCGATGCGCGGCAGTCCGACCTGCTCGAAGACCACCTCGGGCGCGCGAGCCGCGAGCACCCCGGCGTCGGGGTCGTGGGCATCGCGCACGACGCGCAACGTCAGGTCGTCGCCGAGCGCGTCCGGCAGATGCTCCACGAGGCCGAGAACATGGCGTCCCCATCCCCGCAACGGTGCTGCGAACGCGTCCCGCGCGTCGACGACGACGATGCTCATCCGTCAAGAAGCCTACGATGGACCCGATGAAGGGGGACATGTCACCTTCGACGTTGTGTCAAGCCGGGAGGTTCTCTACCCTCTTGCGCGGTAGGGGGCAAACCCGGGCAGGGAGGAACCCGAGGTGACGACTGTCATCGACGACGTTGTAGTGCACGACCTACAGGTGCCGACCGCCCCGCTACCGGGGCCCGTACCGCGTTCCACGATCTTCGAGATCCCGGTCGACCTCGGCGAGCCCGCCGACCTGCTCCGGCGCATCACGGGCTGGGTCGGCGACGGCCAGGGACCACGCCAGGTCATGTACGTGAACGCGCACGTGCTGAACCAGTCCCACGCCATCCCGGAGCTGCGGACCGCGCTCGAGAACGCGGACCTCGTGTACTGCGACGGCTACGGCGTCCGCCTGGCCGCCAAGGCGATGGACGCGGCGATCCCTCACCGCATGACCGGCGCCGACTGGATCTGGGGGCTGGCGTCGCTCTGCGAGTCGGCCGGGCAGTCCGTCTACCTGCTGGGATCCGAGCCGGGGGTCGCGGCGGAAGCCACCCGCCGCCTGCACCGCTGGTACCCGTCGCTGCGCATCGTCGGCACCCACCACGGCTACTTCGACCCCGACTCCCCGCACGACGAGCGGGTGGTCGAGCACATCAACGCCTGCCGCCCGGACATCGTGCTGGTCGGGATGGGCTCCCCCAAGCAGGAGCTGTGGGTGCAGCACAACGCCCACCGCCTGGACACCGACGTCGTCTGGACCGTGGGCGCCCTGTTCGACTACGTGTCGGGACGCGTGCCGCGCGCTCCGGGCTGGTTGGCCGACAATGGCCTCGAATGGATCTTCCGACTGGCGATCGAGCCGCAGCGGATGTGGCGCCGGTACCTGCTGGGCAACCCGCAGTTCGTGGGCCGCGTGATGGCGCAGGCCCGAGCTCGTCACGCCCACAGTTGAGCGCGCCCGAGGGCGAGGGGTCACCGCGGCGCTGGGTCTCCCCGGCGCTGGCCGTCCTCGCCGCGCTCGGGGCGCTGAACCTCGCGGACTCCGCCGGGGTCGTCGGCCGAGGAGCGGTTCCCGATCTGGCGCGCGCGGGGCTCGCCGCCGTCGTGCTGTTCACGGTGTGCGGCTTCGGCGTGACGCGGCTGCTCCTGCCGGCCGGGCTGCGGGAGCGCGAGTGGCTCTGGATGATGCCGGTCGGCGCCTGCTCGTGCGCGCTCGTGATGACGGTGCTCGGGTTCGCGTACGTGCCGTACGAGCTCAACCTCGCGGTGACGCTCGCCGCCGGGGTGGGCGTCGGCGTCGTGGCACTCCGTCGCCGCCCGGGCGGCGTCCTGGGCGTGGGCGGGCGCGCCGGGGTCCGCCGGGCCGGCTGGCCGATGTACGTGGCGCTGCTCCTGTGCGCCGTGGCGCTCATCCCGCTGTTCCGTGCCGGCTTCGCGACCGTCGGTGGCCAGGGCCAGGACGCGCACCTGGCCGTCGGGTCCGCGATGTTCCTGCAGCACCACCACCCCACGAGCGAGGCGATCGAGGAACCGGTCGACCGGATGCCGCTCGTGTGGCGCTCCAAGCAGCCCATCTACTACGCGCTCGGAGCCGTCGCCACGCTCTCGGGGCTCGAGGTCTACCAGACGATCTCCACCCTGGCCGCCGTCCTGCTGGGGTTGAGCGCGCTCGGCTTCTACCTCCTGGCCCGCGAGGTGCTGGGCGCGCCGAGGTGGGTGGGGCTGGTCGCGATGGGACTGGTCGGGCTGGACCGCATGGTCCTCCACACGGTCATGCACCCCTACTTCAATCAGACGTGGGGGTTCTTCGCGATGCCCTTCGCGTTCGTCCTGGCGTGGTGGGCGGTCAAGGAACGCACCCGGGGCGGCATGGCGCTGCTCGCGGTCTTCACCGCCGTGCTCGCGTTCGCCTACCCCTTGGCGCTCCCGATCCCGCTGATCCCGATCGTCGTGCTGCTGTGGCCGGAGCGCCGACGCGTACGGCCATGGCTGCGGGCGAGGTGGAACGGCCCGCGGTCCCTGCTGTGGATGGTGCCTGCGGCCTTCGTGGCGCTGGTGCCGATCCGGGGTGTCGTCGAGAAGGGCGCGAGCGCCTACAACGTCGTGTTCAACCCGACCCGGACCCTGCGCAACTGGGGTGGCGACCTGACCGGGTACTTCCCCGAGCCGTGGTTCGTGGGGATCGCCGAGTGGTGGCTCTTCATCGCTCTGCTCCCGGTGCTCGGCTACGGCGTCTGGCTGGCGGTGCGCACCCTGCCGCGCGGGCTGCGCAACGGCCTGCTCGGGGTGATCGCGTTCGCGATCGTCTTCGGGATCTGGTTCCGGATCCGCGAGTTCGGGTTCTACTTCCACTTCAAGACGCTCGCGTTCATCGCGCCGATCGCGCTCACCCTGGCGATCGTCGGCCTCGCGAAGATCACGCGGCCGCGGTGGGCGGGACCGGTCGCCGCGACGGTGCTGCTGCTCAGCGCGTTCGGGTCCGCCAACGACGAGCTCTCCCGGACCTTCGACCAGCTGCCCAAGCACGTCCTCGCGCTGCGCTCGATCGACGCGGCGCTGCCGCCCGGCGCCTCGGTCCGGCTGGACATCGACCCGCAGGAGCAGAACTGGGTGGCGTTCATGCTGCACGGGCAGCCGCTGTGCTCGCAGCTCCCGCTGCTCGAGACCTCCTATCCGCACGTGCGGATCTCCCGGCGCGCCGACTTCATCCTCACCAAGAACGACGCCCCGCGACCGGCGGACGCGACCGGCCGGCCGGTGCGGCAGCTGCAGGCGTTCACGCTGTGGCGCCAGCGCCCGGGCGTGCCGGGGCGGGAGAACTGCTCGCAGAAGATGGTGCAGACCATCGAGCGCGTGACCACGTAGCGGGCGGGGGCGGACCTTCGGCCCGCGGCGCCCGGGCGGCGTAGGGTGTCACCCGTGTACGTCGCCGTCGGCCAGCTCACGATCGACCGCCTCCCCGACGGCCGCCGCCGGGCGGGCGGCACCGTGCTGTTCGGAGGGCTGGCGGCCGACCTCCGGGGCCAGGACGCGCACATCGTCACCGCAGCGGCGCCGGACGTCGAAGCGCTGCTGCCCGACCTGCCGAACCTGACGATCGCCCGAGCCGACACCCCGACGACGACCGAGTTCGTCAACCGCGGAACGGACCGTGAACGGGTGCAGGAGCTCCGCGACTGGGCCGGGATGGTGCCGGTCGGCCAGGTGCAGCCGCGCACCACCGTGCTGCACCTCGGACCGGTGGCGCGCGAGCTCGACCCCGGGTGGATCGCGGAAGCGCCCGCGGAGACCGTCGTCGTGCTCACCCCGCAGGGACTCGTCCGGGAGTGGCCCCACGCGACCGGCGGGCCCGTCACCCACCGGCTGCTCGACCCGGCCTGGTCGACGGCGATCGACCGCCCGGTCGTCGTGATCCTCGGCGCCGGCGAGCTCGCCTGGGTCGGCGAACTGGGCGAACGTGCCGTCGCCGCGGGCGGCGCCCTGATCGTCACCGACGGACACCGGCCCATCACGGTGCGGACCCGGGGAAGCGCCGTGGAGGTCACCCCGCGGGTCGTCGACCTCGCCGACGACACCGGCGCCGGTGACGTGTTCGCCGCCGCGGTCGGGCTCGCGCTCGCGGAAGGGCTCGCCCCGCGCGACGCGGTCGCCGAGGCAGCGCTGGCCGTCGGCGACCTGCTGCCCCGCATCCAGGCGCTGCTGCCGACGGCCTGAGGCGCGCGGTCCCGGGCCGCCCGCGCCGCGGCCGGGCACCGGTGTGGCGCTCGCCCTGTGGTCGCGCACCGAGCTGGCAGAGGACAGCGTGATCGCGGACCCGGGTGGCTGGGGGGGGCGTCACCCTCGCGTACGACGTCGGATCTCCGGAGGAGGTCGACGCGACGCTCGCCGAGGCCGCCTCCGCCGGGGCGACGGTCGCACGGCCCGGGGCACCCACGCCATGGGGCGGGTACTCGGGCGTCTTCCACGACCCGGACGGCCACCCGTGGGAGGTCGCTCACAACCCGTTCTGGACGCTGGCCCCGGGCGGTTCCGTGACGATCTGAGGCCCGCCACCGGCACCAGGCGGGCCCCGGAACGCCCTCAGGCGTCCCGCAGCTGCTCCGCCGCGTCGCTCAGCAGCGTGTCCACCGCGTCGCTGCGGCCGCACGCATGCAGGGCCAGCGCCAGTGACCCGATCACCGGCGGGGTCTCGATCCGCTGGATCTGCGCATTCGGCAGCCGCCGCGCGACGCCGGCCCGGAAGCCGTCGACGAGCGCACCGCCCGCCTTCCACGTCGATCCCGTCAGCCCGACGGGGAGCGATCCCCCCGCGTCGAGGTCCAGTGCATCGGCGATCGCCTGCACGTGCGCAGCGAGGTCCTCCCCGGCGGTCCGCAGCAGTGCGGTCGCGACCGGGTCGCCGTCGTCGGCCGCGCGACTGACCAGCGGCGCCAGGGCCGCCACCGCCGTCTTGCCGGCCCCCTCCGCGTACAGGCGCATGACCGCGGCTCCAGCGTCGGGCACGCCGAGCTCCCGCGCGAGCAGGTCTCCGAGGGCGGTGGCCGGAGCCCGACCGTCGAACGCGCGGATCGCCGCCCCGACCATCTCGGCACCGAGCCAGTGCCCGGAACCCTCGTCGCCGAACACATGACCCCATCCACCGACCCGGCGCGCGCGATGCTGCGCGTCGACGCCCAGGGAGTTCGAGCCGGTCCCGCTGATCACGGCGATCCCCGGCTTCCCACCCGCCACGGTCGCCCAGGCCGCGACCACGTCGTTGACGAACAGCGCCGCGGGTAGGACGCCGGCCACCGCGGCACCGATGGTCCCGGCATCGGTCCCGGCGCCCGCGATGACCACGCCGCGGGTGTCGTCGCGATCCCCGGTCGCCTCGCGGACCGCCTCCACCATCGCGGCCAGCGCGTCCTGCATCGGGATCGCGTCCGGGTTGGCGGGGCCGGCGCGGCCGGTCGTCACGACCCCGCTGGCGAGGTCCAGAGCAGCGGCGAGGGTCTTCGTCCCCCCGGCGTCCACGCCGACGACGAGGCCCTCCCGAGGGCCGTCCGCGTCGCGGCGCGCGAGCTCCGTGGGCAGGACGATCTCGACGGCCATCCCGACAACCTACCCTTGTGCCATGGCCGCATCACGCCCAGTCCCGACCGTGGGTGGCCCGGCGCACATCCGCCGGTTGAACGACAGCGAACCGGTGACCGTGGTCGCCGTCCGCGGCCCGCTCGTCACCGTGGAGCACGCCGACGGGCGCCAGTCGACCTTCGAGCTGCACCGCGGCAAGGGCCACTTCTACCTCGAGGGCGCAGGCTCCACGGGTCCGCGCCTGGTGCTCTGAGGCCCGGGGCCTCACACCCCGACCGCGTCCCGGCGACCGCCGGCCCGCTCGCGGGGCCGCCACCCTCGTCAGCGACGGGCCGCGGCGGTCCGCTCCACCGCCGCCCGCAGCGCCGCGGCGGTGTGCTCGCGATCGAACGCGCCGACGCGACGGCGACCACGCTCGCGCAGCGCACCCCGCAGCTCCGCGTCCTTGACCACCAGGCCGACCAGCTCGGCGACGACGGCCAGGTCGCGGTCCTCCACCAGTAGCCCCGCGTCGCCCGCGACCTCGGGGATCCCGCCGACCGGCCGCGCCACGACGGGCGTCCCGAGATGGAAGGCCTCGAGCAGCGGGATGCAGAACCCCTCGTGCTCGGACAGGCAGACGAAGACGTCCGCGCGGCGGTAGCGATCGGCGAGCTCGGCCGTGCTCAGCGACGACTCGATCGTCACCGCGCCGGGAGCGAGCTGCGCCGCGAGCCCCTCCAGCGCCTGGCGATAGTGCGGGTTCAGCGGTTCGCCGACGAGCCGCAGCCGGGCTCCGGGGAGCCGGTGGCCACGCAGGAGCGCGACCAGGCGGATGAGCTCGTCCTGGCGCTTGTGGGGCGCCAGCCGGCCGACGAACAGCAGCTCGGGGTTCTCGCCGGGGCCGTCCGACGCCCGCGAGCCCGCGGGTCCGAGCGCCGCCGGGTCGAACAGGATGGGGATGACGACGTCGCTGCCGAGCTCGGCGGCGTTGTAGCCGCTGACCCCGGCGACCACGTCGGCCCGCGCGGCGTACTCGGGCAGCTGCGCCCGGCCGAGCTGGCAGTGGATCGCCACCGTGGGCTCGTAGTCCCAGAACCAGCGCGCCGGGGTGACGTTGTGCGAAAGCAGCATCGTGCGGTGGGGCAGGTCCAGCACCCGCCGCAGCCGCGGGGCGTAGGCCGAGTAGTGCACGAGCAGGATCGGATCGTCCTCCAGCTCGCCGCCGTCGAGGGCTCGCAGCGGGCGGACCTCGCTCGCGATCCGCGGGTCGATGTGGCCGGCGAAGATGTCCCCGCCCCACCCCCAGGACCGGAAGAGGTCCCGGAACACGCGCGCCTGGGTGGTGACCGCGTCGTGCGGGCCGGCGCCGCTGAGCACCTGGTGGACGATCACGGCTGGACCGGCCCGCCCGGCTCGCCGGGCGGCACCGGCACGTCCGGGCCGCGCCGCGCCCGCAGCACCGCGTTCTCGTCCTCCAGCGTCCTGACGCGGTCCTCCAGCTCGGCCAGGTGCACGAGCAGATGCAGGTTGAACCGCGACTGCTGGGACGTGAGCTCGTTGAAGTGCTGTTGCAGCCCCCGGAGCAGGAGGCGCTTCAGCCAGGTGATCGGCGCACCCAGGCGCCGGGTCGAGCGCATGAGCGTCTCGTCGGGCTCGATGACCGCCCACTCCATCAGGGTCTCGGTGGACACCCGGTCGGTCGGCTCGATCGTGAACCCGGCGAGGTCCTCGGCGTAGGCGCCCCGCGCCCGCGCGGCCGCCGCGGCGGCACGAGCCGCCTCCAGCGCGTCCTGCGGCCTCATGTCGGTGTGCCCATCATGCGGTGGTAGAAGCCCATCCCCTCGCGGCATTCGCCGTCGAAGGCGACCTTCCCGCCGTCGAGCACGACGACCCGCTCGCACGTGCGCTCCACCAGTGCCGCGTCGTGGCTCACCAGCACGAGCGTCGCCCCGGCGGCGACCTGCTCGGCGATCCGCGCCTCGCACTTGCGCTGGAAGGCCTCGTCGCCGACCGCGAGCACCTCGTCGATCAGCAGCACGTCGGCGTCGAGATGCGCCGCGATCGCGAACCCGAGCCGCACGAACATGCCGGAGGAATACGTCTTGACCGGGACGTCGATGAAGTCCCCGAGCTCGCTGAACGCGACGATGGCGTCCAGGCGCGCCTCGATCTGCTCGCGGTTCAGGCCGTGCAGCGCGCCGCCCAGCAGGATGTTCTCGCGGCCGCTGAAGTCCCGCCCGAAGCCGGCTCCGAGCTCGAGCAGCGAGACGACCTGGCCGCCCAGCCGCACCGACCCGCTGTCCAGCGGCACGATCCCGGCCAGCACCTTGAGCGTCGAGGATTTCCCGGCCCCGTTGCGCCCGACGACCCCGACCGTCTCGCCGGGGGTGATCCGCAGCGTCACGCCGTCGAGCGCCTGGATGGCGCCCGGCCCGTGCGAGCCGGCGCCCCGGCGCAGCAGCAGCTCCTTGAGCGTCCCACCGCGGTCGGCGCGGACGCTGAACGCCCGGGAAGCGTTCTCGAGCCGGATCTCGCCGGGCGCCAGCACGCCCGCGCGCTCCATCGACCCGACGCTCACACGATCACCGCCAGCTCGCGCTGCATCGCGCGGAACAGGACCCGGCCACCGAGCACGGCCACGACGGCCGCGACCGCGACGTAGAGCAGCGTCGCCCCGCTGGGCACCGCGCCGTCGTAGAGGATGCTGCGCACGGACTCGATGAACGGGGCGACCGGGTTCAGCCACTGCATCGCGAAGCGCGCGCCCTCCTTCTGCGTGATGTCGGCGGGCTCGAAGAAGATCGGCGACAGGAAGAACCAGGGCAGCAGGACCGCGCTCAGGATCGGCGCCACGTCCCGGAAGAACGCGTGGAGGACGCTGACCGCCAGGGCCAGCCCGAGCACGAACGCGTAGAGGGCGACCAGCACCGGGGGCAGCAGCAGGAGCGCGGGCGCGAGGGTGCCGCGCACGCCGAGCGTCACGATCGCCACGAGCCCCAGGACGATGGTGAACGTGACCATCTGCACGGTCACGACCGCGCCGGGGATCGTCTCCCGGGGGAAGGGCGCCTTGCGGATCAACGCCCCCTGGTCCAGGAGCGAGGGCGCCGCCCCCAGCAGGGCCTGGCTGAAGAACGTCCACACGACCAGGCCGACCATGAGGAACAGCGGGTAGTCGTCGTGCTGGGCGAGCGTGAAGACGACCCCGAACATCAGGTAGTACGCCCCCATGAGGACCAGCGGGTTGACGAGGTACCAGGCGACCCCCAGCACGCTGCCCTGATACTTCTGGCGCAGCTCACGTCGGACCATCTGCTCGAACAGGTAGCGGTAGCGCAGGAGCTCCCCCATGTGCCCCGATTCTCCCACTGATCCCTCCGACGGCACCGCCCGGCGTGCCGCGGCCCGTCGGGCGGCCGCGCTCGTCGAGCCCGGCATGACGCTCGGACTGGGCTCCGGGCGGGCCGTCCTGGCGACCATCGAGGCGCTGAGGAGCCACCTGGGGGACGCGATCACGACCGTCACCGCGGTGTGCGCGTCGCCCGGGACCGAGCGCGCCGCGGAGCAGGCCGGCATCGCCCCGGTGCCGCTGACCGCGTCCACCGACCTGGCGCTGGTGATCGACGGCGCCGACGAGCTCACGACCGGTCTGGACCTGCTCAAGGGCGGCGGGGGAGCGCTGCTGCGGGAGCGCCTGGTGATCACCGCCGCGCGCCGGTTCGTCGTCGTCGTCGAGGCGCCCAAGCTCGTGGCCCGCCTCGGTGAGACGCGACGTCTGCCGATCGAGGTCGTGCGCTTCGGCACCCAGGCGACCGCCCGCAGGCTGTCGCTGCTCGTCGGCGACCCGCGCCTGCGGCTCGAGGACGACGGCAATCCGTGGATCACCGACGAGGGACACCTCCTGCTCGACGCCGAGATCCCGGCGGACGCCTCGCTCGCGCTCCTGCACACGCAGCTGCTGACGACGCCCGGCGTCGTGGATCACGGCCTGTTCCTGGGACTCGCGGACGAGGCCCTCGTCGGCCGCGACGACGGCACGGTGACCAGCCTGGTCGCCGGTCGAAGCTGAGACCAGCACGAGACACCCCGCGCGTTCGGCAGGCGTACCGTGCGCCCATGCCGCGTTCGCGCTCGTCGAGGACCCTGCTCGTCCTCCTGCTCGCCGTCCTGCTCGCCCCGCCCGCAGCCGCCC
This sequence comes from Paraconexibacter sp., assembly GCF_041602235.1. Lineage (GTDB taxonomy): Bacteria > Actinomycetota > Thermoleophilia > Solirubrobacterales > Solirubrobacteraceae > Paraconexibacter. The sequence continues at coordinate 13,747 of NZ_JBFIGP010000007.1, forward strand.
CGGCGGCGATCCCCTCGGCCCCGTCCACCTGGTACCACCTGCCGGGGCTCAACGCCGCGTCCGGGGCCCAGTGGGTGCGCTCGATCACCTACAGCACCGACATCAGCAAGGTCTACGCCGGGCTGGAGGGTGGCGGGGTCTTCCGCAGCACCAACGGCGGCATCAGCTGGAGCGCGTTCAACGCGGGCTTCCCGAACCCGGCCACGACGAACGTGCGGGCGCTGCTGACCTCCGGCGTCGACACCGTCTTCGCGGGGACCGACACCGGGATCTGGAAGTCGACGAACGGCGGCTCCTGGCAGCCGCTGGCACAGGGCCCCGAGGACGATCCGGCCAACCCCAAGAAGCTGAACGGCTCGGTGCAGTCCCTCGCCAGCTTCCCGGGGAACGTCATGCTCGCCGGCGTCATCGGGAGCGCGTACGGGTCCGGCGTGTACAAGAGCACCGACGGCGGCGCCACCTGGAAGCCGCCCGTGCCCGGGAACGGCATGGCGGCCGGCCAGGCCGTCTACAGCATCGTCGGGCATCCGGCGGGCGCGCCGTCGTTCGTGCTGGCCGCCTCCAGCGACGGGGTCTGGCGCTCCACCGACATGGGGTCCACGTGGTCGCTGACCAGCGACGGCATCCCCGGCAGCGCCTCCCCGATCCAGGTCTGGGTGGACTCCTCCAAGCCGAACCTGCTCTACGTCTCGACCGCGTCCGACGGGATCTACCGCTCGGTGAACGGCGGGCTGACCTGGGCGGCGATCAACGACGGACTCGGCGCGGTGCGGGCCCGTGGGTTCCAGATCTTCACCCAGGCGCAGGGCGCGCACCTGTACGCCGCGACGGAGAACGCCCTGTGGCACGCGGTGCAGACCCACGAGAACCCGCCGGCCGGCTTCCTGCCCAAGGCGCCGAAGTGGTCGCAGGTGACGAAGAACGGCCTGGCGACCGCGCAGGCGACCAACGAGATCATGTGGTCGCTCACGGCCCCGGTGATCCCGGGCAACGGGGCCCTGGGCCTGATCGCGGGAACCCAGTCCGACGGCGGGTTCTTCCTGTCCTTCGCCCCGCCCTCAACGACCTGCCCGAACAGCACGCCGGCCACGTCGAACGCCAGCAACAGCGCCTGCCCGTCGGTCAACGACCCGACCCCGACGCCGGGGGACGTGCTGAACGTGTTCGATCGCGGGACGTGGACCGGCACCCCGGTCCTGGAGTACGCCTACCAGTGGCAGCGCTGCACGAGCACCGCCGAGAACACGTGCTCCGACATGGACGGCGAGGACGAGCTCACCTACGTCGTCAAGGAGTCCGACACCGGGAAGTCCTTCCGGGCGATCGTCACGGTGACCAATCCGGCCCCGACGTTCTCGCTGTTCCGCAGGCGCACCACGGTCACCTCGGCGACCGCGGCGGCGCCGGCGACCATGCCCGGGTACAACCAGACGAACATCCCGGCGATCAGCCCGCCCGGGAGCATCGCCGTGGGCACGACGCTGACCGCGTTCGGGACGCTGCCCAGCGGTGACGGGTACTTCAACCCGGCCGCGACCACCCGCACCTGGGAGTGGTTGCGGTGCACGTCCTCGACCGACGAGTCGACGTGCACGAAGATCGCCGGGGCGGGCGGGGCGGAGCCGGGCGGCAAGAGCTACACGCTCAAGACCGCGGACGGCACGGCGTACATGCGCGTCCGGGTCAAGGGCACGGCGAACGGGCTGAGCAACGAGCTGCTCTCGGCCGCCACCAACCCGGTCATCTCCGAGCCCGCCACGGCCACCAAGGCCCCATCGATCTTCGGCGACCCCTACCCGGGGGAGACGCTCGGCAGCTCGGTCGGCGCCTGGAAGGACCCGTCGACCGGCTTCGTGCGGCGATGGCTGCAGTGCGACGCCGACGGGACCGCGTGCACGCAGATCACGAAGGTGGCGACCACCGACTCGGAGGACGGCCCGACCTACGTGGTGCGTGACGGAGATCTCGGGAGGGCGATCCGCCTGCGGGTCATCGCCGACGTGAACGGCGACAGCGACAACGAGCAGGACAACTTCCTGCCGCACGCCGTCGAGGTGGAGACCCCGGCGCTGCAGATCGTCCCGCGTCCCGCTCCGCCCGGCGGCGGCACGCCGGGTGGCGGCACACCGGGCGGGGGCCTGCCCGGGGGCGGCACGCCGGGTGGGAGCCTGCCCGGGGGCGGCCTGCCCGGGGGCGGCGTCGGCGGCACCGGGAGCACCCCGCTGCCCGACCTCGTCCGGCCGGTCCTGAGCGCGGCGAAGCTCAGCCGTACGCGGTTCGCGCTGGGCAAGGGCAGGACCGCGGCGACGGCGCGGACGGGCCGGGGCACGACCTTCCGCTTCCGCCTCTCCGAGCCGGCCACCGTGACGATCCGCATCACCAAGCCGTCCGCGGGGCGCAAGGTCGGGAAGACCTGCAGAGCCGCGACGAGGAAACTCCGGCGCAAGCCGCGCTGCACCTACCAGCGGCCGATGATGCTCCTGACCCGCCGGGCGCTCGCGGCCGGCGCCCGCAGCGTGCCGTTCACCGGCCGGGTCGGCAAGAAGGCGCTGCGGCCGGGCCGCTACCGGGCGACGCTCGTCGCCCGCGACGCCGCCGGCAACACCTCGACGTCCAGAAGGCTCGCGTTCCGGGTGGTGCGGCGGTAGCCGCCGTCGGTCACGGGCTCGGCGTCGCGTCCGCCGCCGTCGAGCGCGCGACCGACCCGGCGCGCAAGGCCTCGGCGAAGGCCCGGTACGCGGGCTTCGGATCCAGCCCCCGGTCCAGCAGGGTGGCCTCGCCGGCCCCGGGCTGGCTGGCGGGGATCCACGAGAACCGGTCCGTGAACCCCCAGACCGTGATGCCGGCACAGCGCGGCACCCGCAGGCACGCGCGGGCGACCTGCGCGTAGATGTCGGCCTGGGCCTTGCGGGCGGCGTCGTCGGCGGGCACCTCGAGCGCGACGTCGAGTTCGGTGATGCGCACGTCGAGCCCGAGGTCGGCGAACCGCCGCAGGTTCGCCTCGAACCCCTTCGGCACGCCGTCGAGGTTGAAGTGGGCCTGGAAGCCGACGCCGTCCAGCGGCACCCCGTCGGCCACCAGGGCCTTGACACGGCGGTAGAACTCGTCGCTCTTGCGTGACAGGCCGTCGGCCGCGATCTCGTTCCAGTAGAGCTCGGCGTCCGGGTCGGCCTCACGGGCCCACCTCAGCGCCTTGGGCGCGAGATCCTCGCCGAGGACGTCCGACCACAACGACGTTCGCAGGCCCTTCCCCGAGTCGGCGGTGAGCTCGTTGAGCACGTCCCACTCCGCGACCCGTCCGCGGTAGCGCCCCATCACGGTGCGGATGTGGTCGCGTAGCACGCGGCCCAGGGCCTCCGCCGACCATTCGCGCCCGGTCAGCCAGCGCGGGAGCTGGTTGTGCCACACCAGCGTGTGCCCGCGGACGAGCTGATCGTTGGCCCGGGCGAACCGCACCAGGGCATCCGCGTCCGTCCAGCGCAGCCGCCCACGTACCGGCTCGATCGCGTCCCACTTCATCGCGTTCTCCGGCGTGACCGTCGAGAACTCGCGGGCCAGCTCCGCGCGGTAGCCGGGGTAGTCGCGGAGGGCGGGTCCCCGCACCGCGGTACCGACGTCGATCCGCGCGTCGGCGGCGAGCCGCCGCAACGGGACGTCGCCGTTGGGCTCCCCACCAACGCTCGTCTCGCGGATCACGACGGCGAACAGCAGCGCGACGCACAGCGCCGCCCCGAGGAACAGGACGGTGAGGACCCGTCGGCGCGTCAAGCGGTGGCGTCTCCGCTAGAAGGCGCCGCGCCGCGAGAGGACGGCGGGGATCGTCTTGACCAGGATCGTCAGGTCGAGGAAGACCGACCAGCGCTCGAGGTACAGGAAGTCGAGGCGGACGAGATCGTCGAAGTCCAGGTCCGACCGTCCGGACACCTGCCACAGCCCGGTCACGCCGGGAAGGACGAGGTAGCGCTTGCGGTGCCAGTCCTCGAGCCGGTCGAAGTCGCGCTGCGGCAGCGGGCGGGGTCCCACCAGCGACATGTCGCCCTTGATGACGTTGGCGAGCTGCGGGAGCTCGTCGAAGCTGAAGCGGCGCAGGAGCTTCCCGATCGGCGTGATCCTCGGGTCGTCCCGGATCTTGAAGATCGCCCCGTCGGCCTCGTTGGCGTCCTCGAGCTCCGGCTGGATCTCGTCGGCGTTGCGGTACATGGTCCGGAACTTGAAGCACGAGAACGGCACGCCGCCGATCCCCGGCCGGATCGAGCGGTAGATGATCGGCCCGCGCGAGGTGAGGCGCACCGCGAGCGCCGCGGCCAGCAGCAGCGGGGAGAGGACGATCAGGACCAGCGAGGCCACGATCAGGTCGAAGGCGCGCTTGACGGCGAAGTCGATCCCCTCGAACACCGGCGGCTTGAGCTCGAACAGCGGCACCGACTGCCCGGGCACGAACTCCGCCCGGTGGATGAGGATCTCCATCGTGGACGGGGCGACCCGGACGCGCACGCCGCGCTGGTGGCAGCGGTCCACGAGATCGACCGCCTGCTGCTGGGGGAAGTCGGGGTCGGCGATGATGACCTCGTCGACGCCGCCGCGCGCGAGCACGTCGCTGAGGTCCTCGATCGAGCCGAGGGACCGCAGGCCGTTGTCGGGCCGCGGCGTGAGCGAGATGAACCCGACGAGATGGATGCCGCCGGCGTCACCGGCCTCGAGCGCGTGGGCGACCTGCTCGATGTGCTCCCCGGTCCCGACGAGCACCGCCCGGCGGGTGTACCCGGCGGCCGCGAGCAGCACGCCCGTCAGTCGCTCGTACACGAAGCGCAGGGTGCTGACGTAGGCGATGGCGAACGCCAGCGACCCGTAGAAGATGTAGTAGCTGGAGAACGTCTCACCGCTGATGACGGCGAAGACCAGCGCCAGCGCGGCGACCTGGAACAGGGAGGCGACGATCCGCGTCAACCCCGGCCGTACCGACCGGTGCGCGTACATGTCGGACTTCGCGAACAGCAGCGCCGTGACGAGGTAGGCGAACGTGGCGTAGTGCTGCGCCTGCTCGGCGACGACGGAGAACTCGAAGGCGTCCCGCGCGGCGTACTTGATCGACAGCGCGGTGAAGATCGCCGCGAAGACGCCGACCAGGTCGAGCGCCAGCAGGCTGATGATGCGGACCAGGCGACGGGCCGTGTCCCAGCGCAGGAGGAACCGCAGGGCAGGCGGGCGCTTGGCGCGGACATCTCGGTCGGGGAGCATGGGTACGGGGGCGGGGAGGTCGACGTGAGCCGCCACAGTCGTGGTCGGCTGCTCCTCCCTCACCGTGTCCGTAGCACTGTCCATGCGCATCTCCCTACCCGTAACGGTTGAGACTCGCAGATGTCGCGCCGTTGCGCATCGCCGCCGGACCCGGCCGACGCCGCCGCGAACGGGTCGACAGGACCTTCGAGAACGGTACCCGCACTACCGGCGGTGACCGATGAGCGCGTCGCGGCCGGCCTGCTCCAGGGTGCGCGTGAGGCCGTCGCGCAGCGTCACGGTCGGCTGCCATCCGAGCAGCTCCTTGGCGCGTGTGATGTCGGGGCGGCGCTGCTTGGGGTCGTCGGTCGGGAGCGCCTCGAACACGATCTCGGACTTGGAGCCGGTCACGTCCACGACCGTCTGGGCGAGCTCCAGCAGCGTGAACTCGTCGGGGTTGCCGATGTTGACCGGGAAGTGCTCCCCGCTCTCGGCGAGCTTGATCATGCCGTCGATCAGATCGCTGACGAAGCAGAACGACCGGGTCTGGCTGCCGTCGCCGAAGACGGTGATCGGCAGATCCTGCAACGCCTGACGCATGAACGTCGGGATGGCGCGCCCGTCGTGCGCGCGCCGTAGGTGTTGAAGATCCGCATGATCGCCGTGTCCACGCCCTGCTGCTTGTGGTAGGCCATCGTGAGGGCCTCGGCGTAGCGCTTGGCCTCGTCGTAGACGCCACGCGGCCCGATCGGGTTCACGTGACCCCAGTAGGACTCCTCCTGCGGGTGCACCTGCGGGTCGCCGTAGACCTCGGAGGTCGACGCGATGAGGAACCGGGCCCGGTGCTTCTTGGCGAGCCCCAGCGAGTGGTGCGTGCCGTGGGACCCGACCTTCAGGGTGTGCAACGGCAGACGCAGGTAGTCGATCGGGGACGCGGGCGAGGCGAGGTGGTACACGAAGTCGACGGGCTCATCGATCTCGTACGGCTCGATGATGTCGACGTTGAGGTACCGGAAGGCGTCGGAGCGGATGTGGGCGATGTTCGCGAGCGAGCCCGTCTCCAGGTTGTCCACGCAGATGACGCGGTGTCCACGACGAAGGAGCTCGTCGGTGAGGTGCGATCCGAGAAAACCGGCTCCGCCGGTGACAAGACAGGTGGCCATAGACCGGGAGAGGCTACTTGGCGCGGCGACGCGCCGACGTGAGCGTGGACTTCGGGACGATCTCGATCACGCGGTAGGAACGGCGGTCGATCCGCTCGAGGAACCCGTCGGCCGCGAGGCGCTTCAGGACCACCGGGCACTTCTTGCACCGCGGACCGTCCTTGCAGCACCGCTTCTTGGCGGTGATCCTGGCTCCGGGTGTGCGGGTCTTCGCCATGGTCGCTCGACCAATCACCGACCAAGGCAGTCGGGATTGCTTCGGGCAGCCTAACACGCAGGCGTCCGGCCGCGCACTAAGGTGACGGCATGCCCGCCGCCCCCTTCGTCGACAAGCTCAACGAGCAGATCGCCTACGAGTTCTCCGCGTCGCAGCAGTACATCGCGATCGCGGTGCACTACGACGTCGAGACCCTGCCCCGCCTGGCCGCGTTCTTCTACGCCCAGGCGGTCGAGGAGCGCAACCACGCGATGATGATGGTGCAGTACCTGGTGGACTCGGACTCCACCGTCGAGATCCCCGCCGTCGCTGCGCCCAAGAACGACTTCACCGACATCGTCGAGCCGGTCCAGCTCGCGCTCGACCAGGAGAAGCGCGTCACCGACCAGATCAACGCGCTGGCCGCGGCGGCCCGCGAGCACGGCGACTATGCCAGCGAGCAGTTCATGCAGTGGTTCATCAAGGAGCAGGTCGAGGAGGTCGCCTCGATGAACGAGCTGCTCGCCATCGTGCGTCGCTCCGCACAGGACCCGCTGCGCGCCGAGGAGTGGCTCGCCCGGGAGCGGTCGGCCGGCGGCGACGGCACCGACCCGACCGCGCCCGCGGCCGCGGGCGGCGCCCTCTAACCCCGAACCGCCCTCACTCGCGGGCGCCGGCGCCGGTGCGCTGCGCGAACCCGCGGATCGCCTCGCCGACGCGATCGTTGTAGTGGTCGGCGAAGACCGTCGCGACGAGCTCCCCGCGCGACGAGACGCCGACCTTCTCGAAGATCGCCTTGACGTGGTCGCGGACCGTGTGGGGCGAGAGGTACAGCGTGTCCGCGATCTCGGCCGTCTTCGCGCCGCGCGTGATCATGTGCATCACCTCGGTCTCGCGCGGCGTGAGCCCGTAGGCCTGCACGATGAGCGGAGCGACCTCCGAGGCGCGCGCCGGCTCGATCACGACCGCGACGTGCCCGTCCGTCCCACTCAGCACCGCGCCGTGCAGCAGGAGCCACGTGCCCGCCGTCGTCCGGACCCGCATGCTCGGCGCGGTCTCACCGGCCGCGTGCCTCGCCCGCGCGACCACGCTGACCGGGAAGATCTCGTAGGGGAGCCCGTTGCGCAGGTGGTACTCGTGGCCGTTGCCGAGCTCCCTGAGCCACTGCTCGGCCTCCTGGGTGGACGACAGGACGCGGTCCTCGGCGTCCAGCACGAGCATCCCCGGCGAGCGGCCGGACTCCAGCCCCGCCCCGGTCGAGGTGATGGCTCGCCGCAGGCCCCGCGCGATCGTCGGCGCCGCCGCGTCGACGAACGCGACCTCCTCCGCGCTGAACTGCGGCTCACCGACCCCACGGCTCAGCTGCCCCATGCCCCACATCGTGCCGTCGATGCTGAACGCGACCCGCAGCTCGGCGTCGTAGTCCACGAGGTCGCGGAACGCCCGCCAGCGCGCGCTCCGCGAGGGCTTGCCGCCCGTCGCCGTGTGCAGATCGACGGCATGGCGGGGTCCGTGATGGATGTCCCAGAACTGGTTGAAGTCCGGGACGTTGAACTCGTAGTCCCAGAACGGCACGCACGAGGTCTTGGGCATCGTGGCGAGCGCCACCCCCATGCACAGACCCGTCTCGGGATCGGCGCCGGAGATGAACTTCCCGTCCGAAGGGACCACGCGCTCGATGCGCTCGGACGCCTCCTCGAGGAAGACCTGTGGGGTCAGATCCTCGTGGGTCAGTCGCTCGATCGCGTCCAGTGTCGCGGCGGCTCCGCTCAACGTTCCGTGCACGGCTCGGTCCTCGTTCTGTCCCCGGTGCTCCGACGGCTGGAGGTGGCGTGTGCCGCACCGGACGGCGTCTCACCATGAAGGGGTCCTTCAGCCCTGAGCGGAGAGTAGAACGGCGAGCGCCAACCCGCCACCCCTCAATTGAGGGATGGCGGATCGTGGCGACACCGGGGTGGGAACTCAGCGGCGGCGCAGCGTCTTGGTCAGCCGCAGACGGTGCTCGCTCTTCGCCCCGGTCGGGCGGTGTCCCACCTGGACGCTGAGCCGGGGCGCACGGGACGCGGCGAGCGTCCGACGCGCCTTCGCCGAGAGCCGCACGCGCAGCGTCTGGGCCCTGGAGCCCTTGACCGAGCGCGTCACGGTGGCGAGGAGCCGCGAGCCGAGGCGCACCTTGACCACGACGCGGCCGGCCGAGCGCGGGGTGACCTTGACCGCGATCCCGCTGCGCAGCGCGCTGCGGACGGTCGTCGTCGTGATCCGGGCCGCGATCGGGCGCTTCCCGGTCGTGGGGTTCGGCTGGCCGGGCTTGGGCTCGCCCGGCCTGGGCTCGCCCGGCTTCGGCTGGCCCGGCTGCCCCGGCTCACCGGGCTTCGGCTGCCCCGGCGTCACGCCGGACCCCGGCGGCACGTCCGCCGGACCCCAGTCCGGCTGCGAGCCACCCGCGACCAGGACACGCCCGGAGGGCGATGCGCCGGTGGTCGTGCAGCCACCCGCGAACGACGGGACGTCGACCACCTTGATCCCCTCGGCGTCGGCCCAGAGGAGCTTCGTCCCGTCGGGACTGAACGACGGCGTCCCGAAGGTCCCGCCGGCCGCGTCGCCGTAGCGGTAGCAGACCGCCGGACGCGTCGACGGGTCCGCTTCGCCGTCCTTGAACGTCCGCGGCACGCCGTTGATCGCGTAGAGCGTCAGGGTCTTGTCGTTCTCCCCGGTCACGAACGCCAGCTTGCGCTCGTCACGCGTGACGTCCCCGCCGCTGACGTGCGGGTTGCCCTCGACCGCGTCCGAGAACCAGTTCTGGGCCATGAACGTCTTGCCGCGGTTCCCCGGCATGTCGACGACCACGTCGGCGTTGGGGAGGTGCGTGGGGTTGCTGAGCAGGGTCGTCCCGTTGTCGACCCACGCCGGGTGCCGCCAGCCGCTGTGCTTGTGGAAGCCCGGCTCGTCCCAGCTCGTCTGCCGGTCGGCGTGCGAGTACCCGGTGCCACCCTCGTTGATCGCCACCAGGCACGTCGGCGGGTAGCAGTTCGGGTTCTGGGTCTGGGTCATGTAGTAGTAGGTGTAGGCCACCTTCGTGCCGTCCGGCGAGATCGCCGGCTCGAAGGGCCCGTAGAACACGCGGCTCCCTGGTGGCCTCGTGTCGCTGACCGGCGTGTCGAAGTCGGCCAGGACGCGACCGTCACGAGCAAGGCGGTGCAGACGCACGCCGTGCAGCGCGATCATCGTGCCGTCGTCGGCCTGCGACACGTCGGAGTAGCCGCCGTTCGCGGTGACGCGGTACTGCCGTGCGCCGTCGGAGGTCGACAGGTAGACGTCGCCGTCCTTGACGTAGGCGATGGAGTCGGCCTGGGCCGCGGCGGGACCCGCGGCGGCGCCGACGAGCGTCGCGAGCACGAGCGCGCGGCGCAGGATGTGGTTCCGTCGTCTCATCGTGATGCCTTTCGTTTCTCGACCCGCTTGAACGACACGGTCCAGCGGATGTCGGTGTTGGTGGTGGTGTCGGGGAGGCGCTGCAGACGCTTGCCGCGCGCCACGACGATCGACTTCCCGTAGCGGAAGAGGTCCCTGTGGGGCAGGCGCTGCCCGATCCGGGTCCCCTTCCCGTCGTGGGTCAGGAGGTACGGGGCCTGCGGCGCCCCTCCCGGGCAGTTGTTGAACGGGTCGTACCCGTCCCCTCCGCTCAGGACGATCCGCTCACGGGCTCCGTAGAAGTAGGCGAGCTCGACCGTGGAGCTGGCCGTCTTCGTCCCGCAGTCCGGGGGCGGTGACGGGATGGCGATGTCCCCGTCCCCGGAGCCGCACGGCTCGCCCTCGCCGGTGTGGATCTGCCCACTCCGCCTCGCGGTCCCGCGGAGCACGAGCTCCGCGGCGCCGTGAGGGCCGACGAGCTCGACGCGCTTGCCGGTCCAGAAGGCGGTCACCCGCAGCGTCTTGGACCGGAACCGGAAGGTCTCCGACCCGGACCCGTGCATGTCCACGTCGCACGGACCGTCCGCCACGTGGTGCTTCTGCCAGGTCGTCGTCTGCCGGCCCTCGACCTGGACGTCGAAGGTCGCCATGCGCACGCGGGCGTCGGCCGGCCCGGGCGCCGCGAGCGCCACGGGCACGGCCACCGCCGTCGCCAGGACTGTGGTGACGACGCGCCTCATGGGACGTCGATCCGGTGGCTGGCGACGAACATCTCGCTCGGGTCCCAGACGGCGCGAGCCTCCTGGAGGCGCGCGAAGGTCCGCGCGTCGAACGCCGAGGCCATCGAGCCCCCGCGCTCCGCGAAGTTCGCGTAGACGCCTCCGGTCGACCACGGGCGCATTGCGGCGACGATCTCCACGAGACGCTCGTCGATCGCCCGGCCGTGCTCCGGGGACATCGGCATGCCGATCACGAACAACGCGAACTCCCCGTCGAGCTTGGCGCGCGCCCCGGCGCCGGGCGCCTCACGCCCGACCGCGCCGCCGAGCTGACGCAGCTCGATGAACAGCAGCGGCGAGATCTCCTGCGGCCGCGCGGCGTCCAGCAGGACGTCGATGCCGGCCTCGTCGAGGCTCTCGATGAGCGCCGTGTCCCCCAAGCCGGGGACCGGCTCCGGCGGATCCATGTGCAGCTGCAGCAGCCCGGCCGGACTCATGGTGTCCCACGTGTCCATGACGGGGGTACCGACGCCGCGGAACGCCCCGAGCATCCCGGCCGCCGCAGGCCCATCGGCCAGCACGGCGCCGTCGATGACGACGAGCGGCGTGTCGCGCAGCGGATCCGGGATCTCGGGGAGGTCGGGAAGGCGCAGGAGACGCCAGGAGGTCGTGACGGCCTCGGGGGCGGTGCGCGACCAGGCGACCCAGGCGGCGAGGACCTCGCGGGCCTGGTCGGCCGGCCACACGGTCATGCCCGCGAACACCTCGGTGATCGGGAACAGATCGATCTCGATCGCGGTGACCACGCCGAAGTTGCCGCCGCCGCCGCGAAGGGCCCAGAACAGCTCGGCGTGGTGCTGGGCGTCCACCCGCAGCAGGCGGCCACCGGCCGTCGCGAGCTCGATCGAGCGGATGTTGTTCGCGAGCAGGCCCTTCGAGCGAGCCAGCCAGCTCAGCCCGCCGCCGAGCGCGTAGCCCGTGACCCCCACGTCGTGGGAGGACCCGGAGAGCGCCGCCAGGCCGTACGGCGTCACGGCGTCGACGACGTCCTGCCACACCGCGCCGGCGCCCACACGGGCGATGCGGGCGTCCGGATCGACGGTGACCCCGCCGATGTCGGTGCGCAGCAGGATGGCGTCGCTCATGTCGGGCAGCGCGCTGGCGAGATGCCCGGTGCCCTGCGGCACGACGCGCAGATCGAACGCGCGCGCGAGATCGAGCGCGGAGAGCACCTCGGCGGCGTCGTGCGCGACGACGACGGCGGCGGGCCGCTGGTCGGCGGTGAGGTTCCACGCCGTACGCGCCTCGTCGTAGGCGGCGTGGTGGGGCAGGATCGCGTCGGGCAGGACGCGGGCCGTGGACCTGGGTTCAAGGACTGAGGAGAGGGACATGAGGTACCCGCTTCTGTCGGGGTGGGCAAGGTGACGCCATCCAGGGTGGCGAGGAGGGCCCGTCTTTCCCATCCCGCGCGGAAGGGGTCTTCCTCTCGCGGCGGCCCACGCATTCGAGGGGGGTCGATGCCCACCGCGACCCCCTCAGGTGTGGGGGTCCGTGGGCGGCCGGGAGGTCCCGCGGAGCGCTGCGAACGGCCCCGGACGGGCCGCTGGCGGCGGCGTGCGCGGCCCGCTACGGTCCGCCGCGCATGACCGTGCTCCCCGCCTGGCCCGACCCCCTGGCCCCAGTCCTCACCGGGACGCTCGTACGCCTCGAGCCGCTGGCCGCCGACCACGCCGACGAGCTGTTCGCGGCCTCGCGCGACCCTGCGGTCTGGCGCTGGATGCGCTCCTTCCCGGCGTCGCGCGAGAGCTTCGACGCGTGGCTCGAGGACGCGCTGCAGGCGGCCGCCGCGGGCACCGAGGTCCCGTTCGCGACGGTGCGGACGGACGACGGCACGGCCATCGGCTCCACGCGCTACCTCGCGCTGCGCCCCGACGATCGCGGCCTGGAGATCGGCTGGACCTGGCTGACCCCGTCGACGTGGCGCACGGGCGCGAACGTCGAGGCGAAGCTCCTGATGCTGCGCTACGCGTTCGAGACCCTGGGGTGCCTGCGCGTGGAGCTGAAGACCCACGCCGAGAACCAGCGCTCGCGCGACGCGATGCTCGCGATGGGCGCCTGGTTCGAGGGCATCCACCGCAAGCACCGGATCGTGCCGGGGATCGGGGTCCGGGACACCGCCTGGTTCAGCGTGATCGACGACGACTGGCCCGCGGTGCAGCGTCGACTGCGCTCGCGACTCGAGGCGCACCTGGGGTCCGGCGGGTAGCGTCCGCCGGACATGTGGGACGCCCTCAAGGTGCTGGCGGTCACCGGCGGGATCGGGGCCGCCACGCTGCCGCTGACCGGGGTGCTGCTGGCCGGCCTGCCGGGAGCCGGAGCGGGGATCTCCAGGCCGCTCGGACTGCTGCTGGCCGGCTTCGCCGTCTGGCTGATCGTGTCCGTCGGCGTCGTCCCGTACACGACGGTCACGGCCTGGTGCGCGGTCGGCGGGCTGTTCGCGGTGGGCCTTCGGGTGCGGCGCACCCGTCGCCGCGCGATGCGCGCCACCGGCGCCTCGCGCGCCACCCCCGAGGACCGCGCGCTGCTCCTCGGCGCCGAGGTGGTGTTCGTCGTGGCCTTCGTCCTCGGCTGCCTGCTGACCGCCTTCGCGCCCGACGTCGTGGGCACCGAGAAGCCGATGGACATGATGCTGCTCGACACGTCGATGACGTCGCGGCAGCTTCCGCCGCGCGACCTGTGGCTGGCGGGCGAGGAGCTCAACTACTACTACCTCGGGTCGTGGCTGCTCGGGTTCGTCATGAAGCTCGCGGCGGTCGCTCCCGACCGGGCGTACAACCTCGGGGTCGGGCTCGTGTTCGGTCTGTCCTGCAGCGCCGTGTTCGGCGTGGCCGGCGCGCTGGCCCGCGCGGTCGCCGGCGCGCGCCGAGCGGTGCCGGCTGCCGCGGTCGCCACCGGGTTCACGATGCTCGCCGGCAACCTGCAGGGGCTGAAGCTCGTGCTGGAGCACGACGGGCCGGTGCGCTCGCTGAACTGGTTCGCCGCCTCGCGCGTGACCCCGGGAGGAGCCGACGACTTCCCGTTCTTCGCGACGTTGCTCGGCGATCTGCACGCGCACCTGATCGCGGTTCCCTTCACCCTCGTGGTCGTCGGCCTCGCGATGCACGCGGCGGTGGCCGGGCCGCTGGCGGGATCACGAGCGGTCGCGGCGGCCCGGCTGGTGGTGGCCGCCGTGGCCCTGGGCGCGCTGTTCGCGATGCACACCTGGACCTACCCGGTCGCGCTCGTCCTCCTCCTGGCGTCGGGCGCGGTGGGCGTCGCCGCGCGGCGCACCCGCACCAGCACCAGCACCAGCACCAGGGGGTGCCACGTTCCAGCGACCCTCAGCGTCGCTGAAACGCCGCACCCCCCACGGCGCGCTGCGACCTGGGGTGGTTGGGCGCTCGCCGTGACGCTCGGCAGCGTCCTGCTCTACCTCCCGTTCCACCTGACGTTCGATCCGTCCCCGGGCGGGATCGGGCGCGTCACGGACCCGCCGTCCCTCCTCACGTTCCTGGAGCGCGTCGCCCTGACGCACGGCGTCCTGCTCGGGATCGTCGTGCTGGCCGCCGCGGTACGACTGCTCTCGGCCCGCCGGTCGCGCCGCGCGGGTCCGTCGCCGGCGGACGTGCTCCCGCTGGCGGGAACAGCCGCGTCGCAGCGGGCCACGCCCCGGCACCGCGCCGAGACCTTCCTCTGGCTCCTCGTCGCGCTGGGTGCCGGCTGCCTCCTGCTGCCCCAGTTCGTCTACGTCCGCGACGCCTTCGACGGCGGGCCCGACTACCGGTTCAACACCGTCTTCAAGTTCGGCTTCCAGGCCTGGCCGCTGCTCGGGGTGGCCTGCGGCGCGCTGGTGCTGCTGCTGCTCCAGGGGATCGGACGCCGCGCGGCGCCGATCGCCCTCGCGGCCCTGGCGGTCGCCGCCGTCGCCTCGTCCGTGTTCCCGGTCGCCGGGTCGATCGCCCGGACCGACGGCTTCGCCGGTCCGCCCCGCCTCGGCGGGCTGCGGTGGATGGAGCGCACCGCCCCCGGTGACGTCGCGGCGATCCGCTGGCTTCGCGAGCACGTCGACGCGGATGCCGTCGTACTCGAAGCCTCCGGCCCCGAGTACTCCTACGGGGGACGGATCGCGACGTTCAGCGGTCGCGCCACCGTGATCGCCTGGGCGGGACACGAGCTCGTGTGGGGGCAGCCGATCGGGACACGCGAGGCGGACGTGGCTGCCATCTACCGGGCGACCGACCCCGCCGTGGCCCTCGCGCTGCTCGAGCGCTACCGCGTCGACTACATCGTGCTCGGGGCCTACGAGCGCAGCACCGGCGCGCGTGCCGCGACCGTCGCGGCGCTGGGCCCGCGGGTGTTCACCGCGGGCGGGACGTCGATCCACCGCGTGGCCGCCACCTCGAGCCGCGACGTCACGCCATGACCCGCGCTCAGACCGGCCCCTCGCGGGCCGCCCGGGCGAGGTCCGCGAGCACGTCGCGCGACGGTCCGTGACGCCGGGCGCCGGGGTCCAGCACGTCACCGCCGCCGAGCACCCGTCGGGAGGCCACGTCGCACAGCACCACGCGATCCCACGCGGCGACGAGCACCTCGTCCTCGCAGCGCAGCTGGTGGAAGCGCCCGCCCAGGGACCCGACCTCGGCGGCGACCGCGCGCGCACCCGCGTGCAGCGTCACCGTCGCGCCGTGGTCGGGCCGGACGCCGTCGGCCAGCGCGACGTCGAGGACGCGGGTGCTCCGCACCGTGGCGTCCGGGCCCACCAGCGCCGCCCCGACGAGGACGTGCCCGGGGCCGGCGTCGTCGAGCCGCACCGTCACGCGCTCCCCCGCCACCGCTTCGGTGACGAACTCGTCGCGGACGGACAACGTCCCCACCGTGACCGCGTGCCCGGGCGGGAGGACCCGCAGCGCCATCCGGGTGCGAAGCGTGCCGCGCAGCAGGCCGCCGGTGACCGCCGTGCCGGCGCCCGGGGCGACCTCGACCTCCTCGACGTGCAGAACCGGGGGCCCAGCGGCGTCGAGGGCTCGCGTGCGGCGCGGACCACCCCCCAGGACGTCCACGAGCGCCGACGGGTCGAGCCCCTCGCGGGCCGACGTCACCAGCACGCCCGCGTCGTCGGCGACACCGTCCAGGGCTCGCGCCGCCTGCGCGCACGCGGCGGCCGACGACGACGCCAGGTCGGCGCAGGTCACGATCACGGCTCCGGCGCGCAGCCCCAGTGCGTGCAGCAGGGATGCCCACGCACGGGTCTCGTCCGTCACACCGACGTCGGCCGCCACGCACAGGACCTGCGCCCCGGTCGCGGCGAGCGCCGCCGGTAGGGCAGGGTCGATCCCGACGCCCCCGGGCAGGTGCAGCACGGTCAGTGCCTCCACCTGCGCGCTCCTGCCGCACCCCGACGCGCCCAGCAGCGCGACCGTGCGGGCGAGCACGGGGCGGCGGTCGGTCACGGTGACGACTCGGCGGTCCCGTCCGGCGGGGAGGGCACCGACTCGTGCTTCCAGGCCCCCTCCTCCTTCTTCCAGAACGGGGCCCGGTCCTTGAGGACGTCGATGATCTCCCGGGCGCCCAGGAACGCCTCCGGGCGGTGGGGCGCGCTGACCGCGACCAGCACCGACGCCTCGCCGAGCGCGACCCGCCCCACGCGATGCTCGACCGCCGCCGCGCACAGGCCGTGACGCTCGACCGCGGCGCCGGCGATCTCGCGCAGCACCGGCTCGGCCATCTCCACGTAGGCCTCGTAGTCGAGGAACGGGACCTCGCGCGTGCGCCCGTCGAACGTCACGACCGCGCCCGCCCGCGGGTCCGCCACGCGCGCGGCGATCGCCTCGAGCGACAGCGGCTCGTCGCGGACGGCGACGTGGATCCGCGCGGACGGCGCGTCCGGGGCGCCCCCGCTCACCGGCGGCACGAGCGCGAGCTCGTCGCCCGGGTGCAGGACCTGCTGGTCGAACGCGTACTCGCGGTTGACCGCCAGGACGAGCGACATCCCGTCGGGCGCCAGGTGCGCGAGCGCCGCGAGCGCATCGCTGACCCGGGCGCCGTCGGGCAGGTCGAGCTCGACCTCCGACCGACCGGCGGCCTCCTTGAGCCCGGCGAAGAGCTTCACGGTGACGTTCACCGCGCGAGCGTACCGAGCGACCGTCGATGGTCAGAGGCCGCGACGCACGTACACGTGCTCCCGCAGGGGGGCGAGCGGGGTGAACGGGGTCCGGTGCCAGTACCACCGCCACCAGTCCCGTGCCCCGACCCCCGTGTAGTGACGCCCCCACCCGACCCGCAGGTCCACGGAGATGCGCCGGTACCCGTCGAGCCGGGGCTCCAGCCGGCGGCTCACGTCCTCGGTGAGGATCAGGACGTCCGTGGCCGGGGTCGACGGGGCCGCGTACGCGACCGGCAGCTCGCGGAGATACCAGGCCCACGGGTACGAGGCGCCCGACCCCGGGTCCACCGCGACCGTGACCCGCCGCCCCTCGGTGGCTCGCAGGCGCGCGTCGGCCGCGCGGATCCGCTCGACCGCACGGGGCACCTCCGGACTGGTCTGGGTGGTGATCAGCAGCTCCCGCGGATCCTCCGGGTGCAGGACGTTCACCCGCACGTCGTTGTACGCCGTGGCGGCGAAGGCGAGCGCCGCGAGCACGATCCCGGCCCGTCCGAGCGTGCTCGCGCGCGCGGCCCACAGCACCTGCAGGCCGATCCCGGCCAGGAGCAGCAGGAGCAGCAGCGGATGGAGCACGAGCCACGCGAACCGCTCCCCCGCCCAGGAGTAGATCGCCAGCGAGCCGGCGCAACCCCAGACGAGGTACCCGGTCAACGCGCGCACGCGCGGGGAGATCACGTCGGTGAACCCGGTGATCCTTGCGCGCGGCCACCACCAGGACCGCAGCACGACCCCCGCGCCGAGCAGCCCGAGCCCCAGCGCCAGCGGCTCGTAGACCACCAGCAGGACGAGGTAGAAGAACCAGCGCTCGCCGCCGCGCCCGACCTCGTGCTGTCCGAGCCAGTAGCTCGGCCCCTCGTAGACGCCGTCCCACACGCCGCCCCAGTTGGCGCCGAAGCTCGAGAACAGGGCGACGTACACGACGGCGAACGCGAGCAGGCCGAGCGCCCAGGGCCGCCATCCGACCGAGCGCGCGGCCGTCAGCGTCCACGGCGCGCGGCCCGGGCGGCGGCCGCGATGCGCGACGAGCAGCGCCACGAGGTACGTGGCGACCACGAACCCGAAGATCAGGGTCGACTCCTTGACCGTGAACGACGCGGCCAGCAGTGCCAGCAGCGCGACGGGGTGCCACCGGCGCGGCGCGTCGAGCATCCGGGCGGCGATCACCACCATCGCCAGCGTGATCAACGCGATGTGCAGGTCCTCGCGCGCGAACCGCGAGTAGTAGAGGTAGCTCGGCCCGACCGCCAGGCCCGCGGCCGCGGTGAACGCGGCGAGCCGCCCGAGCTGCGCACGCAGGAAGTAGGGAAGCCCGACCATCACCGTCCCGGCCACCGCCGCGGGCAGGCGCGCGGTGACGTCGCCGACGCCCCCGATCGCGTACGCCAGCGCGGTCGCGTAGTACGTCCACGGACCGTGGAGCAGCGGGTCGTAGGCGTACGTGTGCTCGCGGGTGATCGTCGACCACGCGAAGTACGCGACCTGGCTCTCGTCGTGGTGGAACGCCCGGTCGCCGAGACCCACCAGGCGCAGCGCCAGCGCGAGCCCGAGCAGGAGCGCCCACGCCGCCGCCTCCCGGCGGCCCGTGTCCTCGCGCGGCGCATCCATGCGGGACATGATCACGGCAGGGGCGGCGTCTCGCACCACGCCGTGGGGTCCGTGGGGCGTAGGGCCCGCGGCAGTCCCCGGCCCGCCCCGGGCAGCTAGCCTGCGGCGCGTGCCCGCCTCGCTGCCCGTCCGCCTCCGTGCCCGGCTGTCCCGCGGCGTCCCGCCGCGCGCCGACCTCGTCGCACGCCACGTCGCGGGACGCTCGTTCGCCGACGTCGGGTGCATGTGGTCGGTCCACGGCGCGATCTCCTTCGCCGCCGAGGACGCGGGCGCCACCGAGGTCAGCGGCATGGACGTGATGGGGCAGACCGCGGAGTTCCAGGCCGAGCACGCCCGGCGCGGCTCGAAGATGCGCTTCGTGCAGGGCGACCTGCACGACGAGGTCGCGCTCGCGGGCCTGGGGGCGCACGACGTGGTCTGGTGCAGCGGCGTCCTCTACCACGCGCCCCACCCGCTCCTCACGCTCGAACGCCTGCGCAGCGTGACGCGCGAGACGCTGATCCTCGCGACCGAGACCATCCCCGAGCGCATCGGTCGCCGCAACGTCTGCGTGTTCGCCCCCGAGCCGGGCATCCACCCGACCCATACCGAGCCGTTCGACCCCGCCCGCGGCTACGTCAACTGGTACTGGGCGATCACCCCGAGCGCCTTGCGGGCGATGCTGGGGGCCGGCGGGTTCGAGATCACCGAGGAGCACCGGACCGCGTACCACACGACCGTCGTCGCGCAGGTCACCCGGCCCGGCTGAGCGACCGGCGCCCTTCGCTGCCCCGATCGCCGGGGCCGTGAGGCGCCACGAGCACGTCGCCCGCGCGCCCGCGGGCGTACCCTTCCCGCCATGGCCACCTCTCCTGAGCGCGAAGAGCGTCTGACCGTCGCCCCGATCGTCGGCCCGGACGACCCCCGGCACTTCACCGACAGCGGCATCGAGATCGCCCCGCTCTACACGGCGGCGGACGTGCCGGAGGACCTCGAGGAGCGCCTCGGCGCGCCGGGCGAGTTCCCGTACACGCGCGGGCCGCACAAGGAGATGTACCGCAAGCAGCTCTGGACGATGCGCCAGTACGCGGGCTACGCGTCGGCCAAGGAGTCCAACGAGCGCTACCGCTACCTGCTCTCCCGTGGCGGGACCGGCCTGTCGATGGCCTTCGACCTGCCGACCCAGCTGGGCCTGGACTCCGACAACCCGCGCTGCCTCGGCGAGGTCGGGCGCACGGGCGTCGCGATCGACACGATCGACGACATGCGCACCGCGTTCGACGGCATCCCGCTCGACCAGGTGTCGACGTCGATGACCATCAACGCGCCGGCGACCGTCCTGCTGTGCCTCTACCAGCTCGTCGGCGAGGAGCAGGGCGTCCCGAGCGAGAAGCTGCGGGGCACCACGCAGAACGACGTGCTCAAGGAGTACATCGCCCGCGGCAACTACATCTACCCGCCCGAGCCGACCATGCGGCTCACGACCGACCTGTTCGCCTACTGCAAGGACAACGTCCCCAAGTGGAACACGGTCTCGATCTCCGGCTACCACTTCCGTGAGAAGGGCTGCTCGGCCGTCCAGGAGGTCGCGTTCACCCTCTGCAGCGGCATCGCCTACGTGCAGGCCGCGGTCGACGCGGGCCTCGCGGTCGACGACTTCGCCCCGCGCCTGGCCTTCTTCTTCAACGGCCACAACAACGTCTTCCAGGAGGTCGCGAAGTTCCGCGCCGCCCGGCGGATGTGGGCGACGATCATGAAGGAGCGCTTCGGCGCCCAGAACCCGAAGTCGCTGATGCTGCGCTTCCACACGCAGACCGGCGGCGTGACCCTCACGGCCCAGCAGCCGGTCAACAACATCGTCCGCGTCGCTCTCCAGGGCTTCGCCGCGGTGTGCGGGGGCACGCAGTCCCTGCACACCAACGGCTACGACGAGGCGCTCGCGCTCCCCACCGAGGGCGCCGCCAAGACCGCGCTGCGCACCCAGCAGATCATCGGCCACGAGTCGGGGGCGACCGACACGGTCGACCCGTTCGCGGGCTCCTACTTCGTCGAGGCGCTGACCGCGGAGATCGAGTCGCGCGCCTACGACCTCATCGGCAAGGTGGACGAGCTCGGCGGCTCGGTCAACGCCATCGAGTTCATCACCGCGGAGATCGACGAGAGCGCCTGGGGCTACCAGGAGCGCTACCGGCTCGAGCAGGACATCGTCGTCGGCGTCAACAAGTTCGTCGAGGAGGAGCTCGAGGTGCCGGACCTCCTGCGCGTCGACCCGGAGTCCGAGCGCGAGCAGGTCGAGCGGCTCAAGGCCTTCAAGGAGAACCGCGACAAGGACCTCGTCGAGAAGCGCCTCGAGGAGCTGCGGGAGGCCGCGCGCGGCACCGACAACCTCGTGCCGTTCATCCGCGAGGCGCTGCGCGACCGCGCCTCGATGGGCGAGGTCTGCGGGGCGATGCAGGACGTCTTCGGGAAGTACCAGCCGAAGTTCTGACCAACGCGGGGCGCTCGCGGCGCCCCGGTCAGAGGGCGACCGGCTCGCGGCGCACGTCGCGAGCCGCGGGGTCCATCGGGGGCCATGGATCCGGGGGCGCGTCGGGTGGCCGCCAGCCGCCGTCGTCGTCCCCGCCGCCCGGCTCGTCGTCGGCGGACGGACCGCTCCCGGCCGCAGGGGCGCAGTACGCATGGCACACCACGTAGGCCTCCACCGCGAAGCCGATCGCCACGCAGCCTGCGAGCAGGGCGCCGCTCAGCGCAGCCACGGCGCCCGCGAGCCCGATCGCCAGCAGGAACGCCCGTTTGCGGGTCGACATGTGCCAGATGCTACGCACGTGGCGCAACGGGCCGTTCAGGCTCCGTAACCGCACCGGCTTGGAAGGAACCCGACGTCCGTGGTGGAAACCCGACGTGCGATGCCCGAAGCGACCGTCAAGCGAACCCTGGTGAAGAGCCCGC
>NZ_JBFIGP010000008.1:0-32561 GCF_041602235.1 Paraconexibacter sp.
CGCAGGGAGCACCGCCGATGCTGCGTAGGATCCCCGGAGTGCGGGCGTTCACCGTCATGGGCGTGGTCAACGTGACGCCGGACTCGTTCAGCGACGGCGGCGCCTTCCTCGACGAGCGCGAGGCGATCGCCCACGGTCGTCGCCTCGCCGCGCAGGGCGCCGCGATCCTCGACATCGGTGGCGAGTCCACGCGCCCCGGGGCCGCCCCCGTGGACGTCGCGGAGGAGTTGCGCCGTACGCGGCCGGTGGTCGAGGCGCTGGTCGCCGACGGTACCGCGCGGGTGTCGATCGACACGTCGAAGCTGGAGGTCGCCCGGGTCGCGCTCGACGCGGGAGCCACGTACGTCAACGACGTGACCGCTTTCCGGGGCGACCCCGAGCTGGCGGGCCTGGTCGCCGATCGCGCCGCGGACTGCTGCCTCATGCACATGCTCGGGGAGCCACGGACGATGCAGCGCGATCCGCGCTACGAGGACGTCGTCGACGACGTCCGCGCCTTCCTCGAGGAGCGGGTCTCGTTCGCGGTCGCCGAGGGGATCCGCGAGGACCGGATCCACCTCGACCCGGGGATCGGGTTCGGGAAGACGCTCGACCACAACCTCGCGCTGCTGCGGAGCATCGACGCGTTCTGCGCGCTCGGGTTCCCCGTCGTCGTCGGGACCTCCCGCAAGTCGTTCCTCGGACGGCTCACGGGCCGTGACGATCCCGCCCGGAGGGTCGCCGCCACGCTGGCCACCAACGTGCTGGCGTACGAGCAGGGAGCCTCCGTGTTCCGCGTGCACGACGTCGCCGAGCACGTGGACGCCCTCACGGTCGCGGCTGCTACGTTGGCGCCGTGATCGACGACGACCGTCACGACCCCGACGAGGACGACCTCGAGGACCACGACTTCGACGAGGAGGACGGCCCGCAGACCGAGGTCACCATCGAGGTCAGCGGTCTCTCCCTCTACACCCATCACGGGGTCACGGCGGCCGAGCGGGAGATCGGGCAGCGCCTGGTGCTCGACATCCGGATGGAGGTCGGCGAGTGCGATGCGACGGTCACGGACATGGTCGAGGACACGGTCGACTACGGCGAGGTCTGCAACGCCTGCGCGCTCGTCGCGCAGCAGCGGTCCTACAAGACGCTGGAGCGCCTGTGCTCGGCGATCGCGGACCGCCTGCTGGATCGCTTCGCGGCCGAGGAGGTCTGGGTCAAGGCGTCCAAGCCCGAACCGCCGATCGCCCTGCCCGTCCACGAGGTCAGCGTCGAGGTGTGGCGCACCGCCAGGGAGAGCTGACGGGTGTCGACGACGATGGTGGACTTCACCGCGGACTCCGCCGTCCAGGCCCTGGGCGACGGTCGCTACGCCGCCCACGTCACCCCGCACTGGTCGGCCCCCATCGGTCCGAACGGCGGCTACATCGCCGCGATCATCGTCCGGGCCATCGAGGCCGAGGTCGCCGCACCGGCGTTCCACATCCGCACGCTCACCCTCCACTACCTGCGCTCGCCGGCGGTGGACGCCGATGCGCAGGTCGAGGTGACCGTCGAGCGCGCCGGGCGCACCGTGACGACCGTGGTCGCCCGGTTCCTGCAGGACGACCGCGTCTGCGTGCTGGCGCTCGCCTCGCTCGCGACGAGCTTCCCGGACGCGATCACGTACCGGACCCCGCCGCCCGACGTGCCCGCGTTCGCCGGCCTGGACCCGATCACGCCGCCCGCCGAGGCGCCCGAGATCGCCCACCGGCTCGACGTGCGGTACGCGCTGGGGCCGCCGCCCTTCCGCGGTGCCGACGAGGCCGTCTCCGGCGGGTGGCTGCGGCTGACGAACCCGCCGCGGGCCGTCGACGCCGCGCTCCTCGCGCTCCTCGTGGATGCCTGGCTGCCCACGGCCTGGTTCCGGCTGTCCGGCCCGGTGCCGGCGCCGACGGTCGAGTTGACGATCCACTTCCGCGCCCCGCTCGTGGCGCTCACGCTCGACGCCTCCGACCCGCTGCTCGTCCGCTTCAGCTCCCGGACGGCCCACGACGGCCTGTTCGAGGAGGACGGGGAGGTGTGGGGTCCCGGGGGCGTCCTGCTCGCGCACAGCCGTCAGCTCGCTCTCATGCGAGTCACCAACGAGGAGATCCCATGAGCATCACCGCATTTCGCGACGCCGTCGTCGCCCACGATCACGCGGCCCTGGTCGAGACGCTGTCGCCCGAGGTCACCTTCTGCTCTCCCGCCGTGCACAAGCCCTACGAGGGGCGGGACGCCACCGCGTTCATCCTCGCCGGGGTGCTGCAGGTGTTCGAGGACTTCCGTTACGTCGACGAGCTGATCGGCGACGGCAAGGCGACGCTGCGGTTCCGCGCCCGGGTGGGCGACCGCGAGCTGGAGGGCGTCGACCTGCTCACGGAGGGCGACGACGGACTCATCAGCGAGCTGACCGTGTTGATCCGCCCCCTGTCCGGGCTGCAGGCGGTCGTCGCCGGCATGGAGCAGGCCCTGCGGGAGATGCAGTCGCAGGCCGAGCCTGCGACGTGACCGTCGGCTACCTCGGCCTCGGCTCGAACGTCGGGGATCGCCGGGCTCATCTGCAGGCGGCCGTCGACGCCCTGCCCGGCCACGGCGTGCGCGTGGTCGCGTCGAGCTCGACCTACGACACGGATCCGGTGGGCGAGGTGACGGAGCAGCCCGCGTTCCTGAACGCCTGCGTCCGGATCGAGACGGACCTCGGCCCGGAGGCGCTGCTGGACGCCTGCAAGGCCGTCGAACGCGACCGGGGACGCACGCTCGCGGGCGAGGACGGGTACGTCCGTCACGGGCCCAGGCCGATCGACGTCGACCTCCTGCTGCTCGGTGACGCGTCCTGCGTGACCGAGCGCCTGACGCTGCCGCACCCGCAGGTCACGGCGCGACGGTTCGTGCTCGTGCCCCTCCTCGAGCTCGACTTCGCGCTCCAGGCCGCCGGGGGCGTGTCGCTCGCGGACGCGCTGGCCGCGCTGCCGCTGGACGAGGGCGTCCGGCGGGAGGGACCGCCGCTCAGGACGCGCTGATCGCGTCCCGGGCGAGCGCCCGCGGCACCAGGACGAACGCGACCGCGCCGGTGTCGACCCGGAGGGTCGATCCCGGCCGGATGTCGCTCACGTGCTCGGCCGGGTGGGGCAGCGCGCGGCGCAACCCGAACATCCTGGCCGCGACCTGCGTGGCGTGGGACTGGATGGCCCGGCAGGCGCCGTCGCGGTCCACCCGCCACCCCGCGGCCATCAGGGCCCGACCGTGCCAGAGCTCCCAGCGCCAGCGACGGAACCCGAAGCGCCCGGGCGCGAGCGGATGCAGGGTGTAGGCGAACTCGAGTCCCTCGACGGTGGGCACGCGGAGAACGTTAGCCGTCGGGTCCGTCGGGAAGGTCCAGCTCCTCGATGAGGTCGAGCGCCGTCGGTCCCACGTGCCCGTCCGGTGATCGCGACCTCAGGGCGCTCCGTGCCGTCGCTCCGAGCGGACTACGGGGTCGCGGTGGCAGGAGCCGGCAGCCACTCGGCCGGGTAGACGCCGGCCGGGACCGCCCCGGGCGCGGGGGGCAGCACGCGGGCGACGAGGTCGGCGACGGGCCGGCCCTCGATCAGCGGGCGGACGTCGCCGAGCGTCATGAGCAGCCGGACCGACGGAAGGATCTGCAGGTCGGCGGCGTTGGGCGGCTCGTCCCCCAGGGTGCCGTCGGCGATCCAGGCGTCGATCTTGTCGAGGTGCGCCGGCAGCGCCAGCAGGTCCGCCCGCACGGCGGTCTCCGTCGCCTGGTTCATCTTGCACTCGATGCGGGTGAGCCCCGGCGCCATGGCCACCAGGAGCGGGGCGGGAGTCGGGAGCTTCGCGTTGACGGTGAACGACGGCAGCGACTTCGGGGAGCGCTTCAGCGCGGGCCACAGGAGACGCCGGGGGATCGACTGGAAGACCTCGTCGCCCCAGCGCTCGGCCTCGTCGACCGCCGCGCGGCGGTCGGGATCGGACGGGTAGAGCGAGGGCTCCGGGACGCGGCGCTCGAGCTCGGCCAGGATCGCGCGGGACCCCGAGAGCTTGGTCCCGTCCTCGAACTTGATGGCGGGAACCGTGCGCACACCGAACAGCGCCTTGGTGATCGGAGCGTGCATCGGCGGGAGCAGTTCGACCGTCTTGTAGGGGATGCCTTTGAGGGTCAGAGCGCGTTCGACGGTCGCGCAAGGGTGCGATCCATCGACGACGTAGAGCTTGTTGGCCATGCGGGCGAGCATAATGCGCCGGTGCTCCTCGTCGTCGACGTCGGCAACACCCAGACCCATTTCGGGACCTATTCGCCCGAGGGGGAGCTCGTCGAGCACTGGCGGTTCGCCACCGTGCGCTCGTCGACCGCGGACGAGCTCGGGGCGGCGCTGCGCAACCTGCTCGAGCTCCGCGGGGTGGGACTCGCCGATCTGGACGCGTCGATCGTGTCCTCGACCGTGCCGCAGCTGGCCCCGGAGTGGGCCGAGATGGCCTCGCGCTACCTCATGCACGAGATGGTGGTGGTCGGGCCCGGCATCCGCACGGGCATGGCCCTGCGGTACGACAACCCACGGGAGATCGGGGCCGACCGGCTCGTCAACGCCGTCGCGGCGTACGAGAAGGTGCGCCGCGCCTGCATCGTGGTCGACTTCGGGACGGCGATCACCTACGACCCGGTGAGCGACGAGGGCGAGTACCTGGGCGGCATCATCTCGCCGGGCGTGGAGATCTCGATGGACGCCCTGACCTCCCGCGCCGCGAAGCTCCCGCGCATCGATCTGGGGCCGCCGCGCACGCTGATCGGCAAGTCCACGGTGGACGCGATCAGGTCGGGGATCGTCTACGGCTTCGCCTCGCAGGTCGACGGCATCGTGCGGCGGCTGCTCGTCGAGCTCGGCAGCGAGACGCACGTGCTCGCCACCGGCGGGCTGGCGGGGGTCATCGTGCCGTTCTGCGAGACGATCGACGAGCAGGACGACCTGCTGACGCTCGAGGGTCTGCGGCTGCTGCACGGCCGCAACACCTGAGCGGCCTCTGCCACACTGGAGGCGTGCCGAGCCTCCACGACAGCTGGGAGATCGGGGGCGTCCACGTCCCCAACCGCGTGCTGCTCGCCCCGCTGGCGGGCATCGGCAACTGGTTCGTGCGCCTGCAGGCCAAGCGCTACGGAGCCGGCATGGCCGTCAGCGAGATGGTGTCGAGCTTCGGCATCCACCACGGCAACGAGAAGACGTGCACCGAGATGCTCCGCGTGCACCCCGACGAGCATCGCGGTGGCCCGGTGGCGCTGCAGCTCTTCGGGCAGGACCCCGACGTGATGCGGTCCGCGGCGGCGACGGTCGCCGAGCGGGGTCTCGTCGACATCATCGACCTGAACATGGGCTGCCCGGTGCCGAAGGTCACCAAGACGGGTGCGGGCGCCGCCATGCTGAAGGACCCCGACACGGCCGTCGCGGTCGCCAGCGCGGCCCGCGAGGGGAGCGGCCTCCCGGTGACGGTCAAGCTGCGCTCCGGCGACCGCAAGGGCGACACCAGCGGCGTGGCACTGGCCCACCGGCTGGTCGAGGAGGCGGGGGTTGCGGCGATCACCTTCCATCCGCGGTCCGCGCAGGTCCACCACAAGGGCACCCCGGACTACGATCTCGCCGCCGAGCTGGTCCGGAGCCTTCCGGCCCCCGTGATCCTCACGGGCGGCCTGCACGACGTCGCGTCGGTCACCGCGGCGTACGAGCGCACCGGAGCGGCGGGGGTGATGCTCGCCCGCGGGTCGCTCGGCAACCCCTGGCTGTTCTCGCAGGTGCTGGGGCTGCGCGACGACGAGCCGACGCGCGAGGAGATCCTCGAGGAGCTGGACTGGGTGATGGAG
This sequence comes from Paraconexibacter sp., assembly GCF_041602235.1. Taxonomy (GTDB): domain Bacteria; phylum Actinomycetota; class Thermoleophilia; order Solirubrobacterales; family Solirubrobacteraceae; genus Paraconexibacter. Next base: position 5,852 of record NZ_JBFIGP010000008.1, read on the forward strand.
TGCGCCGTCCAGCACATGGGGGCCGAACGCGGCGGGAGGTACCTCCGCAAGTTCTATCCGTGGTACGTGACGCGACTGGGGGAGGGCAACGTGCTGCAACAGGCGTTGCAGCGCACCGACACGGTCGAACAGGCCCGCTCGATCCTCGCCCCGCTGCGCGCCCGGGTCGCGGTCGCCTGAGCACAGGAGCCCGCCGCGCTATACTCCGCCGCTCGCCCGGCCCGCTTGCGGGCTCTATCCCCGCCCAGTGCGGGGTTTTTCTCGCCCGCCGGCCGGTGAACCCGAACCCCAGGTTGCCACATGCCGAAGGACGTCATCCTCACCCCCGAAGGCCTCGAGAAGCTCAAGGAAGAGCTCGAGCATCTCTCCACCGAGAAGCGCCGCGAGGTCGCAGCTCGGATCAAGGAGGCCCGCGAGTTCGGTGACATCTCCGAGAACTCCGAGTACGACGACGCCAAGAACGAGCAGGCCATGCTCGAGTCGCGGATCCTGCAGCTCGAGGAGCGCCTGCGCTCGGCGCAGGTCGTCACCGCCGAGGACATCTCCAGCGACGTCGTGGGCGTCGGGTCCATCGTCCACGTCAAGGACGAGAAGACCGGCAAGTCGCAGAAGTTCACGATCGTCGGGTCCGCCGAGGCCGATCCGGCCGAGCTGAAGCTGTCCAACGAGTCCCCGGTCGGGCGTGCGCTCATCGGGCACAAGCGCAACGAGGTGGTCTCGGTGCAGGTCCCGAAGGGTCCCGCTCGCAAGCTGAAGATCACCAAGATCGAGGTCGGGCTCTGACCGAGTCCGCGGGGGGATCCGAGGCAGACCTCCTCGCCGTCCGACGCCAGAAGCTCGACGACCTGCGTGCGGAGGGCATCGACCCCTTCCCGCACGCGTTCCCGGGCGTCGAGCCGATCGCGGACGTACGCGGCGCCCACGGCGGTCTCGAGGCCGGGGCGGAGACCGAGAGCTCCCACCGGGTCGCCGGCCGCCTCGCCGCCCGGCGCGGTCAGGGCAAGATGGCGTTCCTGGACCTCGTCGACCGCAGCGGCCGCCTGCAGCTGCAGGCGAAGCTCGACGTGCTCGGGGAGGAGCGCATGGCGCGCCTGCTGCATCTCGACCTCGGCGATCTGGTCGGGATCGACGGCACGGCGTTCATGTCGCGCCGCGGTGAGCTGACGTTGCGGGTGGACGACTTCACCGTGCTCGCCAAGTCGCTCCGTCCGCCGCCGGACAAGCACGCCGGGCTCACCGACGTCGAGACCCGCTTCCGCCGCCGCGAGCTGGACCTCATCGCCAACGAGGAGTCGCGGGCGATCTTCCTGACCCGTGCGAAGGTCATCGCCACGGTGCGGCGCATGCTCGACGACGACGGGTTCGTCGAGGTCGAGACGCCGATCCTGCAGCCGCTCTACGGCGGCGCGCTGGCCCGCCCGTTCACGACGCACCACAACCAGCTCGACCGCGACCTCTACCTGCGGATCGCGACCGAGCTGTACCTCAAGCGCTGCATCGTCGGCGGTCTCGAGCGGGTCTACGAGCTGGGCAAGGACTTCCGCAACGAGGGCGTGAGCTTCAAGCACAACCCCGAGTTCACGATGATCGAGTGGTACGAGGCCTACGCGGACTACTCCGACGCCGCGGACCGGCTCGAGCGCGTGGTCGCCGCGGTCGCCGAGGCGGTCGGGTACGAGGGCGAGCTGGACTTCTCCACGCCGTGGAAGCGCGTCACGTTCGTGGGCGCGATCCGGGACGCGACGGGCATCGACATCCTCGAGCACCGCGACGCGGCCGCCCTGGCGTCGGCCATCGCCGCCTCGGACCGCGTCGACATCCCCACCGACGGCCTGACGTGGCCCCAGCTCGTCGACGACCTGCTCTCCAAGCACGTCGAGCCGGGGCTGCAGCAGCCGACGATCGTCATGGACTACCCGGTGGAGATCTCGCCGTTCGCCAAGGCCCACCGCAGCGAGCCGGGGCTCACGGAGCGCTTCGAGGCGTTCTGCGGCGGCATGGAGATCGCCAACGCCTTCACCGAGCTGAACGATCCCGACGTGCAGCGCGAGCGGTTCGAGGCGCAGATGCGCCTCGCGGGGGAGGGCGACGACGAGACGCAGCCCTACGACGAGGTGTTCGTCCAGGCCCTCGAGCAGGGCATGCCGCCGACCGGTGGCCTGGGCCTGGGGATCGATCGTCTCGTGATGCTGATGACCGGTCAGAGCTCGATCCGCGAGGTCGTGCTGTTCCCGGCGATGCGCGACTGACGGAGCCGACCCCGGCGGCGCGAGCCCGCGCCGCACGCCCGTCAGGACCGCTCCGTACGGGGCATCGACGGCACCTTGGACGGGGCCCGAGGGGGGCGGGATACCGCCCGCGACCTGAAACGTTTGCCCCTCAGATCGGTAGGGAACGCCCGAGAGGATGTTGTCGTCGATTCCCTTCTTCCTGGCCGATGTGAGCCCCGAGCGCCTGCGCTCGACGTGCGGCTCCGACCCGTCGTTCTGGTGCCGCGAGGTGCTGGAGGCCACGGAGGACCGCACGCTCGCCGGCCTCGCGGACACCCTGATCGGCACACCGCTGGCCCTCGCCGCGATCCTGCTCATCGCCCTGGTCGCGAACCGCCTGGCGCGCCGCTCGATCAAGGGCGGCCTGCGCCGGCTCCACAGCGGCACCGTCGCTGAGCGCATCGGCAGCGCCGGTCGGCGGCTGACGCCCGACGCGCTGCTGGAGACGCGGGAGACCTCGCTGCGGGCCGAGCAGCGCATCGACGCGCTGAGCGGCGTCCTGCGCAGCGTCGCGTCCTTCGTGATCTTCGCGATCGCGGCGTTCGTCGCCCTGGGGCGACTCGGCGTCAACCTCGCGCCGCTGCTGGCGAGCGCCGGCATCGTGGGCGTGGCGCTCGGCTTCGGGTCCCAGACGCTCGTCAAGGACTTCCTCTCGGGCGTCTTCATCCTCATCGAGGACCAGTACGGCGTCGGCGACATCGTCGACCTCGACGGGCAGACGGCCGGCATCGTCGAGTCCGTGTCGCTGCGGACGACCCGCCTGCGGGCGGTCGACGGCACGGTCTGGCACGTGCCCAACGGCGACATCCGCCGGGCCGGCAACCAGAGCCAGCACTGGTCGCGGTCGCTCCTGGACGTCGAGGTCGCCTACGACACCGACCTCGAGCGCGCCAAGCAGGTCCTGCAGGACGTCTCGGACGCCGCGTGGAAGTCCGACAAGGACATCATCGAGCGGCCGGAGGTCTGGGGCGTCGAGGCGCTCGGCGCCAGCGGCATCACGGTGCGGGTCGTCGTCAAGACCCGCCCGTCGGAGCAGTACCGCGTCAGCCGCATGCTCCGCGAGCGGATCAAGGATGCCTTCGACGCCGAGGGCATCGAGATCCCGTTCCCGCAGCAGACCGTGTGGCACCGGCCGGCCGACGAGCCCGCCGGGGACCGGGTCTGAGGACCCCTTCCGCGCGGGCCAGGTGCTCGTCGCGGGTTCTGTCCGCACGGTCGGTGCCGGGCCGCCGGGACCCGGTTGGTAGCATGACCCATGCGCGCCGTCCGACCCGTGGGACTCATCTTCTTCGGCCTGTCGGCCGAATACATGGGTACACGGGTGCTTCGGCGTCCCTGCACACCGCAACGACAGTCCGGACCACGCACCACCCCACGCTGACGACCACCCAGCCGCCAGCAGGAAGGATCAGCACTGATGTTCGAGCGATTCACTGAACGGGCCCGTCAGGTCGTCGTTCTCGCGCAGGAAGAGGCGCGGACGCTCAAGCACAACTACATCGGGACCGAGCACATCCTGCTCGGGCTCCTGCGCGAGGAGGAGGGCCTCGCGGCCCGCGTCCTCGAGAGCCTCGACATCACCGTCGAGCGCGTGCGTGCCCAGGTCGTCCGCATCGTCGGATCCGGTGAGGAGGTCACCTCCGGCCAGATCCCGTTCACCCCACGAGCCAAGAAGGTCCTGGAGCTCGCCCTCCGCGAGGCGCTGAGCCTGGGTCACAACTACATCGGCACGGAGCACATCCTGCTCGGCCTGGTCCGCGAGAACGAGGGCGTCGCCGCACGCATCCTGCTGGACTTCGACGCGGACTCCGAGAAGATCCGCAACGAGGTCATCCGCATGCTCTCCGGTCCCGGCGGTCGCCGCTCGGGCTCGGGCTCGGGATCGGGCGCCGGTCAGGGCGCCGGAGCCGGCGCGGGTGGCGCGGGTGCCCAGGGCGAGGGCAAGAAGAGCTCCAAGCTGCTCGACCAGTTCGGGCGCAACCTCACGAAGCTCGCCTCCGACGGCAAGCTCGACCCGGTGGTCGGCCGTGAGAAGGAGATCGAGCGGATCATGCAGATCCTCTCGCGCCGGACCAAGAACAACCCGGTCCTCATCGGCGAGCCGGGCGTCGGCAAGACCGCCGTCGTCGAGGGTCTCGCCCAGCGCATCACCAACGCCGACGTCCCAGAGCTGCTGAAGGGCAAGCAGATCTACACGCTCGATCTCGCGGCGCTGGTCGCCGGGTCGAAGTACCGTGGTGAGTTCGAGGAGCGCCTCAAGAAGGTGATGAAGGAGATCACCCAGCGCGGCGACATCATCCTGTTCATCGACGAGATCCACAACCTCGTCGGCGCCGGCGCGGCCGAGGGCGCGATCGACGCGGCCTCGATCCTCAAGCCGGCACTGGCCCGCGGCGAGCTGCAGACCATCGGCGCCACGACCCTGGACGAGTACCGCAAGTACCTCGAGCGCGACTCCGCGCTCGAGCGTCGCTTCCAGCAGATCCGCGTGGAGCAGCCCTCGATCGACGAGACCGTGCAGATCCTCAAGGGACTGCGCGACCGCTACGAGGAGCACCACAAGGTCGACATCACCGACGAGGCCCTGGAGGCCGCGTCGGAGCTCGCGGACCGCTACATCGCCGACCGGCAGCTGCCCGACAAGGCCATCGACCTGATCGACGAGGCCGCCTCGCGGATGCGCATCAAGTCGATGACCTCCCCGCCCGTGTACCGGGAGCTCGAGGAGGAGATCGAGACGACGCGCCGCCAGAAGGAGGCGTCGATCGAGGCCCAGGAGTTCGAGAAGGCCGCGTCCCTGCGCGATCAGGAGCGTCGCCTGACGAACAAGAAGCGCGAGCTCGAGGAGCAGTGGGAGTCGGGCGAGGCCGAGGGGCACGAGCGTCCCGCGATCGGCGAGGAGGAGATCGCCGACATCGTCTCGATGTGGACCGGCATCCCGGTCTTCAAGCTCACCGAGGCCGAGACCCAGAAGCTCATGCGGATGGAGGACGAGCTCCACAAGCGCGTCATCGGGCAGCACGCCGCCGTCGAGGTCATCTCGAAGGCGATCCGCCGCTCCCGCGCCGGTCTGAAGGACCCGAAGCGCCCCACCGGCTCCTTCGTGTTCCTCGGACCGTCCGGCGTCGGCAAGACCGAGCTGGCCCGCACGCTCGCCGAGTTCCTCTTCGGCGACGAGGACTCGATGATCCGCATCGACATGTCGGAGTACATGGAGAAGCACGCCGTGTCCCGGCTCGTCGGCTCGCCCCCCGGCTACATCGGGTACGACGAGGGCGGCCAGCTCACCGAGGCGGTGCGTCGCAAGCCGTACTGCGTGCTCCTGCTCGACGAGATCGAGAAGGCCCACCCGGACGTCTTCAACATCCTCCTGCAGATCCTGGAGGACGGGCGCCTGACCGACTCGCAGGGGCGGACCGTGGACTTCCGCCACGCGATCGTGATCATGACGTCGAACATCGGCGCCTCGGAGATCGCACGGAACACCCCGCTGGGGTTCTCCGTCGGTGACGAGGACGCGGGCCTCACCTACGACGACATGAAGGCGCGCGTCATGGGCGAGCTCAAGAAGGTCTTCCGGCCCGAGTTCCTGAACCGGATCGACGACGTCATCGTGTTCCACAAGCTGCAGAAGGACGAGATCAAGACGATCGTCGAGCTCCTCCTGCGACGCGTCCGCGAGAGCCTCGCGGAGCGTGAGCTCCAGCTGGAGCTCAGCGAGGACGCGAAGGACTACCTCGTCGAGAAGGGCTGGGACCCGGCGATGGGTGCCCGCCCGCTGCGTCGCGCGATCCAGCGCTTCATCGAGGATCCGCTGGCGGATTTCGTGCTGCGGGCCGAGCTCATGCCCGGCGGCACGGTGATGGTCGATCGTGGCGGGGACGGCGAGGACGAGGAGCCGGTCAAGCTCTCGGTCGTCGCGCCGAAGAAGCCCAAGAAGGTGCCGGCCGCGGTCGGGGCCGAGGGCCAGGCCGCCGCGCCGCCCGCGCCGGATGCCGAGGAAGCTCCGTCGTCCGAGGAGGACGAGCCGACCGAGGAGTAGGCCCGGCTCACAGTTGCGTAGTGCTCGACGAGGGCGGCCCCGACCGGGGCCGCCCTCGTCGCGTCGGGACGCTCGTGGTGTGAGGTCCGGCACGTTTCTCCCACGGCACCCTCGGAATCGGGGAGGATGGTGCACAAGTGATCCGACTTTCAGGGGAGACGCAGTGGACGCAGCACGCTTGAAGGGCATTCCCGTACTTGCCGACCTGACCGACGACGAGCTCACGGCGGTGGCGGGTCTGGCCGCGGAGGTCTCGGTGCCGGCCGGCAAGGAGCTCGTCCGCGAGGGGGACTACAGCTACGAGCTGCTGGCGATCGAGGAGGGGACGGCGAAGGTGGAACGCGGCGGTGAGCTGCTCGCCGAGCTGGGTCCCGGCGACATCATCGGCGAGATGGGCGTGCTGGAGCGGGGGCAGCGCTCGGCCACCGTCACGGCGACCTCGCCCATGCTGCTCGTCACGCTCGACCGCTGGGACGCCAAGAAGCTGGCGAAGCTCGCCCCCAGCGCGGCGCAGAAGCTCACGGCGCTCGTCGAGGCGCGCAAGGAGCACGCCTGAGGAGCTGTCGCCCGGCGCCGGGTCGCTCCGGTGCCGGGTACCGATAGCGTGTCGCCCGTGCCCGAGGACGACGCTCGCGTCGAGATCAAGGTCCGGGACGACGGGCCGTACAAGGTCACCGGGCCGTTCCGCCTGGTCGACCCGGACGGCAACGTGCTCCCGCTGCCGGACGGTCCGGTGGCGCTCTGCCGGTGCGGCGGGTCCGGATCCATGCCCTTCTGCGATCGCACGCACCGGGATCGCGCGTTCTGCTCGCGGGTTCGCGCCGGATGACCGGGGCGGCCCGGCCACCGAGCCCCCGGACCCGAGGCGTGCCGGGGTTTCTTCGCCGTAACTCTGGGGAACGCCGTGCGTTGGAACACGTAGATGCGCACAGCCTCCGGAACATCTCTCGCTCTCCTCGTCACCTGCTGTGGCGTCTTCGGCGTCCTCGCCGCCCTGGTGGGTGGCTCGGGGCTCTGAGCCACCGGCGGTGACCCGCAGCCGACGAAGCCGTCGGCTCCCGTCCGTAGGGTGATCGGGTCCATGGCCCGTCCCCTCACCCTCCACGTCTGCAGCGACTGCGGCCACAGCGAGCCGCGCTGGATGGGGCAGTGCCCCGGGTGCAGGGCGTGGAACACGCTCGTCGAGGAGCGCCCGGCGACCGCTGTCGTCCGGGGCGTGGCCGGTGGCGGCCGCCGCGGATCCGCCGCGGGTCCGGTGGGGGCCGTGCAGCGCCTCGGCGACGTGGAGAGCGTCCGCGTCGCGCGGCTCCAGACCCGCATCGGGGAGCTCGACCGCGTCCTCGGGGGCGGTCTCGTCCCGGGGTCGCTGGTCCTGCTCGGGGGGTCGCCCGGCATCGGGAAGTCGACCCTCACGAACATGGTCCTCGGACATCTCGCGGCCGGCGGGCACCGGACGCTCTACGTCTCCGGGGAGGAGTCGGCGGCGCAGATCCGCCTGCGCGCCGAGCGTCTCGTCACGGCCGGACCGGAGCATCCGTGTCACGCGCTGGACGTCCCCGTCCTGGCCGAGACCGATCTTGACACCGTGCTGGCGACGCTGGTCGCGGAGCGCCCGGACGTCTGCGTCATCGACTCGGTGCAGACCCTGCACGCGGCGGAGCTCACCGGCGCCCCGGGCTCCGTGGGACAGGTGCGCGAGGTCGCCTCGCGCATCATGGGAGTGGCCAAGGGTCAGGGCACGGCCGTGCTGCTCGTCGGCCACGTGACCAAGGAGGGCGCGCTCGCCGGACCGCGCGTCCTCGAGCACCTCGTGGACTGCGTGCTGCAGTTCGAGGGCGAGCGCGAGCGGACCTACCGCACGCTGCGGGCCCTGAAGAACCGCTTCGGCTCGACGAACGAGACCGGGGTCTTCGAGATGGCGGAGGGCGGCCTCGTGGAGGTGCTCGACGCCAGCGCCCGCTTCGTGGGCGAGGCGACCCGCAAGCCGGGGAGCGTGGTCCTGGCCGCCATGGAGGGCACGCGCCCGCTGCTCGTCGAGGTCCAGGCGCTCGTCTCACCCAGCGAGATCGTGCCGCCACGCCGCGTGTGCAACGGCATCGACCGCAACCGGCTCGCCCTGGTGCTCGCCGTCCTCGGCCGTCATGCCGGTGTGGGCACCGGAACGGCCGACGTGTTCGTGAACGTCGTCGGCGGGGTCCGGGTCGACGAGCCCGGGGCCGATCTCGCGGTGGCGCTCGCGGTGGCGAGCGCCGCGCGCGGCGTCCCGGCGGGCGGAGAGGACGCGAAGCTGCCGCTGGCGTGCTTCGGCGAGGTCGGCCTGACCGGTGAGCTCCGCAGCGTCGGCCATGCCGACCGACGGGTCGAGGAGGCGGCGAAGTTCGGGCTGACGCCCGTCGTGGCGCCGGAGAACGCACCGACCCTCCGGCACGCGCTGCGTGCGGCGTTCGGGGCCGCGCAGGGCGCCGCCCCGGCCCGCGCCGCCTGACCCGTCCGCGGCCGTCGGAAGGACCGTGCGGCGCCGAACCTCAACGGAAGCTAAGGAAAACGGCTCAGGGCTGGTAGAATCCCTCTGGATGGCGCAGCGTTCCAGTGATGAGCAGACCGAGCTGGAAGGTCGCCAGGAGCCTCGTCTCGTCAAGGCACTCGAGATGGTCGCGCCCGGTACGGCGCTCCGCGAGGGCCTCGACAACATCCTCCACGCCCGCACCGGCGGACTGATCGTCATCGGTGATCCGGAGGAGCTCAGCTTCCTCTTCTCGGGCGGCATCAAGCTGGACATCGACTACACGCCCGCCCTGCTCTACCAGGTGGCGAAGATGGACGGCGGCATCACGCTGAACGGCAACGCGACGAAGATCGCGATGGCGAACGTCCAGCTCATGCCCGATCCGACGATCCTGTCGCTGGAGACCGGTACGCGGCACCGCACGGCGGAGCGCGTCAGCAAGCAGACGGATGCCCTGGTCATCGCGATCTCGCAGCGGCGCGAGGTCGTCTCGCTGTACGTCGACGGCGCGAAGTACATCCTCGAGGACATCCCCGTCGTGCTCGCGAAGGCCAACCAGGCGCTCGCCACGCTCGACAAGTACCGCACGCGTCTGGATCAGGTCTCGACGCGCCTGACGGCGCTCGAGTTCGAGGGTGGCGCGACCCTGCACGACGTGCTCACGGTCCTGCAGCGGGCGGAGCTCGTCACGCGCATGGCCGTGGAGATCGAGCGCTACATCGTCGAGCTCGGCTCCGAGGGCCGCCTGATCGAGATGCAGCTCGAGGAGACGATGGTCGGCACGGCGGCGGACAAGTCCGCGCTGGTCCACGACTACCTCGCCGAGCACACGGACGAGGCCTTCGCCTCGGCGCTCGACCAGATCGGGCGTCTGCCGCACCAGGACCTGCTCGACTTCGGCCGGCTCGGCGAGGTCATGGGGTACGACCGCAAGCTCAACACGCTCGACTATCCGGTGTCGCCACGCGGCTACCGGATCCTCGGGCGCATCCCACGCCTGCCGAAGCTGGTCGTCCAGCAGATCGTGCAGGAGTTCGGCGGGCTCGACGAGATGCTCGCCGCCACCGACGCGGAGCTCGAATCCGTCGAGGGCGTGGGGGAGATGCGGGCGAAGGAGATCCGCGAGGGCCTTCGCCGGCTTCAGGAGATCAACCTCGTGGACCGCTACTTGCAGACGTGACGATGTACCCGGGGCGCTCCCGTCCCGGCTGACCAAGGAGAGATCACCATTTCCGATACGGAGCTGAACGAGGCGGAGCTGCTCGAGGACCTCGAGCCTGTCGTCATCGAGAACATCGAGTTCGAGTGTGGCGACAACGTCGTCTATCCGCACCACGGGGCGGGCAAGGTCCTGAAGAAGGAGCTGCGCAAGATGTTCGGTGAGGAGCGCGAGTACCTCACCATCAAGATCCTCCACAACGACATGACGGTCATGGTCCCGTGCGAGAACGCCGGGATCGCCGGGCTGCGTCGCGTGATCGACGAGGAGACGGTCCAGAAGGTCCTGGGGGTGCTGCAGGACGACGTGTCCGAGATGCCCAAGAACTGGAATCGCCGGTTCAAGCACAACCGCGACAAGATCAAGACCGGCGACATCTACGAGCTGGCCGAGGTCGTCCGCAACCTCGCGTTGCGCGAGCACGAGAAGGGGCTCTCGACCGGGGAGAAGCAGATGTTCACCCGGGCCAAGAAGATCCTCGCCTCCGAGCTGATGTACGCCCTCGACAAGTCCGAGGACGAGGCGGAGGCCCACCTCGACGGCCTTCTCGCCGACTCCGCGGGCGCGAAGATCGGCGCGAAGGGCTGATCCTGGCCGCAGCGTTGCAGGCGGTCGCGCTCGTCGTGGCCGCTGGTCGTGGTGAGCGCCTTGGGTCCGTCGGTCCCAAGGCGTTCGTCGTGCTGGGGGGGCGACCCATGCTCGACTGGAGCCTGGACGTGCTCACCGCCAGCCCGCACGTGGGTGCCGTCGTCGTGGCGCGCCCGGACGGCCATCTCTTCGACCGCGCGGGTGTGACCGTCGTGGCCGGTGGAGCCCAGCGGTCGCACTCGGTGCGCAACGCCCTCGCTGCCGCACCGCGGGATGCGGACCTGGTCCTCGTCCACGATGCGGCCCGGCCGCTGCTGACGGGGCGGATCGTGGACGACTGCATCGCGGCCATGGAGGACCCGGCCGTGGACGCCGCGATCGCCGCGGCCCAGCTGACCGACACCGTCAAGCAGGCCGAGTCCCGCGACGGGCGACCGGTGGTCCGCACGACGCTCGACCGCTCGCTGCTGTGGGCCGTCCAGACCCCGCAGGTCTTCCGTCGGAGCGCGCTGGAGCGCGTGCTGGCGCAGCCCGACGAGGTGCTGGCACGTGCGACCGACGACGCCTCGCTGATCGAGGCTGCGGGCGGACGGGTCGTCCTCGTACCATCCCCGCGCAGCAACCTGAAGGTCACGACACCGGAAGACCTGCAGCTCGCCGAGCTGCTGCTCACCACCGCCGACACCCCCTCACCCTCATGCTGACCGACTACCACGTCCATCTGCGCCCCGACGGCGAGGACACCCCGTCGTCGCGGTACTTCACGACCGCGAACGCGGACCGCTACCGCGAGGCCGCCACCGAGCGAGGGATCACGGAGCTCGGCGTGAGCGAGCACGTCTACCGGTTCACCCAGGCGCTGGACGTGTGGGACCACGAGTACTGGCGCGACAGCGCGTTCGACGACATCGACGCCTACTGCGGCTTCGTCCGCGAGGAGACCGACCTGCGACTCGGGATCGAGGCGGACTTCATCCCGGGCCGCGAGGACCGGATGGCGAACCTGCTCGAGGGGCGCCCCTGGGACTACGTCGTCGGCTCGGTCCACTTCCTCGGCAACGATGCGGTCGACTACGACAAGTACGACGTCTGGACCCGGGCGGACTCCGCGGACAAGGTGTGGCGGCGGTACTTCGAGGTGCTGGGGGCGGCGGCCGCCAGCGGGATGTTCGACATCATGGCCCACCCGGACCTCGTCAAGGTGTGGGGGACGAACCGACCGCAGCCCGATCGGGACCCGCGGTACTACTACGAGATCGCGCTCGAGGGCATCGTCGCGTCGGGCGTGGCCTGCGAGCTCTCGACGGCGGGCCTGCGCAAGCCGGTCGGGGAGATCTACCCCTCGCTCCCGTTCCTGGAGATGCTGGTCGACGCCGGGGTTCCCCTCGCGCTGTCCTCCGACGCGCACGTGCCGGAGCACGTGGGGCACGGGTACGACCGGGCGCTCGAACTGCTGCAGAGCGCCGGGGTGACGCAGCTCTGCGTGTTCGAGGGGCGCCGGCGGAGCCTCGTGGAGATCCCGGCAGCGGTGCGATGACCGACGACGCGGTCCCGCGCACGGGCACGGGCTGGGACACGCACCGGCTGGTCGCCGGACGACCGCTCGTGCTCGGTGGCGTGACCGTGCCGTCCGACGTGGGCCTCGACGGGCACTCGGACGCCGACGTGCTCACGCACGCCGTGATCGATGCGCTGCTCGGCGCCGCCTGCCTGGGGGACATCGGTGAGCACTTCCCCGACACGGACGAGCGGTTCCGGGGCGCGGACAGCATGGCGCTGCTGCGGGAGACGATGGCGCGTTGCGCGGAGGCCGGCTGGCGCGCGGTCCACGTCGACGCGACGGTGATCCTCGAGGCGCCGAAGCTGCTGGCGCACAAGCCCGCCATGCGACGGAACCTCGCGACGGTGCTGGGCCTGCCGGACACCGCGGTGAACGTGAAGGCGACGCGCGGTGAGGGCATGGGCCCGGTCGGGCGTGGCGAGGGCGCGGTCGCGCTCGCGACCGTCACCTGCGTGCCGAGCTAGCCCGAGGAAGCGGTCGAGCGCGCGGCCCGCCGCCGCGCCGCGTCGGTGCGCAGCCGCTCGTGCTCGACCTGCCGCTTGAGCTGGACGAGCGAGCGCTGGAAGTTGCGACGGACCTGCGGCGCCGCGACGCGCTCGGCGATCCATCCGCCCAGGCCGGCTCCCGCGACGCCGTACGACAGGCGGAACTCCACGTGCGTGCGCCCCGAGTCGCGCTCGCGCAGGCGCCACCGCGCGCGCTGATCCAACCCGGTGACCGACGTCCACGCGAGGTCCCGGTGCTCGTGCCACTCGACGACCTCGACGAGGCTCCCGATCTCCGCGGATCCGATGCGCATGAGCATGCGGAACCGCATCCCCGGGCCGGGCGCGTGGTCGCCGGCGCGCTCGAACCGCGTGACGCCGTGCAGGAAGTGCAGGGAGCGCTCCGGGTCGGTGATGAACCCCCACACCTCGGCGGGGGTCGCCGCGATGTCGATCGTCGCCGCGACGCGCATCAGCCGATCACCGGCAGCCGGCGTTCGGCGGCGAGCGCGTCGAGCGTCTCCTGCATCAGCCGCACGACGTGGTCGTAGACCTCGTCGAGGTCGGGCTCGGCGCCGAACTCCTCACGGAGATGGATGGGCGGAAGGACCTCGATGACGATCTTGGCCGGGAGCGGGACGTGGCCGAGCATGTCACCGATGTTGAGACCCCACGGGACGGCGATCGAGATCGGAAGGACCTTCAGGCGCAGGATGCGGTCCAGCATGAGGGACCTCGCCAGACCCTCTCCGCGCGAGAGGAACAGCGCGGTCTCCTGCCCGCCGATCGCCACGACCGGGACGATCGGGACGTCATGGCGCAGCGCCTCGCGGATGAACCCCTTGCGGCCACCCATGTCGACCGTGTGGCGTTCCCACGACGGCCGGTGCACCTCGTAGTCGCCGCCCGGGTACACGAGGAGCGCGGCCCCGGCGCGTAGGGCGGTCTCCATGTTCTCGGGCGTCGCGGCGACCGTGCCGAAGCGCCGCAGGAACCCGAGGCCGGGCGCGGCGAGCACGAGGTTGTGGGCGAGGGCGTGGAACCTGCGCTCCACCCCGAAGTAGGCGCTGAACGCCAGCATCAGCACGCCGGTGTCGGGCGTCAGGTTGCCGCCGGAGTGGTTGCCCACCAGCAGGACGGGGCCGGTCTCGGGGACGTTCCCCAGGCCGCGGACCTCGCCCCGGAAGTACAGCGAGGACAGCAGCCACAGGCGCGGCAGGTTCTCGCGGATGTAGTCGGGGTCGCGCTCGTCGAGATCGGCCTTGGGGATCCGGGACTGCACGACGTCGCGGACGCCCCGCAGGACGCCGCGGGCGACACCGGCCAGCGCGCCGAGAGGCGGGCCGCCAGGGGTGGGTTCGCGGGCGGGATCCGCGACCCGCGCACCGTTCAGCGCGCCGGGCGCATGACCGTTGGTATGCGGTCGTGTCGTGGCCGGGCCGTCGGACATGATGCGATCGTAGTGGGCTGCGGTCAGGCGGCGCGACGTACCGTCGGCCGGGCGCCGAGCGCGTCGGCCCTGCGCAGGACGCGCAGCAGGACGCCCGTCACCTGCTCGGCACGCTCGACCTGCGGTACGTGGCCACAACCCTCGAGGACGAGTTGCTCGGCTCCGGGCAGCCACTCCTCGACGTGGCGCTTGAACCCGGCGGGGATCAGGACGTCGTGCGTGCCCCAGACGAACAGGGCCGGCGGCTGCAGGGTCGACAGCCTCGGGTAGAAGCCGCCGCGGCCGAACGGGCGGTCGAGGTAGAGGTTGCGGGCGCTCGTGAGGAAGGCGGCCCGGGCCGCAGGTGAGGCGTACGCGCGACGGAACTCGTCGACCACCACGTCCGCCACCGCGGGGTCGAGCGCGTCCTCGTCGGCGAACAGCTCCCAGACCTGCCGCGCCACGACGGAGCGGCGAAGGCCGTGCGGAAGCAGCCCGAGCTCGGGACGGAGCACCTTCACGAGCGGCCAGAAGTCACGCCGGACGAAGGCGACCGCCGGACACAGCAGGGTCAGCGAGCGGACGCGCTCCGGCGCGCGCAGCCCGGTCTCGATCGCGATCCGCCCGCCCATCGAGTTGCCCACGAGGTGGGCGCGCTCGATGCCCAGGGCGTTCAGCAGCCGTACGACGTGCCTCGAGAACCAGGCCGCGTCGTACGGGGCCAGCAGCGGCTTCTCGGAGCTGCCGAAGCCCGGGAGGTCGATCGCGTGGACGCGGTAGCCGTGCCGGGCCAGCGCGGCCGCCGTGTCCAGGAAGGACGCCTTGGTGGCACCGAGCCCGTGGATGAGCACGACATCGGTGCCCTCGCCCATCGTGAGGGTGGAGATCGCCGGTCCGTCGCCGAGGTCGACGGCGTGGACCCGCAGCTGGGGTGGTCGCCCGCTCGGGAGCTGGAACAGGCCTTCGAAGCCGACGGCCAGATCGAGCGACCCCCGGGCGTAGAGCCGCCGGTCGGCGAAGGCTTCGATCCCGTTGATGTCCCCGGCGCGGAGCGCGAGCCAGGTCTCGGCGTCGGTGCCGATGACCACGTCGGGATCCAGGCAGCTGACGCCCTGCCGGACGCGGGCCCCGTGCTGGGTGCACCGGACCTCCCAGGTGCGCCCGATGTCGCCGAGGCGCACGTGCCAGGTGGCGTCGAAGCCCCGGGGTGCGCCCAGATAGCGGCCCGGCAGGCTGCGGAACGCGTCTTCGACCTGTCGCAGGCGCTCCGGGTTGACGGGCGCGGACACGTCTTGCACCCTAGCGACCCGGCCTGCGGGAAGCGGGTCCGATCGCGCCGTCCTGCGGCTTCGATCCCGCACCTTGCGGCATTCATGCGGCATCATCGACGGCTGATGCGCGAGATCCGCCTGCACGACACCCGCACCGCGAGCCTCAGGGCGCTCGAACCCCGGGATCCCGGGAAGGTCGGGATCTACGCCTGCGGGCCGACCGTCTACGCCCGGATCCACGTCGGCAACGCCCGGCCGTACGTGGTGTTCAGCCTGCTCAAGCGGTTCCTGCAGCACGAGGGCTACGACGTCACGTTCGTCGCCAACATCACGGACGTCAACGACAAGATCTACGCGGCCGCGCAGCAGGCCGGGGTGTCCAGCGAGCACCTGGCGGCGGAGATGACCGCCCACTACGTGGCGGACACCGATGCGCTGGGACTGGGCCGCCCCGACCACGAGCCCCGGGTCGTCGACAGCATCGACGGCATCGTCGGGCTCATCCAGGCACTGATCGACCGTGGTGCCGCGTACGCCGCCGAGGGTGATGTCTACTTCCGCGTCCGCTCCGACCCCGGCTACGGGAACCTCTCCCACCGGCACGTGGACGACATGAACCAGGGGGAGGGCGGCGACGGGCTGCACCTCAAGGAAGATCCCTTGGACTTCGCGCTGTGGAAGGCGCAGAAGCCGGGGGAGGACACGGCCTGGGACGCTCCGTGGGGACGCGGTCGGCCCGGCTGGCACATCGAGTGCTCCGCGATGGCCGAGGAGCTGCTGGGCGTCGGCTTCGACATCCACGGCGGCGGCAACGACCTGATCTTCCCCCACCACGAGAACGAGGCCGCGCAGACCCGTGCGGGCCGAGGCGCGGAGCTCGCGCAGATCTGGATGCACAACGGCATGCTGCAGACGGGGCCCGCGGGCGGCGACGAGAAGATGGCCAAGAGCGTCGGGAACATCGCCCTCCTGCCCGAGGTGCTCGCGCAGTACGGTCGCGACGCGCTGATCGCGTTCTTCTGCAGCGCCCACTACCGGCAGCCGATCAGCTTCGGTGACGACGCCCTCACGCAGGCGCAGGCGACCGTGCGGCGCCTGCGCGAGGCAGCGCGGCGGCTGGAGGTCGGTGCGCCGACGCCGCCGGACATGCGCGGGCTCAAGACGCGCTTCTTCGCGGCCCTCGCGGACGACTTCAAGACCCCGGAGGCCCTCGCGGCGGTCTTCGACTGGGTGCGTGAGGCCAACCGCCGTGCCGACGCCGGGGAGCGCGTGGGCGACGCGGATCTCCGCGAGATGCTCTCCGTCCTGGCCCTGGACACGGTGCTGGAGATCGATGGCGCCGACGCCACCGGCCCCGACGAGGAGGCGCGGACCCTGCTCGAGGCGCGGCAGGCCGCCCGCGCAGCCAAGGACTGGGCCGCCGCCGACCGACTGCGTGACGAGCTCGCCGCGCGCGGGTGGACCGTCCGCGACGGCGCCGACGGCGCCGAGCTGGTCCGGGCGGGCTGATGGCCGGCGGGCGGAAGGGGTCCGGCCGCAAGAGCGGTCCGGGGCGCCGCAAGGGGCCGGGACCCGCACATCCCTCCGGGGGCGGCCGGAGCACCGGACGACCGGGATCCGGCGGAGGTCCGCGAGCCGGGGGCGCGGCCCGGGGCTCCGGCCGCGACGCCGGCGCCGGGCGTGGGGAGCGCGGGCGGCGGGACGACGCACCGTCCTCGCCCCGGGAGGACCGAGGGCGGTCCGAGGGCGGTCGCCGTGACGACGCGGGGCGCCCGCGCGACGGCCGTCCCGTGCTCTACGGGCGCAACGCGGTCCACGAGGCGCTGCGCGCCCGTCGCCGACCGGTCCACAGGATCTGGGCGACGTCCGCGACCCTGCGCTCCGAGTCGTGGCTCAAGAGCCGTACGGTGGAGGTCGTCGAGGCCGACGAGTTGACCCGGCTGGCCGGGACCGACGCGCACCAGGGCGTGTGTGCGCAGGCCGACGGGTACCCGTACGCCGATGCGTCCGCGCTGCTGCGGCTCGACTCGCCGTTGATCGTGGCGCTCGACGAGGTGCAGGACGTGCAGAACCTGGGAGCGATCGCGCGGACCGCCGAGTGCGCCGGAGCGTCCGGTCTCGTGATCCCCGAGCGGAGGTCCGCGGAGGTCACGCCGGCCGCCGGCAAGGCGAGCGCCGGCGCGGTGGAGCACCTCCCGGTCGCCAGGACCAGGAACCTCGCGGACTGGCTCGAGGAGGCCAAGGCCGCCGGGTGCTGGATCTACGGGGCGGCCGGGGACTCCAGTGCCGTGCCGTGGACGCAACCGGAGTACCGGGGCGGTGTCGTGCTCGTCATGGGGGCGGAGGGCACCGGGCTGCGTCCCCGCGTGGCCGCGACGTGCGACGCGCTGGTGGCGCTGCCGCTCCATGGGCGCATCTCGTCGCTGAACGTCTCGGCGGCCGCCGCGGCGCTCCTGTACGAGATCGTCCGCGACCGCACGACCTGACCCGCCGATCGCGGCGTCCCCACAGCGTGACGCCGCGTGCAGCGGAAGGGCTCCGCGATCCCATGACGAACCTCTGTGGGGGCGCGCTCACGGCCGCGAGACGCACGCCATCTTGCATCGTGTCCGAAGCACTTGACACGGGCTCATAACCAGGAGTAGGTTCGCGCTACATCACGTTCAACCTGAGGTCGAGCAATGCTCGTTTCAGGTGACGACATCAGTCAGATGGCGCCAGGGGAGGAGTGCGTCACTGAGTTACCTCAGCTGCCTGTTTGCTCTGCAAACCGGCACGAAAGGACTACTCGTGGCACGTCTCTCCGCAGGATCTCAGGGTCAGGTACAGGTCGATGACGGGTACCTGCTCGCGCTCGCGAAGCAGGGCGACCCGACCGCGTACGACCGCATCGTCCGCCGCTACCACGGCTTCGTCCGGATGAAGGCCTCGTCGTACTTCCTCGCCGGTGGCGACAGCGACGATCTCATCCAGGAGGGGCTGCTCGGCCTCTACAAGGCGGTCCGGGACTACCGCAGCGACCGCGAGTCGAGCTTCCGCAACTTCGCGGAGCTCTGCATCACGCGGCAGATCATCACCGCGGTGAAGACCGCGACCCGGTACAAGCACGCCCCGCTCAACCAGTACGTCTCGTTCTCGCAGTCGCCGGCGAGCGCCATGGACGGGGAGCCGACGCTGGAGGAGGTCATCCCCGGATCGACGGTCCACGACCCCGTGAACCAGGTGATCAGCTCCGAGGAGCTCGGGGCCCTGGTGGCATGCCTGTCCTCCGTGCTCAGCGAGCTCGAGTCGCGCGTGCTGTCGCTCTACCTGGACGGGAACAGCTACGAGGTCATCGGCGAGCGGATCGGCTGCGACGCCAAGACCGTCGACAACGCGCTCCAGCGCGTCAAGCGCAAGGTCGGGACGCACCTGACCTCGCGGAACGTCCTGCTCTAGGGCGGATCCGCAGCACCCGGTCGGCGCGTGCCGAACGTGATGTCGCGCCGGCTCGCGGGGGAGACCGCGAGCCATGCGCCGACCGGCGTTGCATAGCATGCATGCGGTGAGCGTTCTCGCAGTCGTACTCATCGCCGTCGCCGTGCTGGTCCTCGCGCTGTTCGCCGGGGGCCTGATCGGGGCCCGCCGTCGGGCGACGAGCACCGACGCCGCCCTGCGAGCCCAGCTCGAGCAGGTCAACGGACAGCTCGCGCTGGCCCACGCGCAGGACAAGGGCTGGGACCGCGAGACCATGGAGACCGCAGCCCGGACGGCGCACGCCGCCGTCAGCAGCGAGCCGATCACCCGCCTCGACCTGGTCCAGATCGTCGACCTCCCCGGGACCGACGCCGATCAGGCCGTCTTCCGGATCCACTGCGGCGATCAGATCACCGAGCTGACGCTCGGGCGCCAGGACGGCGCCTGGGTCGCGCGCTGACGGGCCGCGGACCTTCGGGCCGGCGACCTACGTCCCCGTCGTCGCGAGCCACCCGGCCCACAGCGCCGCGAGCGCGGTACGGAGCTCGTCCGCGCCGACGGCGTGGTCCGGCGAGGCGAGTCCGTGCAGCGCGAACCCGTCGATGAGCGCCACGACGGCCGCCCCGGCCCGCTCGGGCTCGGGCGTCCCGACCGCCCGCAGGGCGGCGACCGCGACCTGGACGTAGCCGTCGACGCACTCGCGGGCAACCGCCTCGAGGGCGGGCCGCCGCGTGGCCTCGAGGTACAGCTCGAACTGCGCGGTGGTCGTCGTGCGCCGCACCGGGACGCGCTCACCCGTGCCGAGCAACTCGGCGGTGAAGAGCGCCGCGACCTCCGCGCCGCCGACCACGCCGGAGTCCAGCCGGTCCGCGAGATCGTGCAACCGGGAGACCTCCTCCTCGACGAACAGGCGCAGCGCCTCCTCGAGCAGGGCGTCGATGGACGCGAAGTAGTAGCTGGTGGTCGCCGGGGGCACCCCGGCCTCATCGGCGATCGCCCGGTGGGTGGTCTGGCCGACCCCGCGCTGCCCGATCACGCGCAGGGCCGCGCGCAGCAGCTCCTCACGCCGCCGCTCCCCGCGTGCACGACGCGTCTTGACCTCGGCTCCCACGGAACGACCGTACCAGGCAAGCTGGACATGCCCCCAAGGTTCTTCTACGGTCGCGCCGTGCCCTCGCCGTTCGAGCCCGATGCCCTGCGAGCGACCGTGGAGGTCCTCGCCGCGATCGACCGACCCTCCGCCTCGCCCGGCGAAGCGCAGGCGGCCGAGTGGATCGCCGAGCACCTGGCGGCACTCGGCTGCCGCGTCCAGGTCGACGAGGAGCTCGCGTACACCGGCTACGCCCGTTCGCTGGCCGGGCAGACGGCGGTCGGCGCGGCCGGTGCCCTGCTGGCACGGTCACCGCTGCCGAACCGGCGGAGGCTCGGCGGTGTGATCGCGCTCGCCGCCGCCGCGGGCATCGTCGAGGAGGTCTCGAACGGACCTCAGGTGTTCCGGAAGCTGACGATGCGCCGGCGGGCGACCCAGAACGTCATCGGCGAGACGGGCGACCCGGCGGCGGACCGCACGCTGATCGTGCTCGCGCACCACGACGCAGCCTCGACGGGTCGGATCTTCGACCAGAGGGCTCAAAGGGCTCTGGCCGGTCGCTTCCCGCGCGCGGTGGAGCGCACGGACACGTCGCTGCCGCTCTGGTGGCCGGTGGTCGCCGGGCCGGCGCTCGGGGCCGCGGGGGCGGTGAGCGGCCACCGGGGCCTGGCGCGGACCGGGGCGGTCCTCGCGCTGGCCTCGCTCGCCGCCTTCGTGGACATCGAACGCAGCCCGACCGTGCCGGGCGCCAACGACAACCTGACCGCGGTGGCGACCCTGGTGGCGGTGGCGACCGCCCTGCGTGCGTCGCCGGTCCGCGGCCTTCGCGTGCTCCTCGTCAGCTGCGGTGCGGAGGAGAGCCTCCAGGGTGGCATCCGGGCGTTCGCGCGCCGGCACTTCAGCGACCTCGATCCGGCGACCACGCGCGTGCTGAACATCGACACGGTCGGCTCTCCGCGCCTCGTGATGCTCGAGGGGGAGGGGCCGTTCGTGATGGAGGACTACGCCGATCCACGGTGGCGCGACCGGGTGGCCGCCGTCGCGGAACGCTGTGCCATCCCACTGCGCCGGGGCCTGCGGGCGCGCGTCAGCACCGACAGCGTGATCCCCAGCCGGGCGGGCTACCCCACCGCCACGCTCATGAGCCTGGACGAGACCAAGGCGATCTCCAACTACCACCTGATGTCGGACACCGCGGCCAATGTCGACTACACGACGGTCGCCGACGCCGCGCGGCTCGTCGACGCCGTCGCGCGGGACCTGGCGGAGGGCTGAAGCCGGCGCGGCTAGGCGCCCGGCAGCGGTGCCCCGTCGATCAGCTTGCCGGGGTTCAGGAGGCCGTCGGGATCCACGCGAGCCTTCGCGGCCCGCAGCAGATCGGTCCCCAGCGCGCCGATCTCCGGGGTGAGCCACGGGGCATGGTCGCGCCCGACCGCGTGGTGGTGCGTGATCGTGCCTCCGGCGGCGACGATCGCCTCGCCCGCCGCGCTCTTGGCGGCGTGCCACTGCTCCAGTTCGGCCCCGGTCTCCTGTGCGGCCAGGAACGTGAAGTAGAGGCTCGCGCCCGTCGGGTAGACGTGCGAGACGTGACACATCACGAGCGCCGGGGTCCCGCGGGCAGCGAGTGACCGACGCAGCGCCGATCCGACGGCGCGATACAGCTCCAGCAGCGTTCCCCAACTCGTGGCGGTCTCCAGGGTGTCCACCAGCACGCCACGGGCGAGCAGCTCGTCCCGCAGGTACGGACCGTGGAAGCGCCCTGCCCGCCACGCCTCGCCCGGGCGTGAGCCGAGCGCGACGCCGCCGTGGCGGCGCACCACGGGGACCACGTGCGCACGCTGCTCGGCGATGACCCCGGGGGTTCCCTCGTAGCCGAGGATCAGCGTGCAGCCGTTGGCCCGGCCGCGTGCCGCGAGGTACGCCTTGCCGATCTTCGTGCTCGTGGATCCGCCCGCCATCGCGAACTGCAGGCGGGTCTCCTCCTCGTCCGAGAGCCGGGCGATCGCGGGGGCGATGCCGTGCTGCTCGAGCTCACGCAGCGTCTCGACTCCGGCGCTCATGTCCGGGACGACCCAGGCCTCGTACCGCGCGGCAGCGGGACGCGGCCGGACCCGCAGCACGACCTCGGTGATGATCCCGAGAGTGCCCTCGCTGCCCACGAGCAGCTCGCGCAGGTCCGGGCCGGCCGCGGTGCCCGGGATGGCGAGGCTCGTGAACTCCCCGGCCGGCGTCGCGGCGCGCACCGCGAGAACGAGGTCGTCGATGCGTCCGTATCCCGTCGAGGCCTGTCCCGCCGACCGGGTGGCCACCCAGCCGCCGACGGTCGAGAACTCGAAGCTCTGCGGGTAGTGACCGAGCGTCAGCCCATGGGCGGCGAGCAGGCGCTCGACCTCCGGTCCGGTGGTGCCGGCGCCCACCGTCGCCGTCTGGGACCGGGCGTCGACGGCGCGGACGAACGAGAGGCGCGCGAGGTCGACCGTGACGACGGCGTCGTGCCCGTCGCCCAGCAGGGGCTCGACCCCGCCGACGACGCTGCTGCCCCCGCCGAACGGCACCACCGTGAGACGGTGCTCCGCGGCGACGGCCAGGACCGCGACGACCTCGTCGTGGTCGGCCGGGTACACGACGGCGTCCGGTGCGTGCGCGACCGTCCCGGTGCGCAGCCGTACGAGATCCGGGTAGCTCTTGCCGGCGCTGTGGACGACCCGCGTGGCGTGGTCGTCGCGGACGTGCTCGGTGCCGACGACGGCGACGAGCGCATCCCGGGCCGGGGTGCCGATGCGACTGTCGGGAAGGGCGACGTCCTGGAGCGCCACCGGGTCGCGACGTGGCCCGGCTCCGGCGGACGGCCCGAGCTCGCTGGTCATCAGCGCTTCGGCGCCGGGCGGGAGCGGGCCGTCGTGCCCGTCGACGCCCCAGCCCCAGAACCGCATCCGGGGTGTGGTCAGGTCGTCGTCGCCGACCGGCAGTCCGACCGGCGTGACGGAGGTCTCGGTGACGGTGGTGACGTCGGTCATGCGGCGCTCCGGGTCGTGGTGGTGAAGATCTCCCCGAGGAGCTCGGCGGCGGGGGTGGCGAGCGCCTCCCGCCAGGCCGGGACGAGCCCGGTGCGGGTCCGGCGGTCCAGGACGTCCTCGAGGGCGATGGCACCCTCGGCGCGTGCGGCGAAGAGCACCTCGACGCCGGTGACCGGAACGTCGGGGTGCAGCGGGCGCAGCAGCTCGGGCCGTCCGTCGGCGAGCGCGGCGACGCGCGGCGCCTCGGCGCCGAACCGCCGGGTCAGGCGGGCGGGCACCTCCGCGTCACCGGCACCGGCGGGACCGCTCGCGCCGGGGGCGCCGACGACCGGGGTGCGGGTGGTCACGCAGGGGCCGGCGGCGACGCCGGGGCGCGCCGCGACCACGTCGACGGCGTCCTGGGCCATCCGGCGATAGGTCGTGAGCTTGCCCCCGACCACGGTGACGAGTGAGGACGCCTCGTCGACCAGCACGGCGTGGCGGCGGCTCACGTCGGCGGTCGACCCGTCCCCGGCGTCGAGCAGCGGACGCAGTCCCGCGTATCGGCCCACGACGTCCTGCGGCGTCAGGGGCCGGGCCAGGGCCCGCGACACCGTCTCCAGCAGGAAGGCCTCGTCGCGTTGGGTGACCTGGGGCTCGTCGGGGATGGTCGCGCCGTCGTAGGGCTCGTCGGTGAGCCCGAGGAGGACCAGGCCGTCCGGGCGGGGATGCAGGAACACGAAGCGGCCGAACTCCCCGGGGATCGGGACGGTCATCGACGCGGCCGGATCGCCGAGCGTGGCGGCGTCGAGCAGCAGATGGGCGCCCGCACTCGGGCGCAGGGCGATGCCGGGATGCAGTGCGGCCGACCAGACGCCGGCCGCGTTGATCACGTGGCGAGCCCGCAGGTCGAACGTCTGACCCGAGCGGACATCGCGCACGCGGGCGCCGGTGGAGGTGATCTCCTCGACCTCGGAGTAGGTGAGGATCCGGGCGCCGTGGGCCGCCGCCGTCCGTGCCACGGCGACCACGAGTCGCGCGTCGTCCTCGAGCGCGGCGTCCCAGTGCAGATAGGCCCCGCGGAGACCGTCCTGGCGGAGCGCCGGTGTCCAGCGCAGGGCCTCGGCGGCGGTGATGCGACGGGTCCGCGGGAGGCTCTTGCCGCTGGTGCCCGCGGCGGCGCGCATCGCGTCGCCCAGGCGCAGCCCGGTGGCCGTGAGGCCGGCGGAGACCGGCGGCAGGTCGGGCGTCAGCGGCACCGTGAAGGGCAGGGCGCGCACGAGGTGCGGGGCGATCGTCTCGACGATCCGCGCCCGTTCGGTCGCCGACTCCCAGGCGACGCCGACGTCGCCCTTGGCGAGGTAGCGCAAGCCGCCGTGGACGAGCTTCGTGGACCAGCGCGACGTCCCGTTGGCGAGGTCGCGGCGCTCGACGAGAGCCACCGAGAGGCCGCGTGTGACCGCGTCGAGCGCGACGCCGGCCCCGGTGATGCCGCCACCGACCACGAGCACGTCGACCTCGTGGCCGGACGCGAGCAGGTGGAGGTCGCGTTCGCGCCGCGCGGCGTTCAGATCGGGGGAGAGCTCTGCGGTGGTCATCGGGACTCCTGTTCAGGGTCGGGACGCAGGTAGCCGTCGAGCATGCGCTCGAGCTCCTGGGCCGTACGGGCCCGTTGCTGGGCGCCGGCCGCGTGGGCCGCGAGGACGTATCCGCGCAGGGCGAGCTCGAGGGTCGCCGCGAGCCGGCCCGGGTCCTCGTCGCGGATCGATCCGTCCGTGATGCCGTCCGCCACCTGCGCCTGCAGCAGCACGAGGCCCGCCTCCTGGACGCCGCCGAGGCGGCGGGTCACGTAGGGCAGGACGAGTTCCGGATCGACGTCCAGGATGCGCCTCCACAGGTCGTTGGCGGCGATCCGCTCGGCGCTGAGGACCGCGGCGGCGACGACGCGCGCGCGGGCCGGCGACCGGTCGGCGACCTCGTGGGCCGCGTCGCGCAGGATCCCGGTGAACTCCCGGGTCATGAGCGCGGCGATCATCGCCGCGACGTCCTCGAAGCGGCGGTAGAGCGTCATCCGGCTCACGCCCGCGCGCCGGGCGACGTCCGTGGCGGTGGTGCGCCGCACCCCGACAGCCATCACGCACTCGCGGACCGCGTCGAGGTACGGATCGTCGGCCGGGTCGGTGATCGTGTGGTCAGCCTGCCGCTGGGTGTGACGCTGTGACATTCAGCGTCAAACTGTAACAGCCCGTCAGGCGGGCGTTTCCGGTGGCGCCGTCATCCGCGGGGACGCGGTGGCGGCGCCGGGGCCGGGGCGCGGCCGGACCTGGCGGGGGTCCAGCGGTTCCCCGCACCCGGAGCACGTCAGCACGGGCTCGGTCACCTGGCCGCACGTCTGGTGCACCAGTTCGATCGGCGGGCCGTGCACGAAGCCGCCGTGCTTGTTGCCCCACGTCATCAGCGTCGCGATCACGGGGTAGAGGTCGAGGCCCGCCTCGGTGAGCCGGTACTCGTGCAGTGCGCGGTTGGCGTGCTGCTCGTAGACGCGTCGCTCCAGGACGCCGGCGGTCACGAGGCGGTTGAGGCGGTCGGTGAGGATGTTCCGCGCCACGCCGGTGGTCCGCTGGTACTCCTCGAAGGTCCGGGCGCGGAAGAAGGCGGCGCGCAGGATGCTGATCACCCACCGCTCCCCGAGGATGGCGGCCGCACGGGAGATGGCGCAGTTGGCGTCGAGCAGTTCGTCGTGCCGCATGTCCTCATCGTAGACCGTGACGCGTCTCACAGTTGCAGAATGCAACTACCGATCCCTACCCTCGTTGCGTTCTGCAACGACAAGGGTAGGAGGCGGCACGATGCACCAGCAGCAGGAGACGGGTCACAGCCGCAGGGCGATCCTCACCATCGCGGCGGCGGGCGGGTTCCTGGCGTTCCTCGACACCACGATCGTCAACACGTCCTTCCCGGACATCGCCGCCTCCTTCCCCGCCGCGGGGCGCTCGGAGCTGGCGTGGATCCTCGACGCCTACTTCATCGTCATCGCCGCGCTGCTCGTCCCCGCCGGGCTGCTGGCCGACCGGATCGGACGCAAGCGCGCCTTCCTGGGCGGCGTCGCGCTGTTCGCGGTGACGAGTGGCCTGTGTGCCGTGGCCCCGACGTGGGAGACGCTCGTCGGCGCCCGCGTGCTCCAGGGCGTCGCGGCTGCCGTCATCGCGCCGGTCTCCCTCGCACTCGTCCTCCCGGAGTACCCGCGCCACGAGCGGGCCACCGCCGTGGGGATCTGGGGCGCGGCGGCCGCGCTCGCCGCCGCCTGCGGCCCGCCACTGGGCGGCCTGCTCGTCGAGGTCGCCGACTGGCGCTGGATCTTCCTCGTCAACCTGCCGGTGAGCGCGGCGCTGATGGTCCTCGGTGTCCGGCACCTGCGTGAATCCCGCGACGAGCACGCCGCCGGCACCCCCGACCTGCTCGGCGCGGTGGTCACGGTCCTCGGGCTCGGAGCGCTGGCGCTCGCCATCATCGAGGGGCGCGAGTGGGGCTGGACCGGACCGCAGTCGCTGGCGAGCTTCGGGGCGGCCGCCGTCCTCCTGGCGGTCGTCGCCCGCAGGTGCCTCACCCACCCGGTGCCGATCGTGGATCCCGCGCTGATGGCGATCCGGTCCTTCCGCCTGGGCAACGCCGGCACGCTGCTCGTCGCCACCGCGTTCTTCGCCACGATCCTCGGGAACATCCTCTTCCTGACCCAGATCTGGGGCTACTCCGTGCTCAGCGCCGGGCTCGCCGTCGTCCCGGGGCCGGTCAGCACC